>JBQTHZ010000061.1:0-51013 GCA_052388515.1 Chloroflexota bacterium | reverse complement strand
GGCGAGGAGCTCACCCCCGCCCGGATCGTCGACGTCTCGCGCCTTGCCGCGCCCCAGTTCGAGTTCACGGTGCGCTATGGCGGAGGAATGGGCGCGGCCCTCCTCCAGCTGCTGGCGGGACGCCTCGACGTCGCCTTCGGCAGGACGGAAGGGCTTGGGCGGCCCTTTCCCGCCGAGCTGACGCGCCGGCTGGTTCGTTACGAACCGCTGGGGCTGCTGATTCCCGACGGCCACCCCCTGGCAGCACGTCCCCAGGTGCCGCTCGAGATGCTGCGCGGGATGGAGATCGATGCGAGCGCCGGCAACCACGACGCTCCGGAGTGGGTTGACCTCGCGGTCTCCCTGCTCGAGGCGTTCGGCGCGCGGCCGTCGGCGCCGCACGCGCACGTCATCGGTCCGAGCGAGACCGCGCGGCACCTCCAGTCGCATGGCCTCCCGATCCTCACCATGAGCGAGCGTCCTGCGGTGCCGGGCGCGGTCATCAGGCCGCTCGCCGAGCCGGTCCCCGTGTATCCGTGGGCGATCGTCCACCGCCGCGACGCGAAGCACCCGGAGCTGGCGACGCTGCGCTCGGTCGCGTCCGAACTTGCCGGGAAGGAAGGGTGGAAGGATCCACCCGATGGGGCATGGCTGCCGAGCGCCGATGAGAGGTGGTCACGTCGCCCGTGAAGGCAGTGCCCGTCAGGAACGATCGGCGAACGTACGCCTGCGTCGACCTGTCAACCGCTGCCGGCCGTGACGGGAACCATCCGGACTCCACCGCCCGGCTGCGTGACCGCGTTGGTGTCGAAGACGCGGATCCCCTTGCTCGTCAGGACGGTGATGCCGATGAGCGCGGCGCCGGCGGTCATCAGCAGCAGCGTGTGATGCAGGCCGAGCCCGTCGATGAGGAAGCCGGTGACGAGGACGCCGATCGGCGCGGCGACCGGGACGCTCGCCGTGCTCAGCCCGACGACGCGGGCCAGCAGGCGGGCGGGTGAGCGTTCCTGGCGGATCGTGGCCTGCAGCGGCACGAGCGAACCGGCGGCAGCTCCGAGGGTCAGGAGCATGGCGAGGGTGAATGGTAGGAACGGAACCAGCGTGATCGCTGCGTATGTGCACGGCCATACGACGAATACGCCGATGTACAGCCGCCGACGAGGGACGCGCGAACCGAACATCCCGAAGCCGGCAGCTCCGAGGAGCCCTCCGGCACCGTAGCTTGCGACCATTACGCCCAGCACGACCGGATCGCCGAACGCCTCGCGTGCCAGGACCGGGAGCACGATCGGTGCGAGCGGACCGACCAGCAGCACCGCCGCCGTCGGGAATACGAACAGCGCGCGAAGTGCCGGATCGCCCCAGATGAACGCGATCGCCTCGCGTAGTCCTGCACTCTCCGCCGCCGCGGCGAGGGCGCGGGGACGGGGAAGGTGAACGAGCCGTGCGACGACGAGCGCGGCGAACGCGAACGAAGCCACCGTCACCCAGAGCGCGACGCCGACGTCGAAGGCAGCGATGAGCAGGCCGGCGATCGGAGCTCCGAGCAGATAGCCAACGTGCTCCGCCGAGGTGAACAGGGCGTTCGCACGCTCGCGCGTGTACCCGCCGGAGTCAGCCGCCGCTGGCACCAGGCTCTGCCGCGCGGTCGAGCCGGCCGAGTCAGCGAGCGTGCCGACGATGGCCAGCAGCACGACGTGCCAGATCTCCAGAGCGTTGAGCGCGAGGAGGATCGGCAGCGGCGCGACCGCGACTCCGCTGAGGAGATCGGCAGCTGAGCTCGTGCGAACCGGGCCGATCGCGTCCACGATCCGGCCGGCCGCCAGACCACCGACGGCTGCGCCGCCGACGCCCGCGAAGACCGCAATCCCGGTGAGCGCGGCGCTGCCCGTCGTGGTCAGCACCAGCCACGGGATCGCGACCGCCGTGATGACATTGCCGCTCAGCGACACCGCATTCGCCAGGACCAGGAGGGTCAGCGGCGTCAGGAGCCGCGATGGGGACGGCCCGAACGGGCGTGGGCTGTTGCGCTCCCCCGTGGCGGTTGCGAAGGATGTGGATCCGGGAGGGTTGGCGTTGGTCATCCCACCAACGATCCATCCGGTGTCGGGGAGAGTCCAACACCTGTTCCGCGGGGATTAACATCAGCGGCGCGTGAAACACCGGGATGCTGGCCCTATGTGACCGGAAACGGCCGACACCTCTTCCCCCAGGGTCGGCCGCTTCCGTTCCCCCGATGTGCCAGGGGCACGATGTCGGTCCTGCACCCGCCGTGCCACCTGACGCTGGCGCGATCGACCTATCGGCGATGGAGACGAGGAGATCAGGATGCCTGAACGGCGACCTGCTTGAGCTCCATCATCCGTGCACCGAGCTGCTCAAGCTCATCGGGATCGAAGACGGCGCGTGCCTGCTTGAACATCTCGCCCTCCTCCTCTTCGATGTGGTGCTCGATGTTCTCCTTCATGACCTTGAACTTGGCTGCCCAGGTCTCGTCGGTGACATCGGTCGCTTCGAGCTCGCCCATGATCTCGTCGACGACGTGGTGCTCCTCGTAGCCCTCGAGCACGATGTCCTTTGCCTTCGGATGCGCCTTGAGTGCCGGGTAAAAGATCTCCTCCTCGATCCGCTCGTGGATCGTCATCTCGTCCTTGAGCGTGGCGAACAGCTCGGTGCGCGTCTTCTCGGCGCGCTCCGTGGTCGCTTCGCCCTCGGCGAGCATCTTCTTGACCTTGTCGTGGTCGGCCTTGAGCAATGCGATGGCGTCCATGGGTCTCCTCGAGGTCGTGCGGCGCTGACGCCGTCGCAGTACGCAGACAGCGTGCCGAGCTCTCGTCGACGGTCAGCCGCCGAGGAGCGACTCGATGGCGTCACGCATCGGCATTCCTTCGCGCGCGCCCGCCGCGGCGACCGACAGCGACCCAGCCGCGTTGGCTGCCACGATGGCCTCGTCAAGCGGATGGCCGTCGGCGAGCCAGGCAGCGAGAACGCCGCAGAACGTATCGCCCGCCCCGGTGGTGTCGACCACGCGTGGTGCGAGGCGTCCCTCGAATCGCTCGCGTCGTTGACCATCCACCAGGAGTGCGCCGGCCGGACCCTGCGTCACGATGATCGGCCCGGCATGGCGTGCGGCGAGCTCGTCCAGGGCGGCTCCGGTGATGTCGTTGCCGATGGCGACGACGAGCTCGTGCTCGTTCGGAGTCAGGATCGGTCCAAGGGAGAGGACCTCGGACGACAGCGCCCGCGCGGGCGCCGGGTTGAGGATCGACGTCACGCCGGCGGCGTGCGCCGTCCGCAGTGCCTCGAGCGTGGCCGCCGGCGGGATCTCATGATTCGTGAGCACGCAGTCGGCGTCGGCGATCATGGCGCGATCCTCGTCATCGAGCGCGAGCAGGTCATTCGCCCCGGAAGCGACCACGATCTGGTTCTCGCCGCGCGGGCCGACCGCGATGATCGCGACGCCCGTTGGCTCCTCGCCCAGGCGCCGGACGCGCGCGGTGTCGATGCCCTCCGAGGCAAGGGCGGACAACGCGCGATCACCATGCGCATCGGTCCCGACCGCCCCGATCATCCTGACGCGTCCCCCGGCCCGCGCGGCCGCGACTGCCTGGTTCGCCCCCTTGCCGCCGTCATGGGTCGCGAAGCGCCCGCCGAGCACCGTCTCGCCGGGATCCGGCAGGCGGTCGGCGACGACGACCAGGTCGATGTTGATGGAGCCGATGACGACGACGTGAGCGCTCACCGCACGAGTATGCCGCACTGCACGCGTCGCCGAGCGCTGCCATCATGAGCGCGATGCGCTTCGCCCTCATCGCATTCGGCCTCCTGGTCGCGGCGCTCGCCGGGTGCCTTCCCACGGGGACCGCCGGTACGCTGGCGCCGACCCTGACCCTGATGGACAGCGGCGGGCTGTCCGTCGCCATCCAGAATGGCCATCCGGTTCCGAGCTTCGACTGGCAGCCCAGACCGCGCCTTGATCTCGATGGCCCGTGGCGCGTGGAGCGGGTGGAGCTCGACCAGCGCCTGACGATGACCGCGCGCGACACATCCCTCGCCGAGATCGAGATGGAGGCGGGGGAGCGTCACCTCGTGAACCACGACGACACGACGTGGGAGACGCTTGCCGTGCCCGGGACGACGAACGCGCCGCCGGATGGTGAGGAGTCGGGTGCCTGGTATCGACGGTCGTTCGAGGTGCCCGAGGACTGGAGCGGGCGGGCGGTGACGCTCCGCTTCGGGTCCGCCAATTACGTTGCCGACGTCTGGCTGAACGGTGCCTGGATCGGCTACCACGAGGGAGGTTCGACACCATTCGCCTTCGATGTTGGCGCCGATCTCGAGCCGGGCGAGACGAACCTCCTCGCCGTGCGGGTGCACACCATCCCGCTTGGCACGCGCAGCGACACGCTGCCGTGGGGGCTGATCGACTGGTGGAACTACGGCGGACTCACCGGACGTGTCTGGCTGGAGGCCTCGGCGGGGGCGCACGTCGTGCGTGCCGACGTCGTGACGCACCTCGACGCGATCGACGTCGAGGTCCTGATCAACAATGCCGAGCGACTGGTCGGCTCGCGACGCCCGGGGGCCGATGCAGAGCTGAATGACCAAACTGTCCCGGGCGGTGCGGCGACGCTGCGGGCAACGATCCTCGCCGCGTCCGTCAACGACGACAACCTGCTCAATCCCGATTCGCGCTCGCTCATCGCCGACGCCACCGACCCCCTCGCGGTGGTGGAGCAGGAGGTGAGCCTGCCCAATCGAGGGGAGGTCGGTGGATCCACCCTTGCGATCCAGTTCGGCAATGCGGATGCCTGGACGCCGGCGGTGCCGTCCCTCTACGTCCTCCAGATCCAGCTGCTGGCGGGAGACTCGCCGCTCGACGCGCGAGAGCGTCGCGAGAGCGACGAGTTCTGGACGACGTTCGGCATCCGGCACGTGGCGGTCGACCCCGACGGGCCGCGCGTCCTGCTCAACGGCGAGCCCGTGTTCTTCCGCGGCGTCGGGCTCCACCCGGAGACGCTCACCATCGATGAGGACGGTGAGCTGGTGACGGGCACGCCCGCGCAGACCGGCGAGGATGTGCGTGTCAAGCTCGCGGACGCCGCCGCGGTGGGTGCGGACCTGCTGCGTGCCGGCCACCAGCCGGCGGATCCTACGACACTCATGCTGGCCGATCGGCTCGGGTTCGCGGTCTGGGAGGAGATCCCGCTCTATCACGCCACCCCACTCATCTTCGAGCGCACCATGCAGCGCGGCATCCCGCAGCAGATGCTCCGCGAGATGGCACTGCGCGACATGAACCGCCCATCCGTCCTGTTCCACGGGTTCGCGAACGAGTCGACGGGGAGTGACGAACGGACCGACGCGCTCCGCGAGCTCCACGAGATCGACCGAGCCATCGATGGCACACGCCTGACCGGGCAGGCAGCGTACGGCTGGGCGCCGGACGACCCGACCCACGAGCCGCTCGACGTTGCCGGCTTCACGTTCTACCACGGCGTCTTCTACGGTGAGGATCCCGCCACCGACACCGGTCCCGCCCTGTTCGCCGCGCGTGAGGCGAACCCCGGCAAGCCTCTGATGATCCTCGAGTTCGGCCGGTGGGCGGACACGCCGATCGACGAGGAACGCCAGGCCGCCATCTTCGAAGGAACGTATACGGCCATCGAGCGGCACCGCGGCGACGAGGAGTTTGGGTTCGTGGCCGGTGCCACCTGGTGGACGCTCCGCGACTTCGCCACCCAGATCGCCGGAATCGGCGTCGAGGACTTTGGGCTGTTCCGGCCGGATGGCACGCTGCGCCCTGCCGGAGAGCTCGCCGCCGATGCGTTCTTGGCTCCGGGCGGGCGTGGCGACGACCTTGCCTTGGAGCCTGACCTCGATCGGCCACGCGTCCAGCAGCCGGGTCTCGTCGGTGACTGGTCGTTGGCCCTCTACCTCGCGTACGCCATCGCGGTGTCGATCGGCGCCCTGACGCTCGCCCTCTTCGTCCTCACCCGCCGCGGCGGGCGCGCCGTGGGGCGGGCGAGATGAAGCTCGTCCGCGGCCGGCTGGCGGCGGTCTCGGTCCGTGCTTCGTTTGGCGCCGGCGCCTGGGTGGGTGGAACCCTCGGCATCGTCATCGGCGCCATCCTTGGCGCGATCCTGGCCTGGTTCGCCGGCACGCTGCTCGAATGGCAGCGCGATCTCGGCTTCACGCTCGGTGTCGCCCGCGCGCTGCTGCCCCTGGGCGACCAGGTCGGCGCGCTGCGCTGGATCTCGACGACCTGGTACGCCGTGATCCCGGCGACTGCCATCGTCGTCGCGCTCGTCGCCGGCCTCATCGGCGGGCTGATCGGCGCGCTCCTCGCCGCGGGCTACAATCGATCGCCTCGTCATGCCGCCGTGGTGGTCGAGCTCCCCGATGCGGACGAAACTCCGCCTGAGTAGCGTCCGCATTGGCGCGGCCTCGCGACCCGTGGCACGGGGCGATGAGCCATCGACAGGCGACTCCACGGTCATCCACCCCTGGTACGGGTCAGGTCGCGCCTGAGCTCGGTCGCTGCCCACCTCGGATGGACGCTCGTTGTGATTCCCATGGAGGTTGTTGCCGGAGGCCGGTCCGCGCGACGCCATGCTCGGCCGCTGCAGCGGAGGGCGCGATCGGAGCGCGCCTCGCTCCCTATCACCGAATATATCGTTACTGATATATCTGCTGAGCGGAGACGAGCCTCGCCCGACCGCCGGTCCCGACGTGAGCAACGTCCCGGGGAACCACACCTAGTCCCGTACCACGGGTCACCCAGGCCGCACCCACCCTCGTCCGACCCCGGGGGCGCTCCTAGGGCTGGAGGCGGCGCCGATGCCAGCTTCCGTCGCCGCCCCGTCGATACTCGACCCGGTCGTGGAGGCGGTCGGGTCGGCTCTCCCAGAACTCCACGATGCGCGGAACGATGAGGTAGCCGCCCCACATCGGCGGCAGCGGCAGCTCGCCCGGGCTGCGTGCAGCCAGGTCGGCCACCCGTGCCTCCAGCTCGTCCCGGCTGCCCACCTCCTGGCCCTGTGCGGAGACGGTGGCAGAGAGCTGGCTGCCACGCGGGCGCGTCCGCCAGTAGGCGAGCGAGTCGGCCTCGGAGAGCAGGCGCACCGATCCGCTCACGCGGGCCTGCCGGTCCAGGGACGCCCACCAGAAGGCGGCTGCTGCCCATGGATTGATCGCGACATCGCGTCCCTTGCGGCTGCCGCGGTGGGTGAAGTAGCGCAGGCCCTCCGCGTCGAGCCCTTGGAGCAGGACGTACCGGACCGACGGCATACCGTCGTCATCGGCGGTCGCGAGAGCAAACGCATTCGGGAGGGGGACCCCCGCCTGCTCGGCATCGGTGAGCCAGCCGGTGAGCTGGCGGATCGGATCGGCGTCGAGCGTGGCGGGATCGATCGGCATGGGCCCGGTATCGTACGACCGATGCCTTCCGCTCTGCCGCCCGCCGCCATCATCTTCGACCTGGACGGGACACTGGTCGACACCGTCGGCGCCCGGATCGGCGCCTGGGAAGCGGTCTTTGAGGAGTTCGGCATCCCGATCATGCACGCCGCCCTCGGGCCGATGATCGGCATGGACGGGCGGCGGCTGGCCATCGAGGCAGCTGAGGCGGCAGGCATATCGATCGACGCAGCAGCGGCGGAAGCCATCGATCATCGAGCCGGCGTGCTGTTCGACGAGCGCAACCGCGCTCCGAGGCTCCTGCCGGGTGCGCGCGAGGCACTCGCGATGCTGGATCGCGCCGGCGTCACCTGGGCGATCGCCACCTCGTCGCGAGCAGAGCAGGTTGCGACCTCGGTCGCCGCCCTCGACCTCGGTCACCTCCCGCGCATCGTGGACGGCAGCGCGGTGGAGCACGCCAAGCCGGCGCCTGACCTGCTCCTGCTGGCCGCGCGCGACCTCGAGGTCGAAGCCGCCGGCTGCTGGTACATCGGTGACTCGACCTGGGACATGCGGGCCGCCGGCGCGGCCGGCATGCGCGCGATCGGCGTGCTGGCCGGAGCGGCGGTCGACGAGGCCGCGCTGCGTGAGGCGGGCGCGCAGGTCGTCCTGGCCACGCTCGACGACCTCGGTCGTCCCGCCTGATGCCGCTCGAGGAGTATCGGCGCAAGCGGGACTTCGGTGCGACGCCCGAGCCGCCGCCCGGTGATCTCGTCGAGCGCAGCGGTCGGTTCACGATCCAGCGCCACCGTGCGACGGCGCTCCATTACGACGTGCGCCTCGAGATTGGCGGCGTCCTCGTCAGCTGGGCCGTGCCCAAGGGCCCGACGCTTGACCCGGCAGCCCGCCGGCTGGCGATGCGCACCGAGGACCATCCGATCGAGTACTTCGACTTCGAGGGCATCATTCCCGAGCGGCAGTACGGGGCGGGCGACGTGATCGTATGGGACTGGGGAACCTACGAGCCCGAGGCCGAGACGCCGGATCCTTCCAGGGCGCTTCGCGACGGAGAGATCAAGTTCGTGCTGCACGGCCAGAAGGTGCGCGGACGGTTCACGATCGTGCGGACCGATCGGCGCGGTGGGGGAGACGATGACCGCGAGAGATGGCTGCTCATCCACAAGCGCGACGAGGCCGCCGTGGATGGTTGGGACGCCGAAGATCATCCGGCCAGCGTGAAGACAGGTCGCACGAATGACGAGGTCCGCCTGGGCGCGTCGGAGCGCTTCCGGACGGATGCGCCGCGCCCGGTTGCGGACATCGACCTCGGCGCGGCCCGTGACGCGGCGATGCCCGACTTCATCGCCCCCATGCGGGCGACGTTGGCCGACGCGCCCTTCGATGACCCGGACTGGCTGTTCGAGATCAAGTGGGACGGCTACCGGGTCGAGGCGGTCGTTCGTGATGGCCGGGCGCGACTCTGGACGCGCAACCAGCAGGATGCCGCGCGCTACTTTCCCGATCTGGCCGGTGCCGCACCCTGGATCGAGGCGCGCGAGGCGATCGTCGATGGAGAAGTGGTGGCGCTCGACGACCAGGGCCGCCCGAGCTTCAGCCTGCTGCAGGATCGGACCGGGATCCGCACCGGCCGCGCCCCGGGGACGAAGCGACCGGGCACCCCTGCCCCCGTCGTGTACCAGGCGTTCGACCTGCTGCATCTCGACGGCCAGTCCCTCCTGGCCGTGCCGCTCGAGGAGCGCAAGCGGCTGCTGCGCTCGCGTCTTCGGCCGCATCCGCTCGTGCGCTACGCGAGCCACGTGGACGGGGAGGGGCATGCATTCACCGAGGCGGCGCGTGCGCAGGAGCTGGAGGGGATCGTTGCCAAGCTGCGCCGCTCCCCGTACGAGCCGGGCCGCCGAGCACGCAGCTGGCTCAAGCTGAAGCTGCGTCGCGAGCAGGAAGTGGTGGTGGTCGGCTGGCTGGACGGGCAGGGGACGCACCACGACCTCGGCTCGCTCATCGTGGCGGTGCGAAGCGGCGACCGATGGGCGCACGCCGGCAAGGTCGGCAGCGGGATCGACACCCGCACGCGGCGAGACATCCGCGCGACGCTCGAGGAGCTGGTGCGCGACACATCGGTCCTGGATCCGGTTCCAAGCTTGAAGGGTGCTCATTGGGTCGAGCCGAAGCTCGTCATCCGGGTCGAGTTCGCCGACTGGACAGCGGACAACCTCCTCCGCCAGGCAGCGTTCAAGGGCCTCGAGATCGGCCGGGCGCCTGGCTCGGTGCGGCGTGAACGGTCGGTCGACACGTCGAGAGCCACCGCAGCCGCCGAAGCGGAGCTGCATCATGAGCCCATGCAAGAGGGTCGCGGCGCCGCAGCGGCAGCGCTCGAGGCGCTCGAGCGCGAGGGCATCTGGCAGGTGGCCGGGCGCGAGGTCCGGGTCACCAATCTCGACAAGGTGCTCTTTCCAGGACGCGGCCGCGAGAAGCCGATCACCAAGCGGGATCTCTTTCGATACCACCTGGCCATCGGCCCCACGCTGGTGCCGTACCTGGCCGATCGCGGACTGACCGTCCAGCGCTTCCCGAACGGGGTCGAGCAGAAGGGCTTCTGGCAGAAGGACCTGCCCAGGCACACGCCGGCGTGGATCCGGCGCTGGACCTACCATCATCGCGAGGAGGGCCCGAAGGACTACCCGGTCGTGGAGGAGCCGGCAACGCTGCTGTGGTTGGCGCAGGAGGCCGCGATCGAGATGCATCCATGGACGTCGCCGACCGAAGCGCCAGATCGGCCCTCGTATGCGCTCATCGACATCGATCCCGGCCCCGACACCACCTGGGACGAGGTCGTCGCGCTTGCCCGCCTCTACCGCACGGCACTGGGCCACCTCGGCGTGCGCGGCTATCCGAAGGTGACCGGCAAGCGGGGGATCCAGGTCTGGATCCGGATCAAGCCCGGTCCCTCGTTCTCGGATACCAGCGCGTGGGTCGAGGGCCTGTCGCGCGCGGTCGGCTCGACCGTCCCGGACCTCGTGAGCTGGGAGTGGGCGAAGCGGGCGCGAAAGGGCAAGGCACGGCTCGACTACACGCAGAACGCGATCAACAAGACGCTCGTTGCGCCCTACAGCCCTCGACCGGCGCCCGGCGCACCGGTCAGCATGCCGATCGACTGGGACGAGCTCGAGGACGCGACGCTGAGGCCGGATCGCTGGACCATCCGCGACGCTCCAGCGCGGATCGCGGAGCGCGGTGATCCATTCGCCCCCGCCCTGACCGATGCCCAGGAGCTGCCGGCCCTGGGCTGAACGCCGAAACGCCGCTCCCGAGGCGGGAACGGCGTATGCGGATGTGAGCGAAGCACGCCGGGCAGTGCACGGCGAGGCGCGGTACCATGGCGTCGATGATCGATCAGCTGCTCACCATTACCCCCGACGCCCGGACCAAGATCGACGGCGTTCGAACCTTCAACGACTTCCCGGATGCCGTGCTGCGGGTGCGCGTGCTCGGCAAGGACGGACCGCGGTTCCGGTACGAGATCGCGCTCGAGGATCCGCGGGAGGCCGCGGACGGCGATCTGGCCCTCGAGTCGGATGGCCTGACGATCGTGCTGGATCCCGACAGCGCCACGGACCTCGCCGGCGCCACGATCGAGCTCGACGCCGCCGTGACTGGCGGCGGGCTCCGCATCGCCAACCCGAACGAGGGATGGCAGGACCCGGTCGCGAGGGCAGTCCAGGAAGTGATCGATCGACAGATCAACCCGGGCGTCGGCTCACACGGTGGTCAGGTCACGTTGGTCGAGGTGAAGGACGGGACCGCGTTCATGCGCTTCGGCGGCGGTTGCCAGGGCTGCTCGGCGGTCGATGTCACGCTTCGCCAGGGCGTGGAGACGGCCATTCGCAATGCCGTGCCGTCGGTCACCGCGATCGTAGACGTCACCGATCACGAGGCAGGGCAGAACCCCTACTACCAGCACGGGCACTAGCTCGCTCGCGTAGCCGGGGCTCGGTCGCGCGGCGCGTCGTGATGACTCGCCGGTCGGTCAGCGTGCTTCCTAGCGGGGGAAGTCGCCGCCCCCGGTGCAGGCCATCACGGTCGTGACGAGGCTGAGCATACCCAGCATTGCCGCGGTTCCGGCCACCATCAGGGAGCGCACGATTCGCTTGGTTCGCATCGATCTCTCTCCTTTGTCTGATACGCACACCCCGTGCGGTGGTGTCGCGTGCAGGCACCGTCGCGCCGATGGAACCAGCCGACAATGACCCGTCGGTCCCGATCGGCGTGTCTTCAGCAGTACGATCGGCGCCATGACAGGTCAAGTGACGCTTGCCAAGGGGTGTAGACTCCGGCAATGCCACGGACCAGGACGAGCTCACGCGCAACCGAGCGCGATCGTGAGCTCGCGCTCCGCATCGGTGCCCGCATCCGCGAAGCTCGGCACCGTGCCGGTCTCACGCAGCAGCAGCTCGCCGGCGAGCGCTACACCAAGGCCTACGTGAGCGCGCTGGAGACGGGGATCGCCCGACCCTCCATGGTTGCCCTCAACCACATCGCCGGGCGGCTCAATCTCCCGGCCAGCCACTTCATCGACGAAGCGCATCCCGCCTGGACCCGGCTCGAGGTGGACATGCAGCTCGCGGCAGGGGAGTGGCAGGTCGCGGCCGATGGCTACCAGGCGCTGCTGGAGGACGTCACGGATGAAGGTGCGCGCGCCGAGCTGCTGCGCGGCCTCGCCGAAGCCCTTGCGCGGATGGATCGTGGGAAAGAAACGATCGCAGCCGCCTCGGAGGCGGCTCGCCTGTACGGTCTTGCCTCACGCGATGCCGATGCTGCGCTGGCGCGCTACTGGCTCGCCTACGGCCTCTATCAGTCCGACAACGAGCCGGATGCACGCAGTCTGCTGACGGCCCTCCTCGAGCAGGTTCGCGGTGGACTGGACGTCGAGCCCGACTTCGAGATGCGTCTGCTCACGTCACTCGCGGCTGTCGAGTCACGTGCGGGCCAGGCGTCTCGTGCACTCGCCTACCTCGAGGAGGCACGCGGCCTCGCCGCGGACCTCGATGACCGGCGGCGCGCTGCATTCCTGTTCAACCTCGCGATCAGCTATCGAGAGGTCGGCGACTTCGAGGCCGCCATCCGAGCCGGGACCCAGGGCATGGCGCTCTATCGGGCTGCGGGCGCGATCTTCGAGTCGGCGCGTATCGAGAACGATCTTGCGCTCGCGTACCTGGCAACCGGCCAGGTCGAGCGGGCTCGCGATCTTGCCAGCGACGCGCGGCAGCAGATCGAGACCACCGGGGATGAGCGCTGGCTCGCTGCGGTCGCCGATACCGAGGCCCAGATCGCGTTGGCATCGGGCGACACGGCCGGAGCGCTGCGCCTGGCTGGAAGCGCGCGAGGCTACGCGGAGCGCAGCGGAAACCAGCATGCGAGCCTGGCGGCGATGCTCACGGAGGCGCGAGCGATGCGCGCCGACGGTCAGCTGGACGAAGCCGAGCTGCGCTTCGGCGAGGCGGCCCAACTGGCGCGTACCAGTCGCGTCCCGAACCGGCTGCGGGAGGTCCTTCGCGAATGGGCCGACCTGCGTGCCGATGCCGGCGATCATCGTGGCGCATACGAGCTCTCCAGCGAGGCGCTCGCAGTCAATTGAGTGTTGACAGGTGCGGTTGAGGGACCGTACTCTGCTTGGAGACGAGTCGGATGGGCACGCCGACTTGCCCGATGGGATCGGAGATGGGGCACGTCTCCGATCCCCTTCCTCGTCTCCCTGCCGGGTCCTAGGGGCTGGCTGACGGGCTGGTGGCTGCCCCCACCAGCTCGAAAGGGCCTTCCGCGATCGGGTCGCCGGCCGGATCCGCGTAGATTCGCATCAGGAACTGCCCCGGCCCGAAGACCGCCAACAGTTCAGCGGCGGGCACGCTGAACGCGATGACCTCGGGATTCGGCAGTGTCTGCGAATCGACGGGTGCCTGGAGCGTCTCGGCCGGCTGCGTGCCCGCACGCTCGACCTCGACATAGATAGCCGAAGGCACCGTTCCGGCGGGCGGCACGGAGTACACGAAGGTGTCGCCATCGGCGAAGCGGTCGCTGCGGGCATCGGCTGACACTTCGCCCGACGAAGGATCCAACGCGGTGCCGAAGGGGATCGGGGCCGCCGAGGTCGTGCCTGATCCGGACGGCGAGGGTGCGATCACCGTTCCGTCACCGTTGCCCCCGAGAACGCGAACGACGATCGCGATGCCGATGATCAGGAGCGCGGCCGCGACCCAGCCGGCGATCCGCCTGGCTCGCGGCGAGAGCGCGAACGCGTCATCGTCGGCGGGTCCGCGGGCCATGGCGCGCCTGCGGATGGGTCGAAGACGCTCCCGCATCGATCAGATCGCTCTCGGGCCGGCCGTGGTGCTCATCTGCACCAGAACTGTACCGGGTCGGCGGACGCTAGGATTGACCCAATGACACGACGACTCTTCATTTTCGATGGCCCGGACCGATTCGTCGCCGGCACCGTCGGTGAGCCGGGGGAGCGAGCGTTCTTTCTCCAGGCACGCAAGGGCGGCGCCCTGATCAGCGTGGGCCTCGAGAAGGTCCAGGTTGCGGCGTTGGCCCAGCGGCTCGAGGATCTGCTCGATGCCGTCGAGGCACCGACGACGCACGACCGGCCCGACGAGCTCACCCTCGAGCAGCCGGTCATCGAGCTGTTCCGAGTGGGGGCGATGGCGCTGGCATGGGACGCCGGGACCGAGGCGGTGGTCATCGAGGCGCAGACCCCGACCGAGGATGGGGAGTATGTCGAGCTGCCAGACGATGCCGAGGATGGCCCGGACCTGCTTCGCGTCCGGATCGATGCATCCACCGCGCGTGGCTTCGTTCGGCGTGCCGAGGCGCTCATGGCGTCCGGCCGGCCCGCCTGCCCATTCTGCGGCCAGCCGCTGGACCCGCAGGGTCACTTCTGCCCGCGTGGCAATGGCCAGCTGAACTAGGGTGAGCCCGATCACCCACGATCCGCCCCCTGACATCGATTGGGTGCCGGACACCGATCTCCGGGACGGCCGGCCGGGGCGGATCGGGATGACGGTCCTCCCCGGCAAGCAGGGGCCGTCGCTGCGCTACCCCGGGCGCGTCTACCGTGCCGACCTCGACGCCGACCTCGTGGCGCTCGGCCGGGTCGGCATCCACCGACTGCTGCTCCTCGTCGTCGACGAGGAGCTCGCCCGCTGGAGTGATCTCGCGATCGTGGAACGCGGCGCTCGGCTGGGCATCGACATCGAACGGCACCCCATCCCGGACGGCTCCCCCCCGACCAGCATTGCCGCCATGGACGCCATCCTGGCGTCGCTGGCCGAGGCGCGCTCCGTGTCGAACGCCGCGGGTGCTTGCATGGGCGGAGTGGGGCGCACCGGCACGGTGGCCGCGTGCGCACTCGTCGTCGCCGGCTGGGAGCCGGACGCCGCGATCGCCAGGGTGCGCGACATTCGCCACCCCACAGCGGTCGAGACCCCGTCCCAGGTGCAGTTCGTCCGAACGTACTGGGTCGAGCGCTGTCAATGATCGCGCCCCCGAGACGAGCGGGTCGCTCCGCGGCGCCGACCACTGAGGTCTACCCGCCTGACGAGGGCGACGGCAGTGGCTCGGGGGGAATGCGGACGATCACGAGGGCCCAGCCGCAATCCGAGGTGACGCCGATGAAGACCGGCCCCCTCAGGCCGAGCGCGGCGAATGTCTGGGGCTGCAGGGTGCCCCGATCGATGCCGCTCCCGATCGTGGCGCGGATGGCCGGGATCGGGTCTCCGCCGCCGGCGGGCGTGAACGAGACGGCGAACGTGCAGCGCGTGCGCTCCGGGTCGACCGCCACCCAGCGGATGGCGTGGTCGTCCTCGCCGATCTCGATCGGTCCCTGCTCGGCGTCTCCGGTCTGATCCATCGAGACGACGTAGGGCGAACTCTCGTCGAGCCGACCGGTCGAGTGCAGGAGCGGATCCGGCTCGGAGCCTGCAGCGACCCAGCCCTCGTCGAAATTCGGCTCACCCGCGTCCGCATCCTCGACCAGGTACCATCCGAGATCGTCGACCCGGATCGGGCCCATCACCACTCGCAGCTCGAACCCGAGCGGCAGCAGGCCGGTCACGATGGGACGCTCGACGCCGGGCAGGCTGCGGACGCGCAGGCCATCGATGGTTGCGCCAACGATCTCGCCGGCACCGAAGTCGGGGATCGCGGCCGGTGGGGTTGGCGTGGGCGTCGGCGATGGTGTTGACGTCGGCGTCGCAGACGGGCTCACCGTTGGGGTCGCCGAGACGGCGACCGACGGCATCGGGGTCTCGAGCGGCG
Source organism: Chloroflexota bacterium (assembly GCA_052388515.1). GTDB lineage: Bacteria > Chloroflexota > Limnocylindria > QHBO01 > QHBO01 > JACDBZ01. Next base: position 35,305 of record JBQTHZ010000061.1, on the reverse strand, counting down.
GAAGCGTGCACGCTCCCAGCGCCAGCGCCAGGAGCAGGGCCATCGGTCCGAGCAGGTTCCCCACCTGATCAGGGTAGCGGCTCAGCCATCGAGGCGAGGGACCTCAGCCGCCAGCAGATCGGCGATCTCGCGTGCGTTCGTGGTCCCGTAGTTCGCGTAGCAGTTGTTCATGAGCACATGGACCTCCGGCACCTGCTTCGCCGTCTCCCGGATGCGGGGGACCCACTCGCTCAGCTCTTCCTCGTCGTACAGGTAGCGGAAGCGCTCGACGACCGGGATGCCGGATTGCTCCCAGGTCTCGATCCTGCGCCCGTGGAAGCGAACCACCGCCAGCTTCGGCGAGGTCACGACGGTCATGGGTGGGACCGAGGACTTCGTGCCCGGCGGCGCATCGACCATGACGAACGGAATCTGGTGCCCGGCGAGGAAGCGGATCGTCCGGTCGGCGTTCTTCTCGTTGAACCAGCTCGCGTGGCGCAGCTCGACGGCGAACGGGGTATCGCCGAGGCGCTCGCGGGTCTTCACGATCTCGTCCCGCGACTCGTTGGACGGAAAGAACCAGCGCGGATACTGGAGGAAGATGGCGCCGAGCTTGCCGGAGCTGCGCAGCGGCTCGATGCCGTCCATGAAGCGCGCCCAGATCTCGTCCTGGATCTCGTTCGGCAGGTCGCGGGCGTAGACGCGCTTCTTGTCCAGGATCTCGACGGGCAGCGCCTCCCGGAGATCCTTGGGCAGCCGCTTCACCTCGGACGGTTGGCCGGTCATGAGCGCATGGGCCTTGATGTCGAACGTGAAGTCCGGCGGTGTCCGCTCGAGCCACAGCTCGCCGGTTCGGCGGGCGGGAAGCGCGTAGTAGGTGGCGTCGACCTCCACGATCGGAAACTGGTTCGCGTAGAAGACGAGCCGATCCTCGGCGTTACCCGCATCGGGCGGGTAGAACACGCCGGGCGCGGTCATGGTCGGATCCGTCCACGAGGCGGTGCCGATGCGGATGCTGGCGTCCCCGATGCGCAGCGGCTCACGTGCCGCGGTGGCATGTGCCTCACCGCGCTCTCCGGCCGCCTCCGGACCCGGATCGTGCGCGTTGCCCTCGATCATGTCCGACAGCATGGCGCACGATCATGACGGAGCGTGGCATGAATTCCCCGTCGCCAGGCGTCGCCTCGCGGACGGTGGTGTTCGCGCGGCGACGCTCGTTGCCGAGGCTACTCCTGGCCGAGGGCGCGGCGCACCGAGACGGTGGAGAGCACCAGCATGACGACCGTGGCAAGCGAGAAGCCGAGCAGGTATGCCGGATGCCACATCAAGGTCAGGACGGCGATGCCGGTTCCGATCGCCAGGATCAGCTGCAGCAGCGCGGCGAGCGTCCACGCCCACGACCGGCGGCGGCGCGCGCCTCGCGACGCGACTGCGGCCAGGATCGCGAACAGGAACGAGAAGCCGGCGGCAAAGCGAACCGTCTGCTCGAGCGAATCACCCTGGGCGGATGCCAGCGCGCTCAGACCGATCGAGAGGCCGAGGCCGAGGACGGCTTCCCCGAGGAGGAGCATGCGAAGCATGCCGATTCCCAGGACGCGGGGCGTTGCCGGGGCCGACGGCATCGGCGAGAAGTTGGTGGTCTGCGCGGCACTCATGCCATCGAGTGTGCCGCGTGGGCGTGCGACCGGCCATGTACGAATGGCGAGGCGTGCATACGTCAAATGTCCCAGGCGGACGGGGCACCGCACGTGCATGGCACTTCGGCACATGGGTCACGTCACCAGGATGCCGCGCCGCACCGGGGATCGATCTCGCGCCCTCGGCGAGGTCGAGGCGCTCGCCTGGCTGCTCGACAACAGCATCCCCGTCCCCGGGACGGGCGGGCGGCGTTTCGGGATCGACGCCCTGATCGGCCTCGTGCCCGTCGTCGGTGATCTGGCGAGCGGGGCGATCGGCCTGTTCGTCGTGTGGCGCGGTGCGCGACTCGGCGTGCCACGGGTCGTGGTTGCGAGGATGCTCGTGAACTCGGTCATCGACATCGCCATCGGGGCGATCCCGTTCATCGGCGACGCATTCGACCTGTGGTTCAAGGCGAACACCCGCAATCTGGCGCTCATCCGCCGGCACGTTGAGGAACCCGAAACCTCGACGACCAGCGAGTGGCTGGTGCTGATGGGCTTGGTCGGCCTTGTCGTGGCCGTCTTCTTCCTGCTCGGCTGGTTCGTCGTCACCCTCGTCTCCGCGATCGCCGGGGCGCTCTAGAGGGCTCGATGGCGCTCCAGCATGCGAAGCGCGAGGGTGATGGCGCGCTCGCGGATCTCGGGTGGATCGAGGATCTCGGCGCGGCCCCCGAGCCCGATCAGCCGGCCAGGGACCTCGTCAGGCCACTCCGCCGAGACGCGCAGGTGCACCCAGCCGTCCGGGTCGTCGGCCCCGATGGTCTCCGCCTCACGGACGGCCTGGCTGCCGATTGCGTCTGCCAGGACGCCGATGACAGCCGGATCGATGCGGACGGTCACCGTCACCCTCGGTGACTCGCGCTCATAGGCGCTGATCGAGTCGGCCCAATAGGCCGCGAGATCGAAGTCGGGCGGGCGGGTCACCGGTTCGTCGGTTGGGGTCGTGGCCTGGACGCGCGAGACGCGGTACGTCCGAGTCTGCCCGTCCGTCGCGGCCACCAGGTACCAGACACCGGCCTTCAGGACGAGACCGAGCGGCTCCACCGTCCGTTCGACTGCGCGATCACCGCGCCGGTAGGCGATCGCCACGCGCCGCGACTCCCAGACGGCATCGGCGAGCGCGGCGAGCTGCGGCACCTCCTCGCTGCGATGGAACCAGCCGGCCGCGTCGAGATGGAACCGCTCCACGAGGCGCGAGGCTCGCACGCGCAGCTCGGAGGGCAGCGCGGCCAGGACCTTGAGCCGAGCCGCAGCCATGACGGTACCGAGGCCAAGCTCGGCCGCGGGTCCCGGCAGACCCGAAAGGAAGAGCGCCTCGGCCTCCGGGCCGGTCAGGCCCGTGAGGCGGGTGCGGTAGCCGTCGATGAGCTGGATGCCGCCGTGCGGTCCTCGCTCGGCGTAGATCGGCACGCCGGCGGCACTGAGCGCGTCGACGTCGCGATGGATCGTCCGTTCGGACACCTCGAGCTCACGAGCCAGGACCAACGCCGTGGTGCGCCCGCGCGCCTGCAGGAAGAGCAGCAGCTGGACGAGTCGAGAGGCGCGCATCGGCGCGAGCATAGCGCCCATACCTGCCAGGTTTCGTCATGTACCGTGCCGTGCGAAGGCCGCGACGCGGTCGAGGGCATCGTCGAGCATCGGCCCGAGACCGTGCCCGACGCGAGGATAGGTCACAAGCTCCGCATCGGGGAGCTGTCCGGCGGCGCGTCGAAGCAACGCGATCTCGGCGAAGGGGTCCGACTCGCCCGAGAGCAGGAGCACCGGACAGGCGATCCGCGGCCAGTGCGCCGTGCGTTCCTCCCACGAGGCCTGGCGGCCAGGAGCGTGGAGGGGATAGGAGAGCAGGACGAGCGCAGCTGGCGGCAGCTCGGTGGCGAGGAGCGAAGCTACCCGGCCGCCGAACGAGTGGCCGCCGATCACGGGGACAGGGTCGATCCCCTCCATCGCGCGCCGGTAGACGGGTACGGCGCGCTCGGCACGACCGCGCGGCAGCTCGACGAGGCTGACCGCCATGCCGCGAGCGATCAGCCCCCGTTCATGCTCCCGCAGCCGCTCGATCGTGCCGGACGCGCCGGGCGCAAGGAGGATGCGCTGCTTCGTCACCCCGCAAGGATAGCCACGTCACTGGAGCTCCCAGAGCACCTGGCGCGGCACCCGGCCACTGGCGGCGATCTCGGCAGCGAGGTCTCGGCCAACGTATCGGTAATGCCACGGCTCGTAGTCGTAGCAGCTCTGGTCGTAGGACCCGCGCGGATAGCTCATGACGAAGCCATACCGCCACGCGTTGGCGGCCATCCATGCCCCCGCCGGCTCGGTCGCCCAGTCCTCGTAGTCCCATGGCGACCCGCCGCCCTCGCTCGTGACGTCGATGGCCGTTCCGAGCTGATGCTCCGAGTGACCGGCCCGGGCACTGGTTCGCAGGGCCTGCTTGTACCCACCGACGCCCACCCAGGAGTCGAAGGTCGCCTGTTGCTGCGCGTGGCTGCGGTAGCCGCTGACCAACGCGATCGGCGTGCCGGCGGCGCGAGCGTCGGCCGCCATCGCGCCCAGGTCGGCCACCACGATGCGACGGACGAGGTACCCACCGTTCAGGCCGGCCGCGCTGCTGTCCACGAGGTCGACCGGTGCGTAGTCGGCGGGCAGATGGTAGATCGTGTCGAGGAAGGAGATCGGCCAGTCACCGTATCCGTGATGCGGGGTGAGGACGTCGAGGTAGGCGCACACTGGCGGGCCGCCGTCTGCCGAGGGAGGCGGAGAAACCGGGGCCGGGTTGACCGTCGGCTCCGGGATGGGAACCGGCGTAAGCTCGGGTTTCGGCGAAGGTGTCGGTGATGGCCGCTGGGTGACAGCCGGCGAACGGGTCGGGCTCGGCGTCGGGGTCGGCGACGCGGTGGGCGAAGGATCGCCGCTCGCGGCCGGCACGCCCACGGACGGCGGCTGGCTGCCCGGCCCGCCACCGTCCGCGCGCACGCCGGAGAGGACGACCACCGCGCTCAGGGTGACGCCGAGGAAGGTGAGCAGCATGCCAGACGGGGCCGCGCTGAGAGTTCGGGTGGTCGACGGTGCGTGGCGGACGGTCATGCCCCCATGCTCGTGACTGGTTGCGTTCGCAACCACGGGCGATCATCGGAGCTGGCGCTGCGTCAAACGTCGGGATCGGGGCTGGCAGGTGCGCACAACCCGCGTGCGGCGTAGGCTGTACCCATGAAGGACGCGAAGGTCATCCGCTCGGACGAGGAGTGGCGAGCAACGCTCACCGCGGAGCAGTATCGGATCCTTCGCCAGAAGGGGACCGAGCCGGCGTTCACCGGCGCCTTGTGGGACGAGCACGGAGACGGTGTCTACCGCTGCGCGGGCTGCGGCGCCGAGCTCTTCGATGCGAGCACGAAGTTCGAGTCCGGGTCGGGCTGGCCGTCCTTCTACGCGCCGAAGGACGCGGATGCGGTGGCCACCGAGTCCGACAGATCGCTATTCATGAAGCGGACCGAGGTGCACTGTGCCCGATGTGGCGGCCACCTCGGGCACATCTTCGACGATGCTCACGATCAGCCCACAGGCCTGCGCTACTGCATCAACTCAGCTTCGCTGACGCTCGATCCCCGGGACGTCGAGCCCATGGAGCAGGTCTAGGCGCTTACCGCCCGTCGGCGACGGCGCGCATCACGTTGGCGGCGGAGCGGCATTGTTCACCGCTGACGTCGAGGTGCGTGACCGCACGGACCGTCCGCGTCCCGAACGGGTTGAGCAGGACCCCTCGCTCGCGACAGCGCTCGACAAAGGTCGCTGCGTTCGGGACGCCGCGTCGCTCGACCAGGCTGAAGACGACGATGTTGGTCTGCACGCTCCCGAGGTCGAGCAGCACGTCGTCGCCGCGCAGCAGCTCCTCCGCGAGCAGCCGGGCGTTGTCATGGTCGTCGACGAGCCGCTCCACGTGATGGTCGAGCGCGTATGATCCGGCCGCGGCCAGGATGCCGGACTGGCGCATCGCGCCACCGGCCATGCGTCGATAGCGATGCGCCCGCTCGATCAGCTCGCGGGATGCCGCCAGCATCGAGCCGGCCGGCGCGCCGAGGCCCTTGCTGAGTGACATACCGACAAGGTCGAACCCGGCCGTGAGATCCGATGCAGGTCGTGCGCTTCTGACCGCCGCGTTGAGGATGCGGGCACCGTCGAGATAGGTGGCGAGGCCATGCTCGCGCGCCACGGCGAGGGCATCGTGCATGGCATCGGCTGGGAAGATGATGCCTCCCGCCCGGTTGTGGGTGTTCTCGGCGACCAGCAGCGTGGTCGGCGGATAGACGATGTGGCCGCGCGGCTTGATGGCAGCGCGCACGGCATCGGCGTCGTAGATTCCGCCGATGCCGACCTGGGTGAACTGAACACCGGCGTTCGCCGCGCCCGCGCCGGTCTCGTGCAGAACGATGTGCGCATCGGTCGGGACGAGGACGTCGTCGCCGGGGCGCGTGAGCGTGCGCAGCGCAACCTGGTTGGCCATCGTGCCGCTGGGCAGGAAGAGCGAGGCCTCCATCCCCAGCAACGCGGCAACCTGCTCCTGGAGCCGATTGACCGATGGGTCCTCGCCGTACTGATCGTCACCGACCTCCGCCTCGGCCATGGCGCGACGCATGGCGGCGGTCGGCAGCGTGACCGTATCGGAGCGCAGGTCGATGCGGTCGGGCATGAGCCCGATGATAGGGGAGGCGGTCAGTGAGCCGGCAGGCGACCACGCAGCGGACGCGCGCGGCGTCGCTGCACGATGCCTGCAAACGGCGTCAGCGTGGAAGGGAGCGACGTCGGAGCGCCGCGGAGCCAGTCGACGGCGGCCTCCAGATCCTCGATGCAGAACGGCTTGGCAAGGACGGCAACACCGGGTCCCGAGATGAGGTTCATCGGCATCGAGGCGAGAAGGATCCCGGTGCAGATCAACAGGCGAGGGAGGGCCAGCAGGGATGCCCGTTGCGCGGGTGGAAGCTCGAGCAGCTGGGTGCCATCGATGATCAGGGCGTCGGGGCGCCGTCCGGCGGCGAGCCGGGAGGTGAGCTCATCGGGCGCGAGGATCTCGCCTTCCGGGAGGAGCTCGGCGAACAGCTGCCGAACCCCGATCTCTCGGTCGCTGACCCATACCAACGTTGCCATCGGCGGGATGGAGAGCAAGCCTGATGCCGGATCGACCGCACGCGAGCCACCTTCATACGAACGTAACGACGATGCGTACCCTAGACGAGACCGATGACCATACCGTCCACGCCACAGACCATTCCCTCGCGTCGCGCCGCTGTCATCGCCGGACTGGCAGCGGGCGCCGCCGCGCTCGGCGGTGCGGAGCTGCTTGCGGGACTGCTGCCGGGCGCGGCGAGCCCGATCATCGCCGTCGGCGACCTCGTCATCTCGCTCCAGCCAGCCGGCGCCAAGCAGTTCGTGGTCGACCTGTTCGGTGAGGCCGACAAGCTGCTCCTGAACCTGCTCATCGCCGTCGTGGCGCTGATCCTGGCCGCGGGGCTGGGCGTCCTCGCCCGCTCGCGTCCCGGGATCGCGCGCCTCGCGATCGCAGGCGGGGCGATCCTCCTCCTCGTCGCCGGGCTGCGCGATCCACTCTCGGAGCCGATCACCACCCTGCTCGTGGTCGCGGCTGCCGCTGGCATCGCCATTGCCGTGCTCTTCGGGCTGCTCAGGATGGCCGTCGACCGTACCGCCACGCCGCTGGCTGAGATGCCGAACTGGGGCCGGCGTCGATTCCTCGGGACATCGATCGCGGTCGTCGGCGTGGCGGCCGCGAGCGGTGTGGCCGGACGGGCGCTGCTGGATCGCGGTCGCCTGGGGGCCGCGCCACAGGTCGGGACCATCCCCGCACCGACGGCCACCGCTGCTCCGCTCGCGGCGGGAGCCTCGCTGGAGGTGCCGCAGCTCAGCGCGATCGTCACGCCGAACCGCGACTTCTACCGGATCGATACCGCGCTCCTCGTCCCGCGGCCCGACATCGCCAGCTGGCGCCTGGCTGTGACCGGTATGGTCGACCGACCGTTCGAGCTGACCTACGCCGAGCTCGTGGCGATGCCGCTCCACGAGCAATACGTGACGATTGCCTGCGTCAGCAACGAGGTCGGCGGTGGGCTCGTCGGCAACGCGCTGTGGACCGGCGTGCGCCTCAAGGAGCTGCTCGAGCGCGCCAGCGTCGATCCCGCGGCCTCGCAGATCGTCGGCCGCGCGGTGGACGGCTTCACCGCGGGTTTTCCGACCGCTTGGGCGCTCGCCGACGACCGAGAGGCGCTGGTTGCGGTGGCCATGAACGGCGAGCCGCTGCCACCGAACCATGGATTTCCCGCACGGCTGATCGTGCCCGGCCTGTACGGCTACGTCAGCGCCACCAAGTGGCTTGCCGAGATCGAGCTGACCACGCTGGAGGCGTTCGACGCCTACTGGGTCCCGCTCGGATGGGACAAGGAGGCGCCGATCCTGACCCAATCGCGCATCGATGTCCCGCGCGATGGCGCTCGCGTGGAGGCGGGGACGGTCGCCGTCGCCGGTGTGGCGTGGGCGCCCGACCGGGGCATCGACGGCGTCGAGGGGCAGATCGACGAGACCGGCTGGGGGGCCGCTGAGCTCAGTGCGGCCATCTCGGACGCCACCTGGGTGCAGTTCGTGCACCGCTGGGACGCGACGCCGGGCGAGCACCTCGTCCGGGTCCGAGCCATCGATGGAGGCGGCGAGGTCCAGACCGATCGGAGGACGCCACCGGCGCCCAATGGGGCTCGCGGCCACCACACCATTCGGGTGACCGTCACCTAGAGTACGGCCGCGCCCAGGACCATCGGTCCATGGCCCGATGGTCCCGCAGGATGGTGTTCTGTGCCCATGACCGGCACCTCCCGCCGCCGCGGGCCGCTTCCGCAGCCTGACTCGCCCGGACGGCTCCTGATCATCAGGAGCGTGGCCGTCCTCGCGCTCGTCGCGACCGCGGTCTACCTCACGTGGCGCGCCACGGCGACGCTGAACATCGCGGCCTGGTACCTCGCCATTCCGATGCTCGTGTTGGAGGTGCATGCCGCGGTCGGCCTTGGCCTGTTCACCTTCAGCCTCTGGGACATCGACGTGCGTCCGCGCCGGCGTTCGCTCGACCGCATGCCCAGCGTCGCCGTCCTGATCCCGACCTACAACGAGGGGCCGGAGATCCTTGTGCCGACCATTGCCGCGGCGGTCGCCCTGGAGCCGGCGCACGAGACGTGGGTGCTCGACGACGGTGAGCGGCCCGAGATCGCTGCGCTGGCAGCGTCGCTCGGCGCCCGATACATCGCCCGGGCCACCCACGAGCACGCCAAGGCGGGCAACCTGAACCACGCGCTGGGAGTTGTCGAGGCCGAGATCCTGGCGGTGCTCGACGCCGACCACGTCGCCGCGCCAGACTTCCTGCGGGCCACGCTCGGCTATTTTGCCGATCCACGGGTGGCGCTCGTCCAGACGCCGCAGGACTTCTACAACGTCACCAGCTTCGAGCACGGCAGAGGCGAGGCCTACGGCGAGCCGTTCCACGAGCAAACGCTCTTCTATCGACTCCTGCAGCCGGGTAAGAACCGATGGAATGCGGCCTTCTGGTGCGGCACCAACGCGCTCGTGCGCGCCGAGGCGCTGCGCGCCATCGGTGGGGCCGCGACTGCCACCATCACCGAGGACATCCACACCACGGTCCGATTCCACCGTGCCGGCTGGCGCACCGTCTACCACAACGAGGTCCTTGCACGGGGCCTTGCGGCGGATGACGCCGCCCAGTACCAGCTCCAGCGCAACCGGTGGGGAACCGGCGCCATGCAGGTGCTGCGGGTCGAGAACCCGCTCACCGCGCGCGGGCTGACCATCGGCCAGCGGCTTGGCTACGCATCCACGTTGCTCGGCTGGTTCGACTCCTGGCGCACGCTGGGCTTCCTCGTGCTGCCGCCGCTCGTCCTCGTCTCCGGCCAGATCCCGATCATCGCGGACGGCGTGACGTTCGCGATCGCCTTCGGCGTGACCTATGGCCTTCAGCAGGCGGCGCTCTACCTGCTCGGCCGCGGCGCCTACCGGCCGATCCTGTCGATCGTGTTCGACCTCGTCAGGATGTCGCCGAACTTCCTCGCCACGATGACGCTCTTCACCGCGCGAACGCCGCGCTTCCGGGTGACACCGAAGGGCAGGATCGCGGCCGACCGTGGCCGGTCCGAGGCGCCCGTGCTGCTGCGCGCGGCGCTCGGTGCGTCGTTCATCGGGGCGAGCGTCTACACCCTGCACCTGCTCGGCGCGTTGTCCGTCCCGTACGCCGCGGAGTGGGCGGCGGCGGGCGCGTTCTTCTGGTTGGTCGTCAACGCCGGACTGGTATGGGTCGCGATGCGCCGCATCCGATCGCTGCGCTTCGCGGCCGAGCGCCGGAGCGCCGTCCGCTTCGCCGTCGACATCGCCGGGGCCGTCGATGGTTCCTTCGCATCGGTCCAGGACGTCTCGGTGGGTGGTGCCCTGGTCGCAACCCGGCAGGCGCTGGTGGAGCGCGAAACCCACCTGCTCAGCTTCGACCTGGCCGGTCGCACGACGTCGCTCTGGGCCCGCATCCGGTCGTCACGTCGCGCGGCGAGCGGCGAGCATCACTATGCCTTCGAGTTCGAGCCCGGCCAGTTCCCTTCGAAGGGTGCGCTTGCGCGAGCTGTCTTCGTCGGCCGCTACCCGGTCTCGGGCGTTGAAAGGCACGCGTGGAGCGAGCTGCTCCGACGCGAGATCGGCCCGCTCTCGCGTCGCTTCCAGTCGGGGAGCGGGCGTGATGCCGAACGTCCGGTGGTGGCCTCCGCCCGCGCCTAGGTGTCCAGCGAGCCGGGACTCACTGAGATCGGCGTCAGGTGGACGACGACCGGGATCAGGCCCTCTTCGAGTGGCGCATCGGTGATGAGCCGCCACGCGGCATGCGAGAGGTTGGCGACGCGCTGGTTCGCGCTGCCGACGTAGCAGGGGCACGAATCCACGACCGGCATGCTGGCGCATCGGTCGGCACACACCAGCACCCATGTAGGTTCACCGTCGGGGATCCCGCCACCGAGCTCGATCGGCAGCGCGACGGTCGCCTGGTCCTCCCACCCGCGGCTCTCACCGTAGCTGGACGCCAGGCCGGTTGCCATGCCATCGACCGCAGCCAGCGGTGGGATGGCAGGGGCGATGGAGATGGATTCGCCGAGCGTGACGTCGAGGATGCCGCTGCCACCCGCCAGCGTCGCGCTCGGATCGCCGGCGAAGGCATACCAGTAGTCGGTCTTGCCCTCGAAGTAGGCGGACCGATGGAGCCACGTCTCGGCGCCATCGAGGATGCCGTGCTCCAGGCGCGCAAGCCCGCCTGCTTCGAAGCGCGGCTCGGACGCGAAGACCTCGCCGTACGGCAGCTGCGGCGCGTCGAGCAGGGTGCCGACCAGGTGTGCGGCCCCCTCGTAGAAGTCGGTGGCGAAGTAGGCGCTGGCGCCCAGCTCGGCCAGCGGCGCGTGGCTGTAGGCGGCCACCCGTTCCGCGGCGACCGCCTCGTCGGCGGGGGTGTCGAAGCCCTCGGAGGCGCCGGGCGCGTAGCAGGCGTTGGAGTAGATCATGACCCAGCCCGGGGCTGGCTCCGCGTGGGCCGCGATCCACGCCTCGCCGTAGTAGGCCAGCGTGCCGTCGGTGAACGAGTCGGCATGGGTGCCGACCGCGTTGGGACCGTTCAGGCCCCAGCCGTTGGTGGTGGCGGCACTGGGGTTGGCCGTGTAGGGGTTGGGGCTGCCCACGCCGTGGCCGAGGTAGACCACGATGCTGGCGCCTTTCACCGCGGCCAGCACGGCCTCGGCATCGGCGTCGGGCGAGTAGGCGCGCGCCACGCTCGCGCCGCGCATCTCGGCGGCGGCCGCCGCCGTCTCGGCCAGGCTGAGGTAGACCGGCGTCAGCTCCTCGCCGACGGGGCCGACGATGATGGCCACGCGCGCCGGGGTCGAGCCCGCCGCGGATGCGGCGAAGCCCAGGCTTGCGACCAGCGTCGCCAACGCGGTGACGATGACCAGGACGGGACGCACGCTCTCCCCCGTGGGCACAAGGGTCTGCTTGGATGGAGTTGGTCCATCCGGAATATCGCATCATGCGGTCGCCCCGGCAAGTGTTTTTCCGCCCCTGGTTTCAGGCGCCGGCGGACTCCATCGCGGGCTCGACGCTTCCGGGACCGGATTGCAATGCCTCGAAGATGACCGCGGCCCACGCGTCGTAGCCGACGACCGATGGATGGAAGTTGTCGCTCGAGAGCACGTTGTCACGGCCATCGATCAGGCGTCGCACACGGGCATGCAGGTCCGCGTAGGCAGCGCCGATGCGTGATGCCTCTGCGCGGCTGATCGGTCGCAGGAGACGGGCGTACTGGTCTGCGAGGAAGATCAGCGGCTCAAGGGCAGGAAGAGCGCCGCGGAAGGCCGGTATACCGGCCAGCACGACCCGCGCGGCTGGGGCGGCGTGACGGATGCCTTCGAGCGTGGCTCGAAGATCGGCGCGATAGCGGCCCGGCGGCGTGTTGTGCGTCGCGTCGTTGGCGCCGATCACCACCGCGACGACGTCCGCGCCGGGCAGGAACGGCTCGGTCTCGGTGCTCCGCAGTGGCTCGAGGGCCCTGGGCAGCTGGAACTGGGCGAGGTCGGCCGTCCGTGCCCCGGCCCAGCCGTAGCTCACCACGTGGACGTCGCGAGACTCGGCATCGGCGATGCGCTGGGCGAGAAGGGACGGGAGCGCGTGCCCAGGATGCTTGACCCCGACACCGACCGTCGTGGAATCCCCCAGGACCGCCATGCGCAGCCGTGCCCTCTTCGCGCTGCCGTGGCTCGGATGGACGACGTGATTGATCCAGAAACCGGGCCAGCCGGGCAGGAACTCCATGCGGCGCATGCGCATGAGCTGCACGGCGACGACCCCGGCAAAGGCACCGACGAGCGCCCCGGCAAGCCGCGCGATCGAGATGAGCCATCGGTCCATGCCGATCACGGTACCGCGGCCGCCGTGCTGACGCGAATCGCCACAATGCGACGCGTGCCGCTCGCTCCGCTCGTCATCATCAACCCGACCGCCGGAGGTGGACACACGGTGCGAGCGGTCGGCTGGATGCGGGAACGCCTCGCAGCACGCTCCGAGGGGCGCCTGGAGGTCACGCGGCGCGCGGGCGATGCGGAGGCGATCGCGGCCGATGCGACCGACGCCGGCCACGACCGGATCATCGCGGTCGGTGGCGACGGGACGGTGCAGGAGGTCGTCAACGGCATCCTCTCGGCGGGCGGAGCCGCCGAGCTGGGAATCGTGCCGCTCGGTTCAGGCAACGACCTCGCCCGCAGCCTCGGCCTGCCCTTCGAGCTCGGCTCGGCGTGGCGGGTCGCCATCGGGCGCGATACGCGTTTGATCGACGCGGGGCTCGCCAGCAACGGAGCCGCGGCTCAGCGCTGGTTCGCCTCGGCGGGCGGGATCGGCTTCGACGCGCAGGTCGCCGCCGCGATGGCGGGTCGGCGCGGCCTGCGGGCCGGACGAGTCGGGTACCTGCTCACGACCCTCACCGAGCTGCGTCGGTTCGAGAATCGTCGGCTCCATCTCACCATCGACGGCCAGGCAGTGACGCGCGACGTCCTGTTCGTCGCCATCGCGAACGGCGCCTACTACGGCGGCGGGATGCACATCGCGCCGTCGGCCCGGGCCGACGACGGGCAGCTCGATGTCTGCATCGTTGGCGACGTGTCGCGGCTCACCGTCCTTCGGCAGCTCCCGAACCTGTACCGCGGCACGCACGTCAATCATCCAGCGGTCGAGATGCGCTCCGGAGCCAGCATCGAGGCCGATGGCGACAGACGGACGCGCATCCACCTCGACGGCGAGCCCTTCGGAACACTCCCGCTGCGGGTGTCACTCGACCGTCGTGTCCTGGCGGTGGCGGTGCCCCGCATGCCCGTCGAAACCCGACGGTGAGTTCCGGCTACGCTATCGAGCGTGGCTGAGCAGGACATCAAGCCAGGAGCGCGAATCATCGGAACGGCGAAGCGCCGGATCGGCACGGTCGACGCCGTCTTCGCTGACTATCTGCTGGTTCGGACCGCCGGGCTCATGCCGATCGACCTGTACGTTCCCCGCCCGGACGTTGCCACCGGGCCGGAGGGCCTGACTGTCGACGGATCGCCGGCGCAGGCCTACGAGCGCTGGCATCGGCCTCTCAAGCGGGCGCCGCATGACTGAGCCTGCCTTCGACGCCGATACGCTGGCCCGGCTCCGCGATGAGCTCGAAGTCCGGATCGAGACGCGGAGCCAGCGCGGCGCGGTGCACAGCACCATCATCTGGGTGGTGGTCGACGCATCGGATCGGGTGCTCATCCGCTCGTATCGTGGCGCAGGCGCTCGCTGGTACCGCGAGGCGGTGGAGGCTCGCAGCGCCATGCTCGTCGCGAACGGTACGTCGATCCCTGTCAGGGTCGTGGCTGCCGTCGATCCAGAGCGCGTGGAGTCCTGCAGTGACGAGCTCGAGCGCAAGTACGCCGGCGACCCGGCGACGGCGGCAATGGTGGCCGACGAGGTCCTCGATACCACCCTGGAGCTTCATCCGCGCTGAGGCCCCTTCGCACCGGTCTTGCAGTACCCTTAGGCCGTCATGAACGACGCCGACACGATCCAGCCACTGAGTCCGCGACCGCCGTACGCCCCCGGAGATGCCGAGGCCTTCTACGCGCATGTCGGTGCGGGTGGCAAGGTGGAAGCCGACGATTGGATGCCCGACGAGTACCGCGCGGCCGTCCTGAAGTTCGTGGAGATGCACGCCAACTCGGAGCTGATGGGCGTCCTGCCTGAGCGCGACTGGATCATGCGCGCTCCCAACCTGCGCCGGAAGCTTGCCCTGACCTCCAAGATCCAGGACGAGGTCGGCCACGCGCAGCTTCTCTATCGCGTCGCCGAGGACCTCGGGAAGCCACGCGCCCAGATGCTGGCCGACCTGCTCGATGGCAAGACGAAGTTCCACAACGTCTTCCACTACCCGACGAAGTCCTGGGCAGACGTCGGCATCATCGCCTGGCTGGTGGACGCAGCGGCCATCGTCAGCCAACAGGCGCTGCGCGACTCCTCGTACGCTCCGTACGCGCGCACCATGAAGAAGATCTGTTGGGAGGAGTCCGTCCACATCATGCACGGCCGCGACGTCGTCCTGACCCTGATGAACGGGACCAAGGACCAGCGAGCCATGGTGCAGGAGGCGCTGGACCGATGGTGGGGCCCGCTCATGCAGATGCACGGGCCGCCGACGGATCCAGCCAGGGACAAGGATCTGCACTGGGGCATCAAGGCGAAGAACAACGAGCAGCTGCGCCAGGAGTTCCTCTCCATCTACGTGCCGCGCATCCGTGAGCTCGGGCTGCGTATCCCGGATCCCGATCTGCGCTACGACGACGCGGAGGGACGCTGGCACTACACCGAGCCGGACTGGGCTGAGCTGAAGTCGGTCGTCACGGGTCACGGTCCGGCGTCGCAGGATCGGCTCGAGTTCCGGCGCGCGAGCTTCGCGGAGACCCAGTGGGTCCGCGACGCCCTTCTTGGAACCGCGACCGCCGCCTGAGGCGGTGACCGCGTGACCGAACGCATCTGGGAGGTCTTCCGCCAGGAGGACGAGGGCGATCCGATGGTCCACGCCGGCAACGTCAACGCCCCCGACGAGGAGCTCGCGATCCATTACGCGCGCGAGTTCTACGGCCGGCGAGGCGAGTCGCATCGGCTCTGGATCGTGGCCCGTGACGGCATCACCGAGCTCGACGATCCGGACCTGCTGCAGCCGCCCCTGGACCGCTCGCACAAGAAGCCCGGTGGTTACCTCATCAAGCACAAGCTGGATGCCGCGAAGGCCCGCGCCGGCGAGGGAGCGGAGTGACGACGTCACCGGCGGGACCGGCTGACGAGACCGCCCTGGATTCGCCCACCCGAGACGCCCTCGCCGAGCTGCTGCTCACCGTTGCCGATGACGAGTTCATCATCGGCTTCTGGGACTCCGAGTGGACCGGTATCGCGCCGATGCTCGAGGAGGATGTCGCGACCAGCTCGATCGCGCAGGACGAGATCGGGCACGCACGCGCCCTCTACGAGCTGCTCGCCACCCTCACCGACGACGATGCGGACCGGATCGCCTTCGGACGCAATGCCGATGCCTACCGTCACGCGGCGCTCCTCAATCACCGCCGTGGGGACTGGGCGTTCAGCGTTGCGCGCCGCTGGCTCTACGAGAGCGCCGACGCCGTCCGGCTTGCGGCCCTCGCGGAGAGTGGCTGGGAGCCGCTGGCGCAGCTTGCCGGCAAGATGCGGCGCGAGGAGACCTATCACCGCATGCACGCCGACGCGTGGCTCCGTCGCCTGGCGGACGGCGGCGGCGGTGTTCGCGAGCGACTCGCCGAGGCGCTGGTCCGGCTCTGGCCCGATGCGCAGCAGGTATTTGCGCCGCTGGCCGGCGAGGATGCGTTGCTGGAGGCCGGCATCCTGCCAGACAGGCTGTCCGTCATGCATGCGGCGTGGCTGTCGACCGCGCGGCAGGCGCTGGAGCCGATCACGGGTGCCCTGGCCGACGGCGCCCCTTCCGTCCACGGACGAACTGGTCGGACCGATGACTTCCGCTGGTTGCACGGCGAGTTCACGATGGTCGTCGCCGCGGACGGAAAGGCGCTGTGGTGACCCGGGCGCTCGATTCCCGCGAGCAGCGCATCTGGGACGAGCTGGCCCAGATCGCCGATCCGGAGATCCCGGCCATCAACCTCGTCGATCTCGGCGTCATCGGCTCGGTGTCGGTCACCAATGACCGGGCGCGGGTCGAGCTGCTGCCAACGTTCGTCGGGTGCCCAGCCATCGACGTCATGCGTCAACGCATCGAGGAGCGGGTCGGTGCGCTCGGGGCTTTCGAGAAGGTCGATGTCGCCGTGACGTTCACGCCTCCCTGGACGAGCGAGCGGATCACGCCCACCGGTCGCGAGCGGCTTCGCCGTTCCGGCTTCGCGCCACCACACACCGGCCCGACTCTGCCGAGTGCAGCCTCAGGGCTGGACGAGCTGGCCGTGCTGCCGATCGCCGAGTGCCCCTACTGCGGCTCGCGCAACACAACGCTCGAGAATCCGTTCGGGCCCACGCTGTGCCGCGCCATCTACCACTGCGCCGACTGTCGCCAACCGTTCGAGCAGATGAAGCGCGTCTGAGGCCGACGACATCGATGGCGCGCGACTTGCACGAGGTCGCGGCATGGACCGAACACCAGATGGCGACCTCGTCGACGCGACCGATCGCGAGCACCACCAGCAGCCCGGGCAGGGCCCACATGACCGGCCCGAGCGCGATGCCGGCGACCCGATCGGCGACGATGCCTATCCGGGCGGAAGCGGCGTGACGCCGCCGACCGGCGACATGGACGACCCGGTCCCGGAGACGGGCATGCCGGGCGGTCCTCGAGAACCGGGCGATCCCGACCGCCGGTAGAGATCGGCAGCCAATCAGAAGGGGAGCCGGCCTGCTCGGACCGGCATGCGCTACCCTTCGGCAATGACCATCGACGCTGACGAGACACACGCGGATGCGGGTTCCGCGCTCTCATCGGGCACCGAGGATCGGCTTGCTGCCATGCGCCACAGCGCGGCGCACATGATGGCCGCGGCCGTCGTCGAGCTCTTCCCGGACGCGCGGCTCGGCATCGGTCCGGCCATCAAGGACGGGTTCTATTACGACTTCGAGCTCCCGCGTCCGCTGACACCCGCTGACCTCGAGCAGATCGAGGCCAAGATGCGCGAGCAGCAGGCGGCAGACCTGCGATTCGAGCACACCGCCGACCTGCCGCGCTCGGAGGCGATCGAGCGTCTCCAGGCAGAGAGCCAGCCATTCAAGGTGGAGATCGTCCAGGATCTGCCCGATGCAGAGGGTCCGACGGTCAGCTTCTACCGCCACGGCTCCTTCGAGGACCTGTGCCGCGGCGGCCACATCGGCTCGACGAGGGAGCTGGGCGCCTTCAAGCTGCTCAGCACCGCCGGTGCCTACTGGCGAGGCGACGAGACGCGTCCGATGCTCCAGCGTATCTACGGCACGGCCTGGGACAGCCAGGAGGAGCTCGATCGGCACCTCTGGCGCCTGGAGGAGGCGAAGAAGCGCGACCACCGTAAGCTCGGACGTGAGCTTGATCTGTTCACGTTCCATCCCGAGTCGCCGGCCGCGCCGTTCCTGCATCCACGCGGCATGGCCCTCTGGAGGGCGCTCGAGGAGTGGTCTCGCCAGGTGCGTAGCGAGTCTGGCTTCGACGAGGTCCGCACGCCGAGCCTGGTGCGCAAGGAGCTGTGGGAGACGAGCGGCCACTGGGGCAACTACCAGGACAACATGTTCGTGCTCGACGACTACGACCACGTCTCCGGCCTGAAGCCGATGAACTGCCCGGAAGAGATCCTCATCTACAAGACGCGATCGCATTCGTATCGAGAGCTGCCGATGCGGTTCGCCGACTACTCGACGCTCTTTCGCAAGGAGCGCACCGGCGTCCTGGCCGGGATGTTCCGCGTCCGCCAGCTGACCCAGGACGACTCCCACGTCTTCTGCCGGGACGACCAGGTGGACGACGAGCTGCGACTGGCGCTGGCACTCGTCCGCAGGCAGTACGCCCCGTTCGGTTTCGAGCCGCGCGCCAGGCTGGCGACGCGACCGGAGAAGCGGCTCGGGTCAGACGAGTTCTGGGAGCGGGCAGAAGGACGTCTCCGCGAGCGCCTGGAAGAGGATGGCATGTCCTACACCCTCGACGAGGGTGGCGGCGCCTTCTACGCCCCGAAGATCGACATCTTCATCGAGGACGCACTCGGTCGCGAGTGGCAGATGGCCACCATCCAGGCCGACTACCAGCTGCCGCAGCGCTTCGACCTGGAGTACCGATCCGCCGATGGCGGCTTCGAGCGCCCGGTCGTCATCCACTACGCGATCTATGGCTCGTTCGAACGCTTCATCGGCATCATCACCGAGCACTACACCGGCGCCTTTCCGCTCTGGCTGGCCCCGGTCCAGGTGATGGTCGTGCCGATCGCGGACCGTCACCTTGACTACGCCGAGTCCGTCCGCAGGGTTCTGACCGATGCCGGCCTCCGCGCCGGGGTCGACGACCGCTCCGAGCGGATGCAGCTCAAGCTGCGCGATGCCCAGGAGCAGAAGGTGCCGGTCATGGTGGTGGTGGGGGACCGCGACGCCGAAGCCGGGGCAGTCTCGCCGCGCCTTCGAGGCCGATCGAAGGGCGAGGCTGCCGTCCCGCTCGGCGAATTCGTGGCCGACCTCGTCGCCCGCGACGCATCCCGCGAGCTGTGGCCGGTCGCCGCTGAAGCAGATCCGCCCGCGACCCATTCGTAACGGATCGGTTACGAAGAGCACCATCGAGACTGCCTCATGAGGAAGATGCGCGGCGTCGGCCAGCTGGCACTGCTCTCCACCGATCCGACGCGGGTCGCCGAGTTCTACGAATCGGCCTTCGGATTTCGGCGTATCGCTTCGGCAGAGGGCGCCGTTGACCTGGAGTCGGGTGGCTTCGAGCTCAGCTTCCGGCACGGCGAGCAGGCGACCCGCGACGGCCTGCAGATCGGGTTCAAGGTCGACACCGCATCCGAGGTCGACGCCTGGGCGCAGGAGCTCGGCCGCCGCGGCTTCGCGCTCGTGGCACCGCCTTCCGGAGACCGCTGGGAGGGGAGCCGGAGCTTCCGCGTCGCGGACCCCGACGGGCGCCAGGTGGCCATCTTCTACGACTATCCGCGTTGACCAAACGTTCGATTTCGGTGTATCATCCGTCGGCATTTCGCGTACGTTGCAGGGCCACCCGTCCGTAAGCCGGTGAGGTGGCCTTGTTGTTGAAGGAGAGCAAGGAAGCTGGCAAGGGACCTCCGCATCAATGAGCTGATTCGCATCCGCGAGGTGCGGGTCATCGACGATGAGGGTGAGCAATTGGGCGTGATGCCCACCGCAGAAGCGCTCGCTCTCGCACAGGAAAAGGGGCTCGACCTCGTAGAGGTGGCGCCCACCGCGGTCCCGCCGGTCTGCCGCATCCTCGACTACGGCCAGTACAAGTACGAGCTGCAGAAACGCGAGCGCGAACAGAAGAAGAAGCAGAAGTCGCAGACCTTCAAGGAGGTGCGCCTGGCCGTCAAGATCGACGTCCACGACCTCAAGACGAAGGCGCGACGAGCGGCCGAGTTCCTCGACAAGGGGGACCGCGTCAAGGTCACCGTCCGCTTCCGCGGCCGGGAGATCAGCCACGCGAACCTCGGACGCGATCTGTTGCTCCGCACGGCCGAGGTGCTGGCCGAGCACGGGACCATCGAGCGGCAGCCGCTGCTCGAGGGTCGCAGCATGTACATCGTCATGGCGCCGGTCGAGAAGCGGCCGGAACGGAAGAGCGAGAACGGCGAGGCGGACACATCCGCGGATGCCGGCGACACCATCGGTGACGCGATCGCCGCCAAGGGCCCGGCTCGGCAGCGTGAGCCGGCCGCACCGGCGTCGAGCGAGGCGCCGGCACAGCAGGGATCGTGACCAGATGCCGAAGATGAAGACCCACAAGGGCACGGCCAAGCGCTATCGGAAGACCGGATCCGGAAAGTGGGTTCGTCCGAAGGCCTGGCGCGGCCATCACCTCGAGATCAAGTCGAGCCGCCGAACGCGCCGCTACGACGGCGTGGCCGAGGTCTCCGGAACCCACACCGCTCAGCTCGAGCGCCTCATGCCGTACGCCGGCAAGGGGAAGTAGGCGATGAGCCGAGTGAAGCGCGGTGTCGCCGCGCACAGGCGCCACAAGAGGCTGCTCAATCGGGCCGAGGGTCGACGCGGGACGCGATCGACGCTCGTGCGCCCGGCGCGCGAGGCGCTCATCCATGCCCTCGTCTACGCCTACCGCGATCGCCGAAACCGCAAGCGCGACATGCGGCGCCTGTGGATCGAGCGCATCAACGCTGCCGCGCGACTGCAGGGCGTTCCCTACGGCCGTTTCATCGCCGGGCTGAAGGCCGCCGGCGTCGAGGTCGACCGAAAGATCCTTGCCGACATGGCCATCCGCGAGCCCGCCGCGTTCGCGGCCATGGTCGAGACCTCGAAGGCCTCCTTTACGACCTGACCGGCGACTCGTCGCCGGTCGCCGCCGACCCTGTCCCGGATTCCGGGGCGGGGTCATTCGTTTTCACCGATGATTCACCACAGACCGATGCATCACTTGCCACATACCAACCAGGCGCCCGTTACGGCCACCATGCGAGCCGGGGATTGCCACCTGCCAACCAGGGTCGGCTTCGGCACGCCTGGCGAGGTCGCGCGGGGTGACCGCGCGCTCGCTCACGCTCAGCCAGTCGCGGGGTGGCCGACCCCGACCGCTCAACGCCCACCTGAGCCGCTGGTACTTGGTACCTGGGAGTCATGAGCGAACTGCGCACGGATCTTGACGACCTCAGCGCCTCCGCCAGTGTCCGCCTCGCCGGCGCGGGGACGGCGGCGGCCGTCGATACGCTGCGACACGAGCTTCTGGGTCGCTCCGGTCGACTGACCGCACTCATGCGCCAACTTGGATCGGTCCCAGCGGAGGAGCGTCCGGCCCTCGGGCGACGCGCGAACGAGGTGCGGGGCGAGCTCGAGTCCACCATCGCCGATCGGTTGGAGGAGCTGCGGCGCGGCGACCTGGAGCAGCAGCTGGCGTCGGAGGCGATCGACATGAGCGCGCCCGGAAGGCCGATGCCGATCGGCCACCTGCACCCGGTCCAGACGCTCATGCGCGACCTGCGCGAGATCTTCCACGCGTTCGGCTTCGAGGTCTTCGAGGGACCGGAGATCGAGACGGAGGAGTACAACTTCGAGCTCCTCAACATCCCGCCCGATCACCCCGCCCGCGATCTGTGGGACACGCTCTTCGTTGCCGAGCCGGGCAGCGTCGAGGCTGGCAAGCCCCAGCCGGCGAAGGACGGCACCATCCTGCGGACCCATACCAGCCCCGTCCAGGTTCGTGCCATGCAGGCGCTCGATGCCCCGATCCGGGTGCTGACCCCGGGCCGCTGCTTCCGATACGAGGCCGTGGACGCCAGCCATGGCTTCGAGTTCTTCCAGGTCGAGGGGCTGGTCGTGGACCGCGACACGAGCCTGGCGGACCTCAAGGGCATGCTCGAGGAGATCGCGCGGGCACTTTACGGTCGCGAGACCCGCACCCGGTTCCGTCCCGGCTACTACCCGTTCACCGAGCCCAGCGTGGCGTTCGACATCGGTTGCCTGGTCTGCGGTGGCACCGGCTGCGCGGCCTGCCGGCGGAGCGGCTGGATGACGATCCTGGGCGCCGGCATGGTCCATCCGACCGTGCTGCGCAACGGTGGCTTCGACCCGGACGAGTTCCAGGGCTATGCATTCGGCATGGGCCCGGACCGCATGACGATGCTGCGCCACGGCATCGGCGACATCCGGCTCTTCTTCAGCGCGGATGCCCGGTTTGCCACCCAATTCGCAGGGGGCCGCTGACATGCGGGTGCCGCTCTCGTGGTTGCGCGACTACGTCAGCTTCGACCTCTCGCCACGGGAGCTCGCTGACAAGCTGACCATGCGCGGATTCGAGGTCAGCGCCATCGAGACGGCCGGCGCCGAGTGGACCGACGTGGTCGTCGGTCGCGTGCTGGAAGTGCATCGGCACCCGAACGCCGACACCCTGTGGCTGACCAGGGTGGACGTCGGTGAGGCCGGCGGCGAGCTCGAGATCGTGTGCGGAGCGCAGAACCTGGAGGTTGGTCAGCTCGTCCCGACTGCGCTCGTCGGCGCCACGCTCCCCGGCGACCGGGCCATCGAGCGCAGCAAGATCCGCGGCGTGGTCAGCAACGGCATGCTGTGCAGTGCCATCGAGCTCGGGTTGGGGACCGATGCGGACGGCATCCACATCCTCGGCCACGGGACTGAGGTTGCGCTCGGTACGCCGCTGGCAGACCTCGTCGGTGAGACGGTGCTCGACGTCGACGTCAAGCCCAACCGCGGCGATGCGCTCTCCATGGTGGGCCTGGCCAGGGAGATCGCGGCGTTCACCGACGGCACGTTGATGCTCCCATCGGTCAGCATTCCGGAAGGCGATGATGAGGCGAGCGACCACGTCTCCGTGCGGATCGAGGAGCCAAAGCTCAATCCGCGTTTCACCGCACGCTGGTTCGACGGCGTCACGAATGGATCATCGCCCGAATGGATGCAGCGGCGGTTGATCGCCGCGGGAATGCGCCCGATCAGCGCGGTGGTGGATGTCACCAATTACGTCATGCATGAGCTCGGGCAGCCGATGCATGCCTACGACGCCGATGCCATCCCGGACGGCCGGATCGTCGTCCGGCGCGGCCGCGC
Source organism: Chloroflexota bacterium (assembly GCA_052388515.1). Taxonomy (GTDB): domain Bacteria; phylum Chloroflexota; class Limnocylindria; order QHBO01; family QHBO01; genus JACDBZ01. The sequence continues at coordinate 12,287 of JBQTHZ010000061.1, read as the reverse complement.
CGGCGAGTCCCTCCTCACCATCGACCATGTCGAGCGCCGCATGGACGAGCGCATGCTCGTCATCGCCGACGAGAAGCGGGCCATCGGCCTGGCCGGCATCATGGGCGGCGCATCCACGGAGGTCGGTGACGAGACGACGAGGCTGATCCTCGAGTCGGCCATCTTCCATGGCCCGACCATCCGCAACACCGCGCGCCGGCTGGGCCTGCGATCCGAGGCCAGCATGCGCCACGAGAAGGGGATTGGGCAGGACCTGCCTCGGTTCGCGGTCGACCGCGCGGCGGCCCTGATCGTGGAGCTGACCGGCGCGCGGGTGGCGCGCGGCATCGTCGACAACGACCCGGTGCCCAGACCACGTGACAACGTGCATCTCAGCGTCGACCGCGCATCGCGTCTGCTCGGGCTGGATCTGGCGCCGGCGCAGGTCGCCGAGCTGCTGGCACCGCTCGGATTCGAGGTCAGCGGAGACACCGACTCGCTCGTGGTGAGCGTGCCGTCATATCGGCTTGACGTGACCTCGGACGCGGACGTCGCCGAGGAGATCGCGCGGGCGCACGGCTACGAGCGCATCGAGGGGAGGCTGCCGCGGGCAACGCTGCCGCCCTATCGGCCGGATCCGAGCGAGACGCGTCACCGCGTGCGTCGCGTCCTGGCCGGGCTCGGCCTTGACGAGATGGTCAGCCACGCGCTCATCGGGCGCGTGGATCTCGAGCGCACCGGCCACGACGCCGACGCTGTCGAGCTGATCCGCCTCGCCAACTCGCTCAGCGAAACCCACTCCATCCTGCGGCCCACCCTGTACCCCTCGCTCCTGGGCGGCGTGGCGGAGAACGTTCGATGGCGTCGCCCCGACGTGCGGCTGTTCGACGTCGGGAAGGTGTACTGGCAGCATTCCGGTCCGCCCACCCCGCGGGATCGCCGGGCCGATACGGCCGGCACGGGCCGCTACGAGTCGTGGGAGCTCGGCGTGATCATGGCCGGACGTGCCGTTCCCGCCTTCCCCGGTGAGCCGGTCCGGGATGCGGACGTGGCCGACATGAAGGGAGTCGTTGATGCGCTCCACGAGGCGCTGGGCGCACCTCGGCCGTCCTATCGCGCCGAGGAGGCTCATCAGCGCCATCCGCACCGCCATCCAGGTCGAAGCGGGCTCATCTGCGATGCCACTGGTCGAGCGTACGGCTCGCTTGGCGAGGTGCATCCGCGCATCGTGGAAGCCTGGGGCCTGTCCGGGCGTCCGGTCGACGCCTCGATCGACCTCGGGCGGCTGCTGGACCTCGTCCCAGCCGAGCGACGGGCTCGCCCGGTCCCGGATGCGCAGCCAATCGACCGGGACCTGGCCGTGGTGCTCGACGACGAGACGCCCGTGGGTGAGCTGCTGCGCGTGGCGCGCGCCAACGCCGGGCCCCTGCTGGTCGACGTGCGGCTGTTCGACATCTATCGCGGCTCGCAGGCCGGGGCGGGCCGCGTCAGCTACGCGCTGGCGATGCGCTTCCAGCCCGATGGAACCGGCGACGCCAGGAACGTCGAGAAGGCCCTCAACAAGACTCGCGGTGCGCTTCGTCACCACCTTGGTGCGGAGATCCGGTAGGAAGATCGGCGCCTTGTCGCCCGCGGTGAGCGGCTGGTACCCTTGCGGGCGCCCGAGCCGGATGTTCCGCGCGCCGGGTGTCATCGGCGTATGGAGGTGAGCTGAGCGTGGACGTGCTCGCGCGGCTGAGCTGGTTCGACCTGGTCATCATCGGCATCCTGGCGGTCGGCGTGTTCGCCGGCTTCACCCAGGGAATGATCCGCTACGTCCTCAACGCGCTCGCCGTGATCGTCGCCTTCGTCCTGGCCGCTCAGCTGAAGGGTCCGATCGTTGAGCTCCTCGGCTTCTGGCGCGCGTTCACGCCGGAGGGCCGCGAGCTCCTCATCTTCGTCCTGCTGTTCTTCGGGCTCGTGATCGCCGGCTTCTTCGCGATCCGGGCGCTCTACCACCGTACGCGGCTGCCGATCATCCGCCAGCTCGACGAGATCGGCGGAGCCATCTTCGGGCTCATCTTCGCCGCATTGGTGCTGACCTTCCAGCTCCTCGTCTTCGACAGCTTCTTCCGAGCCGGTGGCGAGACCGGTGGCTGGGTGGCCTCGTGGTACGAGATTCTCAACGACTCGCTCATCATCCAGTTCTTCCGAGACACCCTCATCCCGACGGCCGGGTTCCTGGCGCGTCCCTTCGTCCCGGAGGAGATTGCCGACCTCCTCGTCCCGTGATCTCGGCCAGCGCCGCTGCGACCGCCATATCGCGGGCCTGGTTCGACCGACCGTCACTGGCCGTGGCGCCTGGTCTCCTTGGTGCGCGCCTGGTGCATCGTGCACCGGATGGAACGGTGGGTGGGCGTATCGTCGAGGTCGAGGCGTACTCGGGCCCCGAGGACCTTGCAGCTCACTCGTCCCGCGGGCGGACGGCGAGGAACTCGGTCATGTTCGGTCCTCCCGGACACCTCTATGTCTATCTCGTGTACGGCCTTCACCACTGCCTCAACGTGGTGACCGGGCCCGGCAGCAAGCCAGAGGCGGTCCTGATCCGAGCGCTCGAGATCGACGAGGGGATCGAGCTGGCGCGCAGCAGGCGTGGACCGCGCTCGGCGGATGCCCGCATGGCCGCAGGGCCGGGCAACGTGGGCCAGGCACTCGGGGTGGACCGCGCGCTGAACGGGATCGATCTGCTGCTCGGGCCGGTCCTGATCGAGCCCCGCCGTGGACCGATGCCACCCTTCCGCACCGGCCCGCGCATCGGCGTCGACTATGCCGGGCCGTGGGCGGCACGCGCCATGCGATTCTGGATCGCCGATGACCCGCATATCTCCCGCCGCTGAGCGCGCGTCGGTCGCCGCCGACGAGGGAACCCTGCGCGCGCTCGAGTTCGGTGCCATCGTCGAGCAGCTGGCCGAGCTGACCGGGTTCGAGCCCGCCCGCGAGCTCGCGCTCGCCCTCGTCCCGAGCCCCGATCCAGTGCTCGTGGGCCTGCTGCAGGACCAGACGGCCGAGGCGGGCCAACTGCTGGACGACCAGGCACAGGCCAGCATCGGCGGTGCGCGCGATATCCGCGGCGCGCTGGACCGAGCGGGGCGCGGTGGCCGGCTCACGCCGGCCGAGCTCATCGAGATCGCCGATACCCTGGAGGCGACGCGGCGCTTCGGCGAACGCCTTGCCGGGTGGCGAGCGCCGCACCTGGCCGAGCTCCGCGATGAGCTCGACCCGGCGCCTGAGCTCGCGGCGCGCATCGGCCGCAGCGTGGACGAGAGCGGCGAGATCCTGGACTCCGCCTCGTCCGACCTTGCGGCCATTCGCAAGCGGCTGCGGACCTCGCAGGACCGGGTGCGCGAACGGCTGAACACGATGCTGCGTTCCACACAGCTGGCCGGCGTCATCGGCGAGCCGATCGTGACCGTCCGCTCGGGCCGTTACGTGATCCCGATCCGTGCCGAAGGCAAGGGGCGCGTCAAGGGGATCGTGCACGACCAGAGCGGCTCGGGCGCCACGCTGTTCATCGAGCCGCTCGGCGTGGTGGAGCTCAACAACGCCTGGACCGAGGCGACGCTCGCCCAGAAACGCGAAGAGGAGCGCATCCTCGACGAGCTCTCCGCATCCGTCGAGGAACGCAGCGCCTCGTTGCGTGACAGCCTGGCAGCGTTGGCGCGGGCCGATCTGTGGATGGCGCGTGCTCGGCTCGGAACGCGCATGGATGCTGTGCGCCCGACGCCGGTCGAGGACGCGGCCGAGCTGCTCTCGGCGCGCCATCCGCTGCTCGGTGCTGGCGCGGTGCCGATCGACCTGCGGCTGGGCGATCGGTTCGGCTATCGGGCGCTCGTCGTCACCGGCCCGAACACGGGCGGCAAGACAGTCTCTTTGAAGACGCTCGGGCTGCTCGCGCTCATGCATCAGGCCGGGCTCCGCGTGCCGGCGGCCGATGGCGCGCGGCTGCCCGTCTTTCGACGCGTCATGGCCGACATCGGCGACGAGCAGAGCATCGCGCAGTCGCTCTCCACCTTCTCGAGCCACCTGCGCAACGTCGTGCGGTTCGTGGACGCCGCCGGCCCGGCCACCCTCGTGCTGCTGGACGAGGTGGGTGCGGGCACCGATCCGACCGAGGGCTCGGCCCTGGCGATGGCGATCGTCACGCGCCTGCTCGATGCCGGGGCGATGGTTGCGGCCACGACGCACTACGCCGAGCTGAAGACGTTCGCGACCGAGCATCCGCTGGTGACGAACGCGTCGGTCGAGTTCGACGTCGGCACGCTGCGGCCGACGTATCGCCTCATCATCGGCCTGCCGGGCAAGAGCCAGGCCTTTGCGATCGCCGAGCGCCTGGGCCTCCCGTCAGCGATCCTGGCCGATGCGCGAGACCGCATCTCGATCGAGCACGCCAGCATGGAGGAGACGCTGGCGGCAATCGCCCGCGCGCAGGACGCTCAGCAGGCAGCCCTTGACGCGGCACTGGATTAACGCGCCGCCGCGGCGGATGTGCGATAGCGTGCACGATCGGGCGTTGCCCGCCCGGGGCGCGAGGCCGGGGAGCTGCTGGCAGACACGCGGCGCGCGGCCGACGACTTGCTGGCTCGCGCCGAGCGCGAGGTTGCCGACGTCCGTCGCGAGCTCACCCGACAGCGGAATCTCGGGTCCCGCCGAGCGCCACGCAGCGCCGAGACGTTCGAGGACCTCGCGAAGCGCGCCCGACGCGTGCGCGGCGAGACTGCCGGGGCGCCGCCCGTCGCGGAGCCCGTGGACGAGGAAACCGAGCCCGGCGGTCCGCAGCCCCGCGTCGGCCTCTGGGCCCGATCGAGGACCCTGGGCAGCACGGGACGCATCCTGGAGATCAGTGGTCGCACCGGCAGGGTCACGCTGGAGACGGATGGCGCGCGGCTGGTGATCCCGGCCGATGATGTCGACGTGGTGCCCGAACCGGAAGCCGGGCCGACGCCTCGCGACCTCGAGGCGGAGGAGATGCGCCGCCGCGCCGCGTCGCGCGTCTCACCCACGCTCGACCTGCGCGGCGAGCGCGTGGAGGCGGCACTCGAGCGCCTTCACGCCCACCTCGACGACGCGCTGCTCGCCGGGCTCGACAGCGTGGTCATCGTGCACGGCATCGGGACAGGGGCGTTGCGCCGCGCCGTTCGTGAGGCGCTCGCGGAGCACCCACGGGTCCGCGGCGTCCGTGGCGGTCGACGGGACGAGGGCGGCGACGGCGCGACGGTGGCCGAGCTCTAGCCGTCGCCATCCCCGGGCGGGGTCGGGGTCGGTGTCGGCGTCGGAGGACCCGGAGGCGGGGTCGGTGTCGGGATCGGGACGATCTGGGTCGGCGGCGGGGTGGCCGTCGGCTCGGGGGTCGGGGATGGGCTCGGCGTCGGCGAGGGCGTTGGGCTCGGCGTCGGGGACGGGGTCGAGGTCGGGATCTCCCCGGGCGTGCACTCCTCGATCGGCGCCAGCGGGGCGTCGATGGGTCCGGGGTACGGTGTTCGCACGCTCGCGTTCAGCTCTTCCTCGCGTCCGGTCCACTCGTCGATCCAGGCGGCGTTCGCTGCGTCCCAGGTCGGACGGTCCTGCTCCCAGCCGCCGAGATCGAGATAGACCCGCTCATCCGCCTCGCGTGGTGGCGGCTCGGCTGATGGATCAGGTGAGGCGGATGGCTCGATGGTGGCGAAGTCCCCACAGCCCTCCTGCCAGATCTTGCCGGTCTCCGACTCGATCCGAAGCTCACGATGGATGGTGTCCTGCTGGGTCGGCTGGCGATCGGCGCGAAAGATCTCGGTGATGGTCGTCTCGCTGAACTCGTTCGGGAGCATCCCGCTGATGGCGTCGACGGTGACCTCGGCGATGCCGTCCGGCCGGGTGAAATCGTGAACCGGCAGCTCGTTGAGGGCCGCGACCTCGGCCATGTAGTCGTGCCAGATGAACGTCGGGCCATCGGCCGCGAAGACGTCCTCGATGGGCGAGAAGTCGCTATTGCCGACCCATACGCCGGTCACGATGGCTCCATCGCTGACCTCGGGATCCGGGTTGGGCGCCAGGTAGCCAACGGCCTGGAGGTCCCGGAAGTCGTTCGTGGTGCCGGTCTTCAGCGTGGCCGGCCGGCGTCCGGCATCGGTCTGGAGCTGGAAGCGGGGACCCCACAGGGGATTCGTCGCCGGGTCGGTATTGTCGGCCAGGATGTCGGTCACCAGGTGCGCCGATGCGGCCGAGAGGACCTGTTCGGGCTCCTCGGCGTCGGTGGCGTGATCGTAGATGACGTTGCCGCGCGAGTCCTCGATTCGTTCGATGAGGTACGGCGGATTGAACTGGCCGCCGTTGGCGATGCCGCCGTAGGCTCCGGCGAGATCGAGGAAGTGAACGCCGATGGTGCCCAGCGTGAGGGACGGGACCGCGACCTCGTCTTCCTGCCGCGGATCCCAGTCGAGGCCGAGCCGCTCGCCGAGATTGACGACCGCATCCGTGCCGATCAGCTGCTGAGCCTTGGTGACCGGGATGTTGAGCGAGTACTTCAGGGCGTCGCGCACCCGCACCGGACCCCGTTCGCGATTGTCGGCATTCGGCACGCTGTAGCCATCGACGATCTCGCCCTCGACGTCCATGAACATGGTCGATGGCGTGATCACCCCCGACTCGAATCCGGCGGCATAGGTGATCGGCTTGAAGGCCGAGCCGGACTGGCGGTACGCCTGGCCGAGCACGTCGAAAGCGGCCTGGTGCTCGGGGGTCGACTGGCCGAAGAAGCTGGCGCTGCCGACGTAGGCGAGGACCGCACCTGTCCGATAGTTCACGGTCACGATGGCGTCGTTGTTGATGTTGCGGCCCTGCAGCTGTCCGATCCAGGCGAGGGCCTGCTCGCCGTACTTGGCGGTGAGCTGCTGGTCGTCCATGCGATCGAGGTCGTAGGCGATCTGCGCCCATTTCTCGGCGCTCGTCTGGTAGCCCTCGTAGTCGAGGGTCGTGACGATGCGCAGACCGTCGGTGTCGAGGGCCTCCTCGCCCTCCAGCAGCTGACCGGCCTCACGGCGAACGGCGTAGACGAAGTGCGGGGCGAGGTAGGCGTTGTCGTCGGGCGCCGCGAGGATCACCTGCTCCGTGACGGCGGTGTCGTACTCGGCCTGCGTGATGAAATCGGACTCCAGCATCTGGTCGAGGACGATGTTGCGCGAGGTGATCGCCTGGGCCGTCTCCGGCACCACGTACACCGTCTCGCTTTCGACCTCCTGTTCGACCGCTTCCGTCGAGGGGTCGAGGCGCGACGGTGCGCGCACGAGGCTGGCCAGCATGGCAGCCTCGCTGACGGTCAGCTGCTGCTCTGCCTCGTCCGAGGTCAGATCCTTGCCGAAGTACGCATTGGCCGCCGCCCAGATGCCGTACGCGTTGTTGCCGTAGTACACCTGGTTGAGGTACATCTCGATGATCTGCTGCTTTCCCTCGGTGCCCGGATAGCGGTCATCGAGGCGCAGCGCGAGGATCGCCTCCTTGAACTTGCGCTCGACCTGGCGCTCGGGATCGGCCATGAACTCCGCGTCGAAGAGGCGCATTCGCACCAGCTGCTGGCAGATCGTCGACGCCCCTGAGACAGTCTCGCCGGCCTGGAAGTTCTGCAGGACGGCTCGCACGATGCTACGGAAATCGACGCACGGGTTCGTCCAGAACGTCTGATCCTCGGCGGCGACCTGTGCCTCGACCATGAGCTCCGGCATCTCCTCGAAGCTGATCTCGCGCCGATCTTCGACCGCGAAGGTCGCCAGCTCCGTTCCGTCGGCCGAGACGACGCTCGAGCCCTCGACGAGGTCGAAGGTCTCGATCTCGGCCACGTCGGGCAGGTCGCTCGTGAACGAGCCATACACGTTGAGGATGAGCGCGAAGAGGCCAACGCCCAGCAGGCCGAAGACGCCCAGGATGATGCGGGGGAGGGCGGGGGAGCCGGGTCGTCGGCGCGGGTTGACGCTCCCGGACCCGCGGCGTGGGGCGGGCCGCCGGCCCGGCGGCGGTGCTCGTCGGGTCATCGGGCGGCAGGGTAGCACGGATGTTCGATGCGTATACTCATCGCCCGATGGAGACGAATGCCGCGCGCACCGCCGTGCTCGACGATCTCGAATGGCGCCGGATGATCGCGGACCGGACCGATCTCGACGCGCTTCGAACGTCGATGGCCGACGGTCCCGTCACCTTCTACGGCGGGTTCGATCCGACCGCGCCGAGCCTGCACTTCGGCAACCTTGTTCTGCTCGTCACGATGCGGCGGCTCCAGCTGGCCGGCCACCGGCCGATCGGCCTGGTCGGCGGCGCCACCGGCCTGGTCGGCGATCCGAGCGGCCGGACCACCGAGCGCGCCCTGAACGATCCGGACGTGATCGCCGGCTGGGTGGAGCGCATCCGCTCCCAGGTGGAGCGCTACGTCTCCTTCGACGGATCGAATGCCGCGCTCATCGTCAACAACCTGGACTGGACGGCGCAGATGTCGGCCATCGACTGGCTGCGAGACATCGGCAAGCACTTCAGCGTCAGCCGCATGCTCGCCAAGGAAGCGGTCAGCGCTCGTCTCGACGCCGGCGGCATCAGCTACACGGAGTTCAGCTATCAGGTCATGCAGGCGGTCGACTTCCTGGAGCTCTATCGACGCCACGGCTGCACGCTTCAGCTCGGCGGCAGCGATCAGTGGGGCAACCTCGCTGCAGGCGTGGACCTCATCCGTCGCGTGGAGGGGGCGGTGGTGCACGCGCTGGCGACTCCCCTGATCACGCGGCCGGACGGAGAGAAGTTCGGAAAGAGTACCGGGGCGACCCTGTGGCTCGACGCCGAGCTCACCTCGCCGTTCGCCTTCTACCAATGGTTCCTCAATGTCGATGACGCGGTCGCTGGCACCTACCTGCGCGTGTTCAGCTTTCGCTCGCATGACCAGATCAAGACGCTCGAGGCTGAGCTGGTGTCACGTCCGGAGTCTCGCTCAGCCCAGCGCGCGCTGGCCGCCGAGGTCACGGAGCTCGTCCACGGCGCCGATGCCACGCAGGCAGCCATCGCGGCATCGGAAGCGCTGTTCGGCGGGGGTGACCTCCACGGCCTCGACCACGCCACGCTCGAGGCAGCCTTCGCTGATCTCCCGCGCGCGACGCTCACCGGCGGCAACGGGCTTCCGCCGGTGCTGGACCTCTTCGTCCAGTCAGGCCTCTCCGAGAGTCGCGGTGCCGCGCGCCGGGTCATCGGCGACGGCGGCGGCTATGTCAACAACGTGCGGGTCGCCGATCCCGCCGCGGTTCCGGATCGGTCGGACCTGCTCGCCGGCCGCTGGCTGTTGCTGCGACGCGGCAAGCGCCATCTCGCGGTGGCGGAGGTCACCGACTGATGGTCCTCGCCTTCCTGACCGGCGCGGTGGCGTCGGGCTTCAGTGCCGCCGGGCTCACCGCGCTGTTGATCTGGATCGCGACGGTCGTCTCCGGGTCGACCGATCCGTGGTCGCTCGCGCCATGGTTGGTGAGCGTCGTTGCCACGGTCGTGGCCATCGGCACGTACGTTGCGGAGGGGATCGCGCACCGGCGGACGCTGGAGCGGATGCGTTCGACCGGTGAACCGTGGGCGTACCGCGACTGAGATCAGTGTCAGACTGAGATCTGTGTCAGTGGCCGCGCTCCGGGCCGTGCCCGTTGCTGGCGGCCTCCGCGACCACCCTGTCGGCGATGTTGTGCGGCACTTCGGCGTAATGGTCGACCTTCCAGCTGAAGCGGCCACGGCCCTGCGTGATCGAGCGCAGCTCCGTGGCGTAATGGAACATCTCGGCCTGCGGGACCTGCGCCTTGAGGTGCTGGAGCCCATCTGCGGAGTCCATCCCGAGCACGTGCCCGCGCTTCGAGGTGATCTGACCCATGACGTCGCCCATGAACTCGTCGGGCACGACCACGTCGACCTCGAGGATCGGCTCCAGCAGCGCCGGTGAGGCCGCGTCGAAGGCCTTCTTCAGCGCCTGCGATGCGGCGACCTTGAACGCCATCTCGGAGCTGTCGACGGTGTGATAGGAGCCGTCGACAAGGGTCGCCTGCAGGTCGACCACCGGGTAGCCGGCCAGGACGCCCTCGGCCATCGCCTCGCGCAATCCCTTCTCGACGGCAGGAATGTACTGCTTGGGCACCACGCCGCCGACGATCTTGTTCCCGAACTCGAAGCCGGTGCCCATCTCGCCGGGCGCGAACTCGATGACGACGTGCCCGTACTGGCCATGGCCGCCGGTCTGGCGCTTGTATCGGTTGTCGATGCGGGCCGCCTGCCGGATCGTCTCCCGGTACGGCACCCGCGGCGTGGCCGTCGTGACGGCCGCCCCGAACTTGCGCTTCAGGCGATCCACGATGACGTCCACGTGCGCGTCGCCCATGGCGGTCAGGATCGTCTCGCCGGTGCCCTCCTCGCGCCGAATCTGCACCGCCGGCTCCTCTTCGGCGAGCCGATGCAGGGCCTGGCCCAGCTTGTCGAGATCCGCCTTCGACTCGGGCTCGATCGCGACCTGCAGGGATGGGGCGGGAAACCGGAGCGGAGCGAGCTCGACGGCATGCGCCTTGTCGGCGACGAGCGTGTCGCCGGCCGCCGTGGAGGTCAGCTTGGCGACGGCGGCGATGTCTCCGGGGCCCACCTGTGCCAGCGTGTCGGTGTCCTTGCCCTGGACGGACAGCAGGTTGCCGATGCGCTCGTCCTCTCTGCGGTTCACGTTGTAGACATGGCCCTGTCCGTTCAGGGAGCCCGAGATGACTCGGAAGTAGGTGAGGCGGCCGACGAACGGGTCCGCGGTGGCCTTGAACACGTGCGCGACGAAGGGACCGCTCGGATCGGGCGTGACCTGCTTCCCGTCGGCGGTGACGCGCGTGCCAACCTCGGCGGGGGAGGGAACGTGCTTGGCGATCATGCTGATCAGCTCGCGGACGCCGATATTCCGCGTCGCCGACCCCACGAAGACGGGCACCACGCTGCCCTCGCGCGTGCCCTTGTGGAGCGCGGCCTCGATCTCGGCGTCGGTGAACGCCTCGCCCTCGAGGTACTTCTCCATCAGGTCGTCGCTCGCCTCGGCCGCGGCCTCCACCAGGGCATCGCGGCGCGAGTGCTCGATCCCTTCCATCTCGGGCGGGATCGGCACCTCCCTCGGCGTGCCATTCTCGTAGACGTTCGCGTGCTCCTCGATGACGTCGACGTAGCCACGGAAGGTGTCGGCGGAGCCGATGGGAAGGTAGACGGGCGCGATCTTCGGGCCGAAGCGCGCCTTGAGCGCGTCGAGCGTCGCGTCGTAGTTCGCGTTCTCGCGATCCATCTTGTTGATGAAGATCATGCGCGGCAGGCCACGCGCGTCGGCGAGCTTCCAGACCTCGTCGGTGCCGACCTCGACGCCCGCCGAGGCGTCGATCACGACGATGACCGCGTCGACGGCGGCGAGCGCCTCCACGACGTCGGCCTGGAAGTCGGCGTAGCCGGGCGTATCGACGATCGTGATGCGCACTCCGTCATGCTCGATCGATCCGATGGCGAGGTTGATGCTCTGGTTGCGCTTGTGCTCGTCCGGGTCCCAGTCGAGCGCGGTCGTGCCCGCCTCCACGGTCCCGAGTCGTGAGATCGCGCCGGCATCGAAGAGCATCGCCTCGGCGAGGCTCGTCTTGCCGGCGCCACCGTGGGAGATGAGAGCGACGTTCCGGATCTTGTCGGGGCTGGTCGGCTTCATCGGTGCTCCTTGCGCATGCAATGCCGGAGTCGTCGAGGCCGATGGAGTCCGCCTCGAGCGGTCGGAGGCCTGAGATGGGACGGCCATTATAGAGACTGCGCCAGCGCAGGCGCCTCCCGGCGACTAGTTGACGATGACGTTGCTCACGTCGTACAGACTGCCGTCCGCGTAGTCGAGGACGACGAATGCTCCTCGATCACCTTCCACGAAGAAGATGATCCAGATCCATCGATCGGGCGGAAGATCGCGCGACCAGTCGAACTCGCCAAAGCCGGGAACGATTCCGCAAGCGGACCAGCCCCTGCCGATACCACGTCCCATTCCTTCCCCTCGGGCACGGCGTCGCGTCCAGCTGTGACCGCCTCGTCCCGCGATAGGCCGACCGGGCTGCGGTGGGGGGTGGGAGGCCGGCTCGATGGCGGGCTCGGGTCGGCGGTCGCTCCGACTTCGGCTGCCTGGCCCGTCGGCGGCTGCCAACCCTCCGGCACGACCGTGATCTCGACGAAGCCGGGCACACCAGCGTAGATGGCGCAGACCAGCCGCCCACGGAGGTCTCCCTGGTCGCAAGCGACCCGGGTGATGT
>JBQTHZ010000060.1:0-18369 GCA_052388515.1 Chloroflexota bacterium | reverse complement strand
GGGTGCACAGACCCCGGCCCGCTTCGCGGGGGCGGGTTCGGAACTGGGTCGCGCCCGCGCACCGGCCGCGGGTTCCCGGGGGGCCGTCCGTGGAGTGGCCAGCGAAGCGCGAGGAATCAGCAGCCGGTCCCCGGATCGGGCCGGTCAAGGCGGATCTCGGCACCCAGCGGCACCAGGTAGGTCACCGACAGAACGAGCTGCCCGCTGGTCTCGTTGCGACCGATGTGGGTCGTGCGCCCGTCATCGACGAAGGTCTCGCCCACCGTGTACTCGTGCCCCATGCACTCCGTATCGCGGGCACGGTAGAGGCTCAGCGTCCCCGCGGTGACGGTGACGATCGCTGGACCTGAATGCTTGTGCCAGCCGGTGTGGCCGCCGGCCTCGATGGTGAGCGCCTGGGTCACGACGTCGATGTCCTTGCGGACGATGAGGTCGAGACCCGAGAACTCGGCGTGCACGCGAGCATCCAGCGTTCCGCGCGCGAGGATGGTCCCCACTGCCCCGGAGCCGGCCGTGGCGAGGACGGTGCCCACCGAGATGACGATCGCGAACAGCGCGAAGATGGCTGGCATGGCAAACCTGGAACGTCGATGCATCGGGGTCTCCTTCCGATCAGTGTGCGTCCGTGACACGCTCGAGCCACGGCGGCCCACGGACGGGGTGCCCGACCGCCGTGCTGTCAACCTGTATGGGCGCTGCGCGGACTGGATTCGTTCAATCTCCCCCCGGCCACGTCGGCGGCAGGCCCGGTCCGTTGGTGGCGCAGGCGCTAGGCTGCGTGGGTGAGCGAGAACATCTGCTACACGGATGCCTACGCGCGCGTCACCGAGGGCACCGTGGTCGAGGTGGACGCCGACGCGAACGGCGTCCTGCTGGATCGGACCGTCTTCTATCCCGGCGGAGGCGGCCAGCCCGCCGACAGCGGTCTGCTCACCGGCGACTCGGGCGGGTCATGGCGCGTCATCGGCGCCAGGAAGCGCGGCGAGGACATCTGGCACACCATCGAGGCCGGCGCGGCGCCGCCGGCGGTGGACACGCAGGTTGCGGCCGAGCTCGACTGGGACCGGCGGCATGCGCTGATGCGGACGCACTCCGCGCTCCATGTGCTGTGCGGCGTGGTCTGGCGCGACCACTCCGCATCGGTCACCGGTGGCAACATGGAGCCCCGCACCGGACGCATGGACTTCGAGTTCGAGACGATGTCGGGCGATCTCGTCGGCGAGATCGAGAAGCGGGTCAACGCGGAGATCGATGCCGACCACGAGATCCGGGTGTCGTTCCTGCCCCGCGAGGAGGCCTTCGTCATCCCCGATCTCATCCGCACCAAGATCAACCTGCTGCCCGAGGGGATCAGCGAAGTGCGCACCATCGAGATCGTCGGACTCGACCTCCAGGCCGACGGTGGCACCCACGTGGCCCATACCGGCGAGATCGGCCGAGTTCGCGTGACGGGCTACGAGTCCAAGGGCCGCATCAACAAGCGGATCCGAATCGAGGTCCTGGACGCATAGGCAGCGTCGCGTCCACTGGGCCGCCCAGCACCTGCCCATCGGTACTCGAACCGTCATGGCGAGGTCGGCAGTCATCCTGCAGAACGCATCGGTCAGACAGCTGGAGGACACCGATGCCCGGAAGGAAAGAGCTCCCCGACACGCTGAAGCGCTCGCCGAAGAAAGCGCAGGAGACCTGGATCAAGACGCACGACAGCGCGGCCGATCAATACGGCGAGGGCGAGCGCGCGCACCGAACCGCGTTCTCGAGCCTGAAGCACTCCTACGAGAAGGTGGATGACCACTGGGAGGCGAAGGACGAGAAGGGCCCATCGGACCCGCGATCGGAGATCGGCGGTCAGCGCGCGCGGAGGGGTGAAGGGGAAACGTTCGGCGGCGTCGACTTCTACGGCAACACGAGGGCGGAGCTCTACGAGCGGGCGAAACGTCTCGACGTCAAGGGTCGATCGAAGATGGGCAAGAAGGAGCTGGCGCGCGCGATCGACCGGGCGCAGGACTAACGGCCGCGGATACGGCGCCGGACGATCGGGCGCACGGGCGTCGTCCGATTCCACGTGCGGCGCTCCACGACCTCGAAGCCGGCCCGCTCGAACATGCTGAGCGTGCCCTTGTAGACGTTGGCAGACGGGATGCGACCGCCATCGGTCTCGACCGGGTAGCCCTCCAGCAGCGTTGCTCCATGCTCGCGGGCGTACTCGACGGCAGCCTCGAGCAGGGCCGACGCGACCCCTTGGCCGCGAGCCCTGCGCCCGACCACGAAGCAGACGATCGACCAGACCGGCTTGTCGTCGATCGGGGCCAGGATCTTCGAGTGCTGCAGCCGTTCGTAGTCCTCGCGCGGCCCCAGGCTGACCCAACCGATGCCCTCGCCGTTCCGATATGCAATCAGACCCGGGGCCCGACCCTCGAGATCATCCACCGCCCGTTCCAGCACGGTGCGGTTCTCCGATGCCGATGCGTTCTGAAACGTCATGCCGCGCACCCGAAAGGATGCGCACCAGCACCATTTCGGGTCGCCACCCTGGCCGAACAGGGCCGCCAGATCGGGCAGCCGCTCCCGCGTCAGCGGGTGGATCTCGAGGTCGGGCGTCATCGGCTCATTCTGGACCGATGATCCTGGCGTGACGTGTCAGGAATGCTGTCGTTTGCGCCTGGGCGCCAGTAACCACGGCGGATCCTCGTAGCTACTTGCGCTGCGGCGCAAACACCGGGGAGTTCAGGCGAGCGGCTCGATCTCTTCGATCAGGTCCGCCACCGAGTCGACGATCCGTGTCGGCAGGTAGCTGAAGCGCTGCGCCTCCTCCGCGGCGGTGATGCCGGTCAGGACGAGAATGGTCTCCAGGCCCGCCTCGAGCCCGGTGACGATATCGGTGTCCATGCGATCGCCGATCATGACGGTCGACTCCGAGTGTGCACCGATCTGGCGCAGGGCGGATCGGATCATGAGCGGATTCGGCTTGCCGATGTAGTAGGGCTGCACGCCGGTCGCCGATGAGATGAGCGCCGCCACCGAGCCCGTTGCGGGGAGCGGACCGGCCGGCGACGGGCCGGTCGGATCCGGGTTCGTGGCGATGAAGCGCGCGCCGCGACTGATGAGCTGGATGCCGCGCGCAATGCGCTCGAAGCTGTAGGTGCGCGTCTCGCCAAGGACGACGTAGTCTGGATCGGCCTCGGCCAGCGTGTAGCCGACCTCGTAGAGGGCGGTCGTCAGTCCTGCCTCGCCGATGACGAACGCGGTGCCGCCCGGACGCTGATCGGCCAGGAACTTGGCCGTGGCGAGGGCCGAGGTCCAGATGGCATCTGGCGCCACGTTGAGCCCCAGGCGGCCGAGGCGTGCCGCAAGATCGCGGGTCGTGTACATCGAGTTGTTGGTGAGGATGAGGAACGGATGGCCGGTTTCGGCGAGACGCGCCACGAACTGATCGGCGCCTGGCACGAGGTGGTCCTCCTGGACGATGACCCCGTCCATGTCCATGAGCCAGCTGATGAGCGGTCGGTTCATGACCGCGATGCTACGTGCCGCGCGTGAGGATCGTCGAGGCGATGCAGTGTGCACACTGCCCAACGAGGCTCAGCGGCGCTCCAGGAGGAAGATGGTGCGAGGCGAATCGGCGACCGGCGTCTCGCGAACGATGCGGAACGGCCCGCCGACGGCGTCCCGGAATCCGTCGATCGTGTAGTGCTCGAAGATGTCCCGGCGCGCGGCGAGCAGGCGCCGTGTCATCGGGTCTTCCTTGGGGACGAACTCGACGATGGCATTCGGCGCCAGGCGGGCGAACAGGCGGGCGACGCGGCCAAGCGGCACATTGTTGCCGATGGCCAGGTGATGAACGAGCGCCAGGCCCATCATCACGTCCGGCTCGCCGCGCTCCAGGAACGAGGCCCGCTCCTCGAGCGCCCAGCCGATGGCCGGCGACGGATTTGCGAGGTCGCAGATGAGCGGCAGAATCGCCGGGTTGCCGTTACCCCGAACGCGTCGCCAGTGCGCCTCGACACTGGCCGCGTCCTGGTCCCATGCGACGACTCGGTAGCCGGCATCGGCGGCCATGGCGCTGTAGACGCCGGTATTCGCGCCGACATCCCATGCCGTCCGGCCGCCGACCTCCACGAGCATCGAGCGCACGATCTCGCCCTTGCTCTCCGTGGCCGCATGCGAGTACGAGGTGGTGGCCGCGTATCCCGCCCAGTGACTGGAGGGCTGCCAGCGCAGCCGCTCGACCGTCCGGCGCAGGGAGTCGAGCAGCGCGCGTTGACCGGTCTCGCTGACGCGCCGCTCGTGCTTCTCCGCGTTCGGCGCGGGTGACGGCTCCTTCGCCGAACGCCGCTGCGCGCCCGCATGAAGGTGGATGTGCGGCGAGAGGCCGAAGTTGAGCCGCGTGCGCCACGGGAGGAGCGTGGCCGCGAGATCGAGCGGAATGCCGTCGATGAACTCGCGCAGCATCAGCCCGCAACGCGCGTCCCGGTGCGCGATCAGCGCCAGCGGGGCGAGAAAGTGCTCGCAGAACTGGCGGTACGCCGGCCACGGCTCTGTCGGCGCCGCCACCTCGAATGACAGGCTGTCGACCAGGATCGGGCGTCCGGCGTCGATCTGGATGTTGTAGGCGCTCGCGTCCTTCAGGCGCATGCCGGCGTCGAGCGCTCGGGACTGGAGCTCGAGCGTGAGCAGCGCCGCCTCCTTGAGCTGCGAGAAACTCCACTCGTACGGATACGAGATGACATCGACCAGGCGCGGACGGATGACGGCCACACCTCCCGGGAGCGCCGCGAGATCGAGCGATTCGTCGTGGTGATCGACGATCAGACGATCGGCGGCAAGGCGCCCATACAGGCCGCTCGAGAGGAACGCCTCCCAGTCGGATGCGCCGGTGGCCTGTACCTGGCGGTACAGGATGCCCTCGCGACGGAAGACGAAGCCGGATGGATCGCGGAACGATGCCGGATCCACCACCGGCGGATCAGCGATCGGTGGTGGCGTCCTCGCCGCCCTCGCTGCGGTTCATCTCGTCGCGGGTGCCGCGCACGCGCTGCCAGGCGTCGCCGATGACTCGACGGAAGAAGAACGGGACCGCCAGCACGCCGGCGAGGAGGACCTGGAGCAACATGCTGCCGGAGCCGGGATCGATATACGCCAGGAACGGCATGAGTGGTGACCTTCGATTAGTGTTAGTCGGATGTTAACCGCAGCACGGCATGCGGGCCACCGGCGGCGCATCGACTGGAGCGCGGTGCCAGTCCATCCGCTGCTGGCGGCAGCCTACCCGGTCGTCTTCCTGTTCGCCACCAACGCGGCCGACCAGGTGACGCTCGACCCGATCTGGACGCCGCTGGCCATGGCCGCGGGTGGCGCGGCGGGGGTCCTTGCGATTGCCTATGTCCTGCTGCGTGACTGGCATCGTGCAGCGCTGGTCGCCACCGTCCTGGTGGCTGGCTTCTTCGGCTACGGCCACGCCTGGAATGCCGCTGCGGAGATCGTCGACAGCCAGTGGCTGCTCATCGGCGCCTGGGCGCTCCTCGTCGGCATCGGCCTGTTCATCGCCTGGCGATCCGCCGGATGGGCTCGAACGGCAACGCGAGCGCTCAACCTGGTGGCAGCCATCGCCCTGCTTCTCAACGCCTGGAGCGTGGCGGGAGCGATGGTCGCGATCGGCGCGGTGGATGCGACATCGGGCGACCTCAGCCCCCTCGAGCTGGCGCCGCCAGATCCACGCGACCTCCCGGACGTCTACAACATCGTCCTCGACCGCTATGCCAGCTCGACCGCGTTGGCGGAGACCTACGACTTCGACAACGAGCCCTTCCTCATAGCCCTCGAGGATCGCGGGTTCAGCGTCGCGCGGCACGCCCACGCCAACTATGGCAAGACGCCGCTCTCGCTCGCCAGCTCGCTGAATCTCGAGATGCTCGACGCCGAGGCGCTCAAGGCGGAGGCGGAGAGCGGCCAGGATCGCGAGCCGATCCACCGGGTGCTCCGCGACCACCTCGCGGTACCGACGGCGCTGAAGGAGCTCGGCTACCAGTACGTCCACGTCGGCAACTGGTGGACGCCGTCGGCGACGAACGTGGATGCCGACCGAACGTTCCGCTACGAGGGACAGGACGAGTTCTCGAGCGTCCTGGCGCAGACGACCATCCTCAGGGCGTTCAACGAGCCCGACGCCGCCCCCACCGATCCCTGGGACTGGCGCGTGCTGCGCGGGCACACCGAATACGCGCTCGATCGACTCGACGAGATCCCTGCCATGGCGGGACCGAAGTTCGTCTTCGGCCATCTCCTGCTGCCGCACGACCCGTACGTCTTCGACGCCGATGGCTCCTACATGGATCGCGGGCAGGTCAAGGCGCAGGGCCAGCTCGAGAGCTATCGGCGACAGCTCAGCTACGGAAACGATCGCATGATCCAGCTGGTCGACCGCATCCTCGCCGCGTCCGGGCCTGACGCGATCATCCTGATCCAGTCCGACGAGGGGCCATTTCCCGAGCGGTAGCGCGCCGACGAGTGGGGATTCCGATGGCGTGGCGCCACCGACGAGGAGCTGGAGGAGAAGTTCGGCATCCTGTTCGCACTGCGCGTCCCCGACACCGATCTCGAGGCGGAGGGCTTCCACGACGCCATCACGCCGGTCAACGCATACCGCATCATCTTCAACGCCCGCTTCGGGACCGATCTCTCACCGCTCCCCGACCGCACCTGGGCGCACGAGGACCTCTCCCACTTCTACGACTTCTTCGAGATCACCGACCGCCTACGCCGATGAGGCCGCAGGCGCGAAGCACAAGCAGTCGACAGGGCGGGCTTCGTGAACCTGAACAACGTGTCGCCCAGCGTGCATTGGACGGCCCGTGTGGTTGTTCCCGGCCGTCCCCACGCTCCGCGGATACTCCTTACGCCCCCACTTCCCCTGCAACATGCGCTGTGGCGGGCATTGTTCAGTTCCGGCGTCACGGCCTGCTCAGTGAACACGTGGCGAGCGGTGGTCAGGCGATGGCGAGCACCGCCCGCTCGGCCAGGGCGATCGGGAGGCCACCCGAGGACGTGATGCCGTCGTGGAAGGCGCGCAGCGCATCGGTGTCGGAAGCGCCGCGCTTGGCGAAGAAGGCCTCGCGAATCCGCGCGATCTCGAGCGACCCGGTCAGGTAGGAGCTCGCCTGCGTGGGCCAGGCGCAGTAGCGGGTCACCTCGGCCTTCGCAGTCGGCTCGGTCAGGCCGGTCCTGGTGGTCATGAACGTGACCGCCTCGTCCCAGCTCATCTCGCCCATGTGGAGGCTCGTGTCGACGACGATGCGTGCGGCGCGAAAGATGGTGGCCTCGTATTGGTTCATCTCGTGGCGCAGGTCGCCGAAGAAGCCCTGCTCGCGCATCATCCGCTCCGCGTAGAGCGCCCAGCCCTCGCTGAAGTAGGGGGTCCGGAACACCTGGCGCAGCCGGCTCGGGTTCGACTTCATCATGACCAGGTGCCAATGGTGGCCCGGATACGCCTCGTGGACCGCAGTGGTCGGGATGCCGGGGTAGGAGTTGGACGCCAGTCGTTTCTGGACCTCGTCCTCGCTGGCTCCGTCCGGCGGGAACGGCACGAAGAAGTGGCCGAGCATCCGGTCGCTGAACGGCGGCGGCTGCATGTAGCTCGCGACGGCCAGGACCGGACGCTGGAACGGCGGTGACGGCACGACCGCGCACTCCTCGTCATCCGGGAAGCTGACGAGCGAGTGCTCGCGCAGGTACACGCGCGCCCGCTCCGTCCAATCCTCGTAGCCGACGCGCATCTCCTCGGGCGTGCGCGGATGGTCCTCGTTGAGCTCGTCGAGGACACCTTTCCAGTCATCGGTCCCGCGCAGCTCGCGAGCGCATCGGGTCAGCTGGGTGGCAAGCTCGTCGTAGGCGGCCTGGCCTCGATCCCGCAGCTCGCGCGCACCGAAGCCGAGCAGCTCCTTTTCGCGCAGGAGCGCCGAGTAGCGCTCCTCACCCAGCATCCACTCGCCGGTCGTGTTCGGGCGCATCTCCTCCAGGAAGTCGACGTAGTCGTCGTAGGCCGATCCGGCCGCCTCGCCCGCCTCCGCCAGCTTCGCGCGCAGGCCTCCGTCCTCGATCTGGGCCGGCAGGATCTCCCGCACGTAGCGGGCGCCGGCGCGCGCCTGGTTCGCGGCTCGGTCGAGGAAGATCTCCGGCACCATCTCCGGCCTCAGGTTGCGCTTGCCGTCGTCGAGGTTGCCGGGGATGAGCCTCATGCGGGCCACGGCGGCCTCGACGAGCTCGACCGTCGGGCGCAACCGATGCAGGAAGAGGCTGAAGATTCCGCCCATGCCGGGGTTCAGGTACGTATCCGGCTGCCGTCGCCAGGTCTCGAAGTCATCGAGGATCTTCCGGCCGCGCAGGATGCTGATCACCAGGTCGCGGTCGATCAGCTCGTCGAAGTCGAGCTCCGCGTCCGGGACGGCGAGGAAGCGCCCCAGCCATCCGGTGTCGGCAACGCGGCGTCGTTCGAAGGCGGCCTCCGAGAGATCGTCGAGCTGCGCGTCATACTCGGTCAGCCCGAGGCCGCTGGCGCGCACCGGGGAATCGGCGAACTCGGCGTCGAGGAATTCGTTGGACAGCTCGGCGAATGACGGCATGCAGCAACCTCTTGCGGCCCGGGGCCATCAAGTCTAGCCCGGTGAGGCCCGCAATACCCAGACCGCGGACACCGGGGACACGCATGGACAAGCGAATGCGCCGGTGGGCGCCATCCGGAATCTAGCCCGATCCGGTCAACCGGGCCGTGTCCTCGTCGAAGAGCGCTGTCGCGTGACGTCGGATCTCGGCGTACGGGACCGCGTCCCACTCGGCTCCACCCATGGCGCCGTCGAAGAGCCGCGCGGCCAGGCGGCTGACGATGAGGTGGGCCGCGTACGGATGCGGTTGCTCGGGGTCATTGGCGGCATCGGCCAGGAAGAAGCGCAGGCGGTCGGCGACCGTGTCGAACCCGATCAGCTCGACCAGCTTGGCGCGATACTCGAGCTCGGACGACGACAGGCCCGGGTGCGCGCGGTGGTCGGCGACGTGCTGCGCCTCGTGGCCGAGCAGCGAGACCTGGAACGAGCGGTTCTGTTCGAGCGGCTCGGGATACCGTTCGGCCACGCAGTAGAGCCCGTCCGGCCAATCCGGGTTGTCCTGCTGATACCAGCCTCCTGCACCCTGCTCCGCGAAGGTCTGCCAGTGAAGCCAGCCGCGGATGAGGAAGTCATGGCAGAAGTGCACGGTGACCTCCTCCGGCTGCCCCCTCGGCAGCACGACGGTGAAGCGGCGGTCCTCCGTGCGCGACCAGATGTACGCCCCGAGGTACGGCGGCGTTCGGCCACCCAGGAATCGGAACCCGCGCGTGGCGAAGTCCGGTGCGAGCTGAGCCTCGGCGGCCGTGATGTCGGCGTCCTCGTCACCGCTCGGCGCGCCGTTCGTCACGCTGTTCAGGTCGGCCGCGAGCTGCGACTCGGCCGCGGCGCGAGTCTCGTCGCGGTCGAAAACGCGAACGAAGTAGCGAAGGTAGGCCATCAGCGCATCCCTGAGCCAGGCATCCGCAGCGTCCGCAGTGATATGAGGCTCCAGCAGCCGGCGCGTCGAGTCAGGCATGCGGGCGAGGTGCGCGTGCACCGCGTCGTCGACGTCGCCGCTCATGGGCCGATGATCTCGAGCACCGTGCCGTCCGCGGCGCGGAAGTGGCACCACGCTGCATCCTGCGTGCGCTCGACCTCGGTCAGCAGCTCAAGGCCGGCAGCCTCCAGCCGCGCCCGGGCGGCATCGACGTCCGGAACGCGAAGGCCGACGACCGGACCGGTCGTGAAGAAGGCGTGATCCGGATCGGTGTCGGCATAGACGTGGAGCTCAGCATCGGCTCCGAGCCGGAACCAGGTGGCCCCAGGGGCTTCGCGGATGACCTCGAGGCCGATCACGTCCCTGAAGAGATCGGCCATTGCCTCGAAACGATTCGTCCGGAAGCCGATGAAACCGACGCCAGAGCCACCAGATGGCGACGCCAGATCCGGCCTCTCCTTCACCGTGGAGGTGGAAGGAGACGGCCGAAGCGGTCGGGATCGGCGGCAGCCGCCGACTGGACGGCGTTGAGCGCCGCGCCCTTGCGAAGGTTGTCGCTGCTGACCCAGAGCGCGAATCCACGATCGCGGCCTGGGATGGCGCGCAACCGACCGACCAGGACCGGGTCCCGACCCTCGATATCGAGGGGCATCGGGTGGCGCTCGGAGCCGTCGGCAGGGCGGTACTCGAGGCCAGGAGCGTTGCGCAGGGCAATCTCGAGCTCTGCCACGGTCGTGACGCGCTCGGTCCGGATGTGCAGCGCGACCGAGTGACCGGTATGGACCGGCACACGGACGGTGGTGGCGGCGACGTCGAGCAACGGCATCTCGAGGATCTTGCGCAGCTCGGCGTGAATCTTCTTCTCCTCCCCCGTCCAGCCGGCGTCATCGAGGACGTCGATCTGTGGCACGACGGAATCGGCAATCCGACCGTGGAAGGGCGATCCTTCAGCGGCATCCCTGTGATCGGTCCCGCGTTCCGCGTCGAAGGCGTCGAGGCCCTTGCGCCCGGCCCCGCTCACGGCCTGGTACGAGGCGAGGTCGACCGCCGCGAGACCCGCCACGTCGCGGATCGGCGCCAGCGCCACCACCGCGGCGGCGGTCGTGCAGTTGGGGTTGGCGATCAGGTTGCTGAGGCGGTTCCGAGCCGCGTGGGCGTTCGCCTCGGGGACCACGAGCGGCACGTCATCGGCAAGGCGGAAGGCGCTCGAGTTGTCGACCACCAGCGGGACCGATGCGCCGGCCCCGGCCATGATCTCGCGGCTCTGTGGACCATCCACCGCCAGGAACAGAACGTCGAGCTCCTTCGCATTCGCGGCGTCAAGGACATGCACCGGGACGGATGCGCCGCGGAACTCGAGCGTATTGCCCTCTTCGTGACCGAAGGCGCGCAGGCAGTCGGCCGGCAGGCCGGCATCGGCAAGGATGGAGCAGAAGACGGCGCCCACGACACCCCGGGCGCCGGCGACACCAACCGTTGGCCAGGAAGCGTCGGTCATGATGCGACGATAGCCCAGATCGCACGTGGTGTCCGCATGGCGGTCAGCGTGAGCCGAACAGGATCGGCCGCTCGCCGGCGACGAGGCGCGCGAGGTCGGCGTAGACGGCCCCGGCAGTGACGCGCCCGCCGGCTCCAGGGCCCGAAAGGCGGAACACGCCCACATCGGCAACGGTGATCTCGAGCACGTTCTCGATGCCGGCGGCGTGAGCCAGCGGATCGGTGGGATCAAGGGGCATCGGCTTGACGGACATGACTTCCTTCGTCGATTCGGCCACGAGCCGGACGGTCTCGCCCGAGCTGACGGCCAACCCGACGATCCCGGTCGTGTCGACATCCGACTCGGGATGCCACTTCGCCCAGGCCACGGAGGTCAGGATGGCGAGCTTCTGCGCAGCATCGCGACCGTCCACGTCGAAGCTCGGATCGGCCTCGGCGTATCCCTGCTCCTGTGCTTCGCGCAATGCCTCGTCGTAGCTGCGGCCGTCGCCCATGGCGGAGAGGATGTACGTCGTCGTGGCGTTCACGATGCCCCGGATGCGCTCGATGGCGCCGGTCGCCGCCAGGTGCGTGACCGTCTCGATCATCGGAGCTCCGCCACCCACGCTGGCGCTGCCGAGGAGCGCCGCGACCCTCCGATCCGCCAGCCGAGCGAGCTCGCCGCCGTGCGTCGCAAGCAGCGCCTTGTTGGCGGTGACGTAGGGCTTCCCACGATCCAGCGCCTGCCGCGCCCAGGTGAGCGGGCCGTCCACGCCCCCCGCAAGCTCGACCACGATATCGGCCTCGAGCGCCCCGTCTGGCTCGACGATCTGGACATCCTTCGGAAGGCCGGCCCGGGTGCGATCGCGCACCGCGACGCAGGCCAGCTTCAGTGGAAGAGGTCCGTCTCGCACGAGCGCTCCGAGGGCCGAGCCGACCGTCCCCCATCCGATGAGCCCGACGCGCAATCGTTGGCCATCCATGCGGCCGCAGTCTATCGGGTCATGGCGCAATGATCGACCTGGATGGTCCAGGGTGGTACATCATCGACGGATGCAGGGATCGGAGCGTCCACACCTTGACCACGTGGTCGTCATGGCATCAGTGCTCGGGCTTGCAGGCGTGTTCTGGCTCGCCCCTCTGATGTTCGACCAGCTCGTCTTCTTTGGCGACCAGGAGCAGAGCAGGCAGGCAGCAATTGCGCGCGAGGCCATGCTGCCGGCGGCCGCGCTCCTTCTGGCCGCGTCCGTCGTGCTCGTGGTCCAGCACCAGCCATGGCACGCGGCGTTTGCCATCCTGCCGGCTCTCGTCGCCATTCCGCTGGCGTTCCTGGCACCTGGTGCCGCTTACCAGCTGCTGGCGTACGGCATCTCGACGCCATTCGCGATCGGTGCTCTGCTGTCGGCCGCGGTTCCTGTTCCTCGCTCGGTCCCGACGCCGATCCTGACCATTGGCGCCGTCCTCCTGCTGGCGTTCGCGGTGCTCGCCACGCCCTTCCTCGGGCTGCTGGTGCTCGTTGCGGCCGCCGTCTGGTGGCGCATCGGCGCCCACCGAAGGGTCCGTCAGCCACGACGATCGACGCTAGACTGAAGACGATATGGGTGCAACTGAGACCGTCGATCTCTTCTTCGAGCTCATCAACGACGACCATCGCGAGAAGGCCGTCGAGCTCTTCAGTGAGAATGCCGTCCTCGGCATCAGCGTGCCGGGTTCGGATGAGCGCACGAACCTCCGCGGCCGCGACAAGGTCGGCGGTTGGTTCATCCGGGCCGGCGACGGATTCCGGATGTTCACGAACGACAGCCGCAACATGGGCGCCAGCTACATCGCCGATGTGACCGTCATGCGACCGGGTGTCCCGTCGATGCAGGTCGAGGCGAACTTCCGGGTCGAGAACGGCCAGATCGTCGCCCTCTTCCTCCAGCCGAACTAGGAGGCGGCTCGGCTCGGTTCGGCTGGGCTGGGGCGGCGAGGCGGCGAATCCCGTCAAATGGCATCTGTGGGTGCCACTAGCAACACTGGAAGTCGCCCGTCGGTCAAACCTGCCCTGTTTCGGCCCAGACTGGCGAGCAGATGACACCCAGGGATCACAGTTGACGGAACCGATGCGCGCGAAGCGAGCTGACGGCACAGGCAGTGCCACCTGACGGAACCTGCCGCGTGAGCCGCAGCCTCTTAGTCGTCGTTGCCGCGGCCGTTGTCGTTCCCGCGTCCCTGTCCGTTCCCGCCGCCCTCGTCATCCTCCTTGCAGGCACGGATCACGTCGTCGGCACGGTCCTTCGCCTCGTCCTCGGTCATCGCGGCCATCTCGGCCTCCGCCTGGGCGACGATCTCATCGCCGCAGTCCTTTGCCACGTCCTCGACCAGGCCAGCCAGCCAGGGAGGCGGCGTCGGCGGAGCAGGCGTCGGCGTGGCCGCTGGCGCGGCGCTCGCGGCTGCCGGAGCCGATGGTTCACCACCGATCGCATCCTGGCCGGGTCCGAGCCCATTCGCCACCACCGCGGCCCCCACCAGGAGCAGAAGCAGGGCGAGCGCCCCGATCAGCAGCAGGGGCCGAGTTCGCCGGGCCGCGACACCGCGCTCGAGGATGGGGGGTGCCGGCGCCACGACCGCCACCGGTTGAGTGATGGCACCGGTACCGATGGGTCCGGCACCCGCGGCCTGTGCCATCGCAAGCGCCGCAGAAGGGTCGCCGGCAAGCCAGCTGCGCAGTGCCGATGCCATCGCGCCGGCGTGCAGCGGCCGGTCGGCCGGATCGTACGCGAGGCTCGACGCCAGCAGCACCGCGAGCGCGGGGTCGACCCGGTCGAGGCTCGGAGGACCGGCGCGCTGCTCCTCCGCCAGGGCGACGGGTGAGCCCGAGGCATATGGCGGCCGTCCGGTGAGCGCCTCGTGCAGCACGACGCCGAGGCCGTAGAGGTCCGTGCGCGGCGTGATCGGTCCGGCCGCCAGCTGCTCCGGCGCCATCGAGCGCAGGGTCCCGATCACGGTGCCGGTCACGGTCAGGCGCTCGGACGCCTCGGCCAGGCTGTGCGCGATTCCGAAGTCGACCAGCCGCGTCCGGCCATCCTTCCCGAGCAGGACGTTGCCCGGCTTCACGTCGCGGTGGATCACGCCGCGCTGGTGCGCGTGATACAGCGCCTCGGCGATATCGGCGGTGATCGACGCCGCCTGGCGCGCCGTCAATGGTCCGTCACGGTCGATCCGGGCGCTCAATGACTCGCCCTCGACGAGCGCCATCACCAGGGCGGGTGCCTCGCCGCTGGCGTCCACGTCGTAGACGTCGACGATGACCGGGTGCGAGAGGCTGGCGGCCGCGCGTGCCTCGGCTGCCAGGCGACGCCGGGAGGCCTCGTCCGGCAGCAGGTGCGGGTGGAGCCGTTTGACGGCAACCTCGCGGTCGAGCTGGACGTCATGGGCACGCCACACCTCGGCGCTCCCACCGACGGCGAGGCGCTCGATGAGCCGGTATCGGTCCAGGATCAGCTGCTCGTTCATGCTTGCCCGCTCGGCGGGCGCCATGCCTCGTGCAGGTTTCGGGCCGACTTCAGGGGAACAGGTCCCGGTCGGGCTCCATGACCAGGACCGATGCGCCCTCCTCCGAGGGCCGCCATGGCAGCCCGCGAACGACCACGACGGGGCGCTGCGCCACCTTGCCACCTGCCAGATCGGCCGCCGAGGCGAGCTGGTCGGCGACCGCGATCACGGTTGCCTGCATCTCGCGACCTGCCGCATCGGGTGCGCCGCGCAGATCGAGGAGCGCCTCGATGCCGGCCGACCCGATCGCGACGTTGACGATCCCGTTTCGCCACGGTCGCCCGAACGAGTCGCTGATGATCACGGCCGGCGAGATTCCGGTGCGCACGCGCAACCCCTCCCGGATGCCACGCGCGGAGGCATCGGGATCATCTGGCAGCAGCGACGCCACGTTTCCGCCGCCGACGTTGCTGACGTCGACGCCGGCGTTGGCGCACACCAGCCCGTGGCGGGTCCGGCTGATGATCAGGCCGCCCGGCCCCATGCGCACGATGGACGCCGACTCGCGCAGGACGAGCTCCACCTGGCGGGGGTCCTTCCCCCAGCGCCCTGCCCACGACCGAGCGAGGTCGGATGGCTCGACCGATGCCAGCTCGACCAGCCGGCCCTCGGCCTTGGAGACGATCTTCTGGGTCACCACCAGCACGTCGGCAGCGGCGAGATCGATGCCGGAGGCCGCTGCTCCGTCGGCGATGAGGTCTGCCAGGTCGGCGCCCGGAGCGACCTCCGGAATCCCCTCGAGCCCGATCAGCTCGATGCGCGAGGTCACGCCGCGTCGCCGAGCTCGAGCCAGCGGGTGAGGTCTTCGGGCGTGTCGAGGTCGAACGAGAGGCCGGAGCGGTTGACAGCGACGAGCGGCACGCCGGCGCGCTGCACCTCGTCCAGATGCGCGGCGAAGCTGCCGGCACCGAACCGGAAGCGGATGACGCCGGGAGGACGCAGCACCAGCCCGTTGGTGCCGGTGCCGGCACGATCCGGCGCGATTGCAACGGCCGGCGCGTCACCATCCGGCAGGGCGGCCGAGAGCACCTCGACATCGCTCGCCTGGAGGTTCGGGAGATCGCCGTGGAGGATGATCAGGGTGCCGACGTCCTCGACCAGCGCGTCGAACCTGGCCTGCTCGAGCCCTTCGTTCAGGCCCATGCCACGCTGCACCACCAGGCGTGCTCCGGACGGCTCGACGATCTCGGCCAACGCGCGTGACGGGGAGATGACGACGACATCGTCGCTGACCTGTCGGGTCACCTTGAGGACCCGCTGGAGGAGCTGGCTGGCGAGCATGATCCGCTCCTCGGGGGAGAGGCTCGGGGCGAGCCGGGTCTTGGCCGCCTCGAGTCCGCGGTGCGGGACGATGATCCGCGTCGTTGTCACGCGGGGAGCATATCGCGATCTCACCTGGCGGTCCGAATCAGCGCCTCCGCGAGCGCGACGCGACGTGCGTCGCTGCTCATGATGGTGGGGAGAACTGCAGCATCCATGCCCAGCGCCTCGACCGCCGGCGCCAATGCCGCATCGGCCTCGTCGAGCACGAACCGGTCGACCAGCCCCGCGTACATCCGCGCCACGGCGAGCGCGCTCGATTCGTGACCCGTCGATTCCATCATGCGGTCCGCCGGGCCCTTCAGTGCCTGGCCGGCGATGATCGGGCTCACGGCAATCTTCGGCGCGCGGGCCGCCATCAGGGCATCGCGAACCCCAGGCAACTCCAGGATGGGACCGATGCTGACGAGAGGATTGGATGGACCGATGACGACCAGCTCGGCGCTGCCGATCGCCTCGAGGACGGCACCCGTTGGACGCGCATCGCCGTCGAACCTGATGGCACGCACTTCGGGTTCCTGCCTCCGTCGAACGAAGTAGTCCTGGAAGTCGAGGAGCCCCACATCGGTCTCGAGGCGGGTGCGGTACCGGTCGTCCGTTGCCGGCAGGATGCGAGCGCCGATCCCGAGCGCCGCTGCCATGGCGGCCGTCACATCGGTCAGGCGCTGCCCCTCGTCCAGGCGGCGGGTGCGCTCGAGATTCGTGGCCAGGTCCGCGTCACCGATGGTGAACCAGGTCGGCCCGCCGTAACGGACGAGCATGTCGTGGGCGGTGTGCGTGTCGTCGCGGACGCCCCACCCGCGCTCTGCATCGATGAGACCGCCGAGCGTATAAAGCAGCGCATCGATGTCCGGGCTGACGTGCAGCCCATGGATCTCCGCGTCGTCGCCGACATTCGCGATGACGGTCAGCTCGACGCTGTCGAGCATCGCAAAGCCGTGGGCGAGCTTCGCCCCGCCGGTGCCGCCCGCGAGGATGGTGGCTCTCATGGCGACGTTTGGAACAATGGTCGCCCGGGAGAGCAATGCGAGGTGAATTGGCCGACCCAGGCGGCGATCCACGCTCGCAGCATCGCCGCATGAGCCCGTCCGGCCGTCCAATGTGCGCGTGGATGCGCATCGTTCGCAACCGACGCATCGGCCGTGATCAAAGCGCGACAGGTGAGCACTGTGCCGAACGTCCCGCCGCTACCCGGCCGCGAGCGCGGGCTTGACCTCGGTGATGAGGCGCTCCATCGATTCGGCGTCGTAGGGCGACGGGAAGCCAACGATGAAGTGCCGGAAGCCGATGCCCAGGAAGGGACGCAGGTGATCGGCGACCTGCTCAGGTGTGCCGACGAGCTGGTTCTTCCACAGCGCTGCTTCGCCGTTGTGCGCGAATATCTCGCTGAAGACGCGCTGCGCCTCGGCCGGGTCGTCACGAATGATGCAGGTACCGGCGCCGACGGTCCGCTCGATCTGCGACTCGTCGCGGCCGACCTCCTCGCAGTGTCGCCGCAGGATCTCGTCCTTGCGCTTGACGTTGTCGAAGCCGCCGCCGAGGTTGCAGGCATCCGCGTAGCGAGCCACGATCCGCAAGGTCTTCTTCTCGCCTCCGCCGCCGATGAGGATCGGCAGGCGATCCTGGACCGGTGGCGGATCGTTTCGTACCTCGCGAGCGTTGTAGTACCGGTTGCCGGACGGCTCCTCGCCGTGGAGCATGCCGCGCATGAGGCGCGCCGCCTCCTCCAGCCAGCGCAGCCGCTCACCAGGCGACCCACCGAACTCCAAACCGAAGGCCGTGTGCTCCGTCTCGAACCAGGCACCGCCGATCCCGAGCACGGCGCGCCCGCCGCTGACGTGGTCGAGGGTGGTCGCCATCTTCGCGACGATGGCGGGATTGCGGAACGTATTCGCTCCGACCATGAGGCCGATGGTCGCGCGCTGCGTTCGCTCCGCCCACGCGGCCAGGGTCAGCCAGCCCTCGAACATCGGTCCCTCGTGGGATCCGACGATCGGGTACAGGTGGTCCCACGTCCAGATCGAGTCGAAGCCGAGGCGATCGGCGCGAATGCCTGATTCGCGGAGCGAGGCCCAATCGGAGTACTGGTTCCAGGAGTTGGCGCCGAACTTGATCGGCCCGGCGGCCTTCGGTGTCGAGTCATGCATGGGTCAATGGTAGGCGTCGCCGCGTGGGGTCGTTTGGTCCGCGATCTCTCGCCACGACGGCGCCGGAAGCCTCCGACGGGCGCGATTCCCGCGATCCATGACCGCTGGCGGAGCCTGAACGGTGCCGGGCGGCGCGGCTCAGGCGCATCGGTCCTCCATGGACGGTGAGAATCGCGCCGCAGAACGGGTTCCGGCGCGCTGGCCCCGATAGATCGCGGCCAGCGGTCAGGCTCCCTGTGGAGCCTCCGCGGGACCGATGCGCACCGTCTGGATGTTGGTGAATTCCCAGATGCCGTGGCGGCCGAGCTCCCGACCG
>JBQTHZ010000059.1:0-4051 GCA_052388515.1 Chloroflexota bacterium | reverse complement strand
GCCGCGGCACCATGCGACTCGACGAAGTCGGTGTATCCACGCAGGTCGGCGAACAGGAATCCGCGCGTGACCGACTCGCGCTCACCCTGGGTCATTCGCGCAGAATCCTAGGCCATGGAGGCTTCACTGCGGAAGCCCTTCACCGGTGATCGATGGAGCCCGACGCGTGCAGCGGGCGCCGGTGGCCAGCGCGAGATGCCGCAGCTTGTCGGGGATGAATCTCCGAATCGCGGGTGTTTCCGGGTCCGGAGTCGTACAATGCGGGCTGTATCGCGTCACATCCGCATACCCGAGCGTGCACGTTCAAGGAGGAGAGGGACGTGAAGCTGCGCGCTTTGTTCTTCGTCATCGCGCTCGTCCTGGCCGCCTGCACGCCGGCCGGCGAGGAAAGCCCCGGCACCGACCCCGGCACCGACCCCGGCACCGTCGGGAGCGGCGCACCCAGTGGATCGCCCGGCACGGGCGGCACCGTCGAGGGCAGCATCCGGGTCGCGCTCGGCGACATCGAGGGCGTGGAGACGCTCAACCTGTTCATCGCGCTCGAGCGGGTCCGCGAACGTGGGATCGACGTCGAGCTGACCGAGTTCGCCGAGGAGGACCTGGCCGCCGAGGCGGTGCTGGGCGGGCAGGCCGACGTCGGCCTCGGCGCCCCGTACGCGGTGATCCAGGAGACCGGCGCGCCGATCCGGATCATCTGCCAGCTCCAGACGCTCCGCTTCTTCGCCATTGCGGACGCGGAGGCATATCCGGACTGGCAGGCACTCGATGGCGAGACGTTCACCGTCCACTCGCGAGGCTCCGGCACGGAGGCCATGGCCTTCCTCGTCCAGCAGGAGGAAGGGATCGAGTTCGGCGAGATCAGCTACGTGACGGGGTCGGAGGTGCGGGCGACCGCACTGATACAAGGCAACGTGGGGGCCACCTTCCTCGACATCCCGAGCCGCAACTTCGTGATGGAAGAGGCGCCCGACCAGTTCCATGAGCTGCCCCTGCCCGATATCGGGGCCACCGACGAGGCGTTCGTCGCCAACACCGAGTGGCTGGAGGCAAACCCCGAGGTCGCCCAGGTGCTCCTCGAGGAGACGCTGAACACGTGGAACGCGATCATCGAGGACCCGAACTTCGTGGTCGAGGAGCGCGAGCGGCTCGGACTGGCCGAGGACCTGGAGCCGGAGCTCGAAGAGCAGATCGTTCCGTACTTCGAGGAGGCCGGCCAGGAAGACGTCTTCGCCACCGACTGCGGCGGCGAGGAGGCGGCCCGGACCGACTTCGAGTTCTACAGCCTTGTCGGACAGGTCGACGGCGATCCTGAGACGCTGAACGTCGAGGACTTCTGGGACCTCGGGCCGCTCGAGGGGGCGCTCGAGGCAGCGGGCTCGAACTGAGCCCGCGAGCAATCACGGGCCGGTGACCGGCGGCGGCGTTGCCGCGCCGGCCGCCGGTGCCGCGCGCCAGCCCACTCCCTGGGAAGGGATGGCGCCCGCCGCGCGTATCGCGCTGCTGCGCGCCGGCTCGATCCTCCTGGTCCTCGCGATCTGGGAGCTCGGCGGCCGGATCCCCATCAGCCTGACCTTTCCGAGCTTCACGGACACGGCCGGCGCCTTCGGGGCCATGCTCGCGGACGGCACGTTCCTGGGCGCCTACTCCGAGACGATCGGGCCGCTGCTCGTCGGTGTGGCGCTGACCGCCGTCGGCGGCGTGGCCGCGGGCGTGGCGATGGGCCTGTCACCCAGGGCCGAGTGGCTGGGGGTCCCGGTGTTCGTGATCCTCCAGGCGGCGCCATCCGCGGCGATCATTCCGCTGATCACCTTCATCTACGGCATCGACTTCACCGCGAAGGTGTTCGCCGTCGTGCTGTTGAGCACGCCGGTGATCGTGCTCAACTCGTACCGCGGCATTCGCAACACGCCGGTCTCGCTCGTCGAGATGAGCGAGGCCTTCCTGGCCAGTCGCTGGCAGCAGATCTGGAAGGTCATCCTGCCGTCGGCCAGCGGCCTCATCTTCGCCGGCCTGCGCCTGGGGCTGGCCCAGGGATTCACCGGCGCCGTGCTCGCCGAGCTGCTGATCACGCCGACGGGGGTCGGCGACCTGATCACCTTCTACCGCTCGCAGGCCGAGTACGACCACATGTACGCCGCCATCCTGTCGATCATCCTGGTCGCCAGCGTGACGATCACGCTGCTGGCCCGCCTCGAGCAGCGCATCTTCCGCCCGGAGCTCCGCACGCCATGACCGATGCCGCCGTCGTGAGCGATGCGACCCGCGCGAGCGAGCCCGCGGTGCGCATCGAGGCGCTCACCAAGGACTTCCCCGGCGGCACGCGCGCGCTGGAAGGGGTCACGTTCGATGTGCCGGCCGGCGAGCTGACGAGCCTCATCGGCCCCAGCGGCTGCGGCAAGACGACGACGCTCAAGATCGTGGCCGGGCTCATGCCTGCGACCGCCGGCCAGGTCATCGTCCAGGGACGTCCGGTCACGGAGCCCGGCCCGGAGCGCGCCTTCGTCTTCCAGGACTTCGCCCTGCTGCCCTGGGCCACCGTGCTGCGCAACGTCGCCTTCGGCCTGGAGCTGCGAGGCGTCCCGAAAGCGGAGCGCGAGGGGAAGGCGGGCGAGTACATCGCCAGGGCCAACCTGGCCGGCTTCGAGCACCACTACCCGCACCAGCTTTCCGGAGGCATGCGCCAGCGGGTCGGGCTGGCCCGGGCGCTGGCGGTGGATGCCGACATCCTGCTCATGGATGAGCCCTTCGCATCGGTCGACGAGCAGATCCGGCGCGCCTTCCAGGAGGATCTGCTGTGGCTGCTAAGTGAGGAGCGCAAGACGGTCCTGTTCGTGACGCATTCGATCGAGGAGGCGGTCTACGTCAGCGACCAGATCGTGATCCTGACCCGCGGGCCGGGCCGGGTCTCGAACTCCGTCCGGCCGCAGATCTCGCGGGACGGCACACCGGACGAGATCCGCCGCAGCCAAACCTATCTCGACGCGGTCGAGCAGATCTGGGGCGAGCTGCGCGGCTACATCGAGGAGGACATGCGCGCGGCAGAAGGAGCGGCGCCATGACGATCGCCGGCCGCCGCGTGCCGATGGCACTCTCGCTCCTGGTCTGGTTCGCCATCTGGGAGGTGGTCGGGCGCCTGGGGCTTGCCTTCCTCATCCCGCCGTTCACCGACGTCCTCGGCGCGATCGGCACGGTCGTGACCTCCAGCCGCTTCAGCGAGGCCGCAATCATCACCGTCCAGGCGTTCGGCATCGGCATGGCGCTGGCGCTCGTGGTCGGGATCGGCGTCGGCTTCCTCATGGGCCGGGTGCGGGCGATCGGCGAGCTGATGGGCATGTGGGCGAACATCTTCGAGAGCTCGCCCCTGACGGCCATCGTGCCGGCGCTGATGGCGCTCCTCGGCTTCGGCCTGCCGACGATGATCGTGACCGTCTTTCTCTTCTCGGTCTGGGTGATCGCGCTCGACACGCAGGTCGGCGTCGCGCAGGTCAACCAGTCGCTGCTCGAGATGGGCCGCTCGTTCGGTGCCTCTCGGCGCCAGGTGCTCACCAAGATCGTCCTCTTCGCGGCGTTGCCCGAGATCCTGGCCGGCATCCGGCTCGGGCTGATCCGCGGCGTGAAGGGTGTGGTCATCGGGCAGCTGCTGATCGCGATCGTCGGCATCGGCTACCTGTTCGAGCGCTACTCGCGCACCTTCCTGATGGCCGAGTTCTGGGCGCTGCTGCTCATCGTCTTCGCCTTCGCCTTCGCCGCGTCCGAAGCGGTCGGGTACTTCGAGCGGCGCGTCGCCGCGTACGCCGTCACCCGCTGAGCGTGCAGGATGGACCGATGAACTACGCGATCCCGCCATCGCCACCGGTCATCCTTCCGATCGACGGCTCCGACGCCGTCTTCCCTGTTCTGCGGGTATTCTGCGTGGGTCGCAACTACGCCGAGCACGCCGTGGAGATGGGCCACGACCCCGCCCGGGAGCCTCCGTTGTTCTTCATGAAGCCCGCCGGCGCCGCCGTGCCTAACGGCGGCCGCCTGCCCTTCCCGGTCGCGACCGATGACC
>JBQTHZ010000058.1:0-23193 GCA_052388515.1 Chloroflexota bacterium | reverse complement strand
GCATGTCGGGCCAGAGCTCCCCGGCGATTGATCGCGGGCTTCCTGGGACCCACGTCGTGCCAGATATTCCGCGCACGACTGATATCCGACACCGCGACCCCGGTGGCTGACATCCATTCGCCGGGTGACTCGTAGGCACGCTTCCTGGCTTCGACAGCGTCCAGAGGCTCTCATCCCACGCTCGAACGAACCTCGAACGCCGCATGAAAGCGACCAATTCACGTCCCACCAGTCACCTGGCGAATGCGTGTCAGGTTCGACGACGAACAACTCCCCCCTGCCGCCGCCACCTGGCGGCCGCAGACCGGCAGCAGGGGAGCGGAGGGTTCGCCGCGGCGATGATTCGTGGACAGAGTTGGTGCTCGTCCACCACCGTGCGGCGACCTGTGGATAACTCACCCGCTCAATGTGGAAAAAGTGCCGACGGCCGCCCGGCCCGATCGCTAGAATCGGTCAAACCCGTCGAAGCCCTCGGGTTTGCCAGCACTCATTCGAGAGGACACCCGACATGCCGCTCCGATCGGACTCCGAGAATTTCGCCCTCATCAAGGTCATCGGCGTGGGAGGTGGCGGCAGCAATGCCGTCAACCGGATGATCCGGGCGGAGATGATGGGCGTCGAGTTCATCAGCGTGAACACCGATGCCCAGGCACTCCTCCAGAGCGACGCGCCCCACAAGATCCGCATCGGCGACAAGATGACGCGCGGCCTCGGTGCCGGCGCGGACCCGAATGTCGGACAGCGCGCAGCGGAGGAGGATTCGGAGAAGATCTACGAGGCGCTCAAGGACGCGGACATGATCTTCATCACCGCCGGCATGGGCGGTGGCACGGGCTCGGGGGCCGCGCCGGTCATCGCCGAGATCGCCAAGGACCTCGGAGCGTTGACCGTCGGCGTGGTCACGAAGCCGTTCAGCTTCGAGGGGATGCGGCGCAAGCTCGTGGCCGAGCAGTACACCGAGCTGCTCAAGGAGAAGGTCGACACCCTCATCACGATCCCCAATGATCGGCTGCGCGAAGTCGTCGACAAGAAGACGAGCATCGTCGACGCCTTCCGCGTGGTGGACGACGTGCTCCGCCAGGGCGTGCAGGGCATCTCCGACCTGATCACCGTGCCGGGCCTCATCAACCTCGACTTCGCCGACGTCAAGACCATCATGCGCGAGGCCGGCAGCTCGATGATGGGCATCGGCATGGGCACCGGCGAGAACCGCGCCGTGGATGCCGCCCGTGCGGCGGTCATGAGCCCGCTGCTGGAGGTCAACATCACCGGCGCACGCGGCATCCTGTTCAACGTCACCGGTGGCAGCGACCTCGGACTGTTCGAGGTCAACGAGGCCGCCGAGGTGATCAAGGAAGCCGCCGATCCGGAGGCCAACATCATCTTCGGCACGGTGATCGACGATCGGATGCGCGACGAGGTCAAGGTCACCGTCATCGCGACCGGCTTCGACTCGAGCAAGAAGCCCAAGATGCAGAACAAGTTCGCCGCCGATGCGGCCGGCGGCGTCGAGCAGGCTCTCGACGATCGCAGCCGCGAGATCCTGGCCGAGATCGAGCGGGATCGCGAGCAGCGCCAGAACCTCGAGGACCAGATGGGCACCGAGTCGCCCTTCGCGCGACCGACCGAGCGAGAGGCGACCGAGATCCGGCCGGCGGAGCGCAGGCCGGTCCCCGTGCAGTCCCTCGAACGGCCGTCGTACGGCGACACCGACCTGGACATCCCCAGCTTCCTGCGCCGCAAGAACGACTGAGCCGATGCGGGCCGCCCGCCCGCCCACTGGCACCGACGGTGCCCCGGTCGTCGTGCCGCGGCTCCTCGGATCCCCGCACGCTTGCTGAGCGTGGAGCGGCTTCCCCGCGCCCGCTTCTCCCGTCCAATGTGCGCGTGGACGGCGAATGTTCAAGCGGAACGAGCTGCTCTGGAACAATGTGCAGCTCCGCGATCATTGCCAGGAAAACGCGGCTGGCGAGGCATCTCACTGAGCGTGGAGCGGCTCCCCCGCGCCCACCTCTCCCGTCCAATGTGCGCGTGGACGCTCATTGTTCAGGTCGAACGAGGCGGGCAGCCGTTTGCGGGCGTCGGTGCCGAGGGCAGCTATCGTTGGAGGCACAAGCCTGAGGATTCGGGGTAGATGCCACTCGAGATCGTGGGCGCCGGGCTGCCGAGCAGCAGCCAGATCCGGGAACGGCATGCTCGCCTGCTCGCGCGGTTGCGCCAGGCGGCCGAGGACAACGGGCACGACCCCGAGCGGCTCCGCATCGTGGCGGTCACCAAGACCTGGCCCGTCGACGTCGTACGGACGGCACTCGACGCTGGACTGACGCTTCTCGGCGAGAGCCGCATCCAGGAGGCAGAGCCGAAGATCGCGGCGCTGCCCGAGGCGGAGTGGCATTTCATCGGCCGCCTGCAGTCGAACAAGGCGCGGCGGGCCGTCCGTGCGTTCTCCGTCATCCACTCGGTCGACTCGATCGAGCTGCTGCGGCGGATCGGCGATCTCGCCGACGAGGAGGGCAGGCGTCCCGCCATCCTGCTCCAGGTCAACGTCAGCGGCGAGGGGGTCAAGGCTGGCCTGGCCCCGGACGACCTGCTCGCAGCCTCGCTGCCGACGGACGGGCTCATCGGCCTCATGACGATCGCGCCGATGGGCGCATCGGTCGCCGGCGCTCGAGCCGTGTTCGCGGGGCTCCGCGAGCTGCGTGACCGCCTCCAGGACGCCGCCGGCATCGGTCTTCCGGAGCTCTCGATGGGCATGAGCGCGGATGCCGAGGCCGCCGCGGCCGAGGGTGCAACCCTCGTTCGGATCGGGACCGCCCTGTTCGGGCCACGCGTGGACGCTGCCATCCTCCGCCCATGACCGTGTTCGTCAACTTCATCCAGCTCCTTGCCTTCGTGCTCTGGTTCCTGCTCATTGCGCGGGTGGTACTCAGCTGGACGAATCCTGGCGGGGGCGGGGGACTGGTGGCGTTCGTGTACCAGGCGACGGAGCCGATCCTGGCGCCGATTCGACGTGTCCTGCCGCCGACCGGTGGCATGGACTGGTCTCCGCTCGTCGCCATGCTCCTCCTCGGCGTGATCCTCCGCCTCGTCGTCGGCGCCGCCAGGCTCTAGCGGCTGCGCGCGCTGCCAGCCGATTGATGGGCCGCCGGACCCACGGCTATACTGCGACCCCCGCGATGGGCGATTGGCTCAGTCGGTTAGAGCGCACGGTTCACATCCGTGAGGTCACTGGTTCGAATCCAGTATCGCCCACCATCCCTCCGCCTCCGGCGCTGCCGTGAGACCGATGCGGATCGTGCTGACCACCGAGTCCTACCTGCCCTACCTCTCCGGCGTGACGGTGTCCGTGGATGCGCTGGCCCGCGGCCTCGGCGCCATGGGGCACGAGGTGCTGGTCGTCGGCCCGCGTCCCGCGCGCAGCGCGACGGTCGAGGCGGTGGGATCGCCCGGCCCGGCTCCACGCTACGCCTGGCTGCCTTCCTACCAACCGGCGATCATCGCGCCGCCCGCCTACCGGATGCCATGGCCGAACCCGTGGGCGAGCGCCGCCCGAGCGGCGCGCGACTTCCATCCCGACGTGGTCCACGCCCATTCGCCCTTCGTCACCGGCATCCTCGCGCGCCGCCTGGCACGCGGAACGGGAGTCCCGCTGGTGTTCACGCACCACACGCGGTTCGCGGACTACACCCACTACCTCGGACCGCTGGCGGGGCCGGGCAGGCGCCTGACCGATGCCTACCTCCGAGGCTTCTGGCGGGCATGTGCCGCCATCGTGGCCCCGTCCGCCGACCTGGCAGGCATGATCCGCGCTCGGGTCGGCCGAGACCGCGCGTCGCGGATCCACGTCATTCCCACCGGGATCGATGTCGCCGGCATCCGTGCGTCGACCCCGATCGATCCGCGCGAGCCCGCCGGCTGGCCGCAGGACGCCATCGTGGTCGGCTCCCTCGGCCGGCTCGCGCCGGAGAAGAGCCCGCAGTTGCTGTTCGAATCCTTCGCGCGAGCGGCGAGCCGCGTCGACCGGCTCCGGCTCCTGGTGGTCGGCGGCGGGCCATCCGAGGGCGTTCTCCGCGCTCGTGCCGCATCGGTCGGTCTGGCCGATGCTGTCCATCTGACCGGAGCGCTGCCGCGGCCGGAGGCGCTGGCGCGTATCGCCGGCGCCGATCTGTTCCTGTTCACGTCGCGCACCGAGACGCAGGGCCTCGTGCTGGCCGAGGCCCTCAGCGCGGGACTGCCGGCGATCGCCGTCGACGGCCCGGGCGTGCGCGACTCGGTCCGGGATGGTGTCGACGGGGCGCTGGTCAGCGCCGATCCAGCGACGTCATTGGTCGAGCGGCTGGCCGATGTCGTCATCGGCCTCGCGTCGGATACGGAGCGCCGATCGGCCATGGGCGAGCGCGCGGCCGCGGATGCCGACCGCTTCGATGTGACGCGCCGGGTGGCCGAGGTCGCAGCCCTCTTCCGGGCGGTCACCGCGTGATTGGCGCGAATTGCTTGCGCCGCCATCGGGGGGGCGTACAATGCCGGCCATGCGAGTGAGTCTGGTGGCACGCTTCGTCTCCCACCCAGCAATCGACTTCGGAGCGGGGCGCCGCTCGGCGCACCGTCCTCGGCTCGGGCTGGCCACGCCGCACACCGTGTACCACCGCCCGCGCAGCGCCGTGACGCCGACGGCGACCGTCCGATCCCTGCGGTCGCAGACCAGTCGCTTCCGCTTCCCGGCGGTCGGCCGCGCGACGCGCCTGCCTGCACGTCGACCCGCGCTCCCGTTCGGGGTGCCGCGCGCCCGCCGCTCCTAGCGGCGGCGGTGTCTGTCCTGCGGACCGCGCGGGCCACGTCGGCCGGCGGGGTCGTTCATCGTCGCGTCGAGGATCGGCGCGAGATCGTCATCCTTCATCGCCGCGCGCCGCTGCTGTGGGCGCTTCCGAAGGGAACACCCGACTCCGGAGAGACCCTCGAGGAGACCGCGCTCCGCGAGACCCGCGAGGAAACCGGTCTCGACGTCGAGATCGAGGCGCCGATCAGCTCCATTCGGTACTTCTTCGTGCGCGGGTCGACCCGCTTTCACAAGACCGTGCACTTCTTTCTGATGCGGTCCATCGGCGGAGCGCTCGAGCTGCATGACCGGGAGTTCGACGAGGTCCGCTGGTCGACCATCCCAGAGGCGCTGGCATTGCTCACCCACGCCACGGAGCGATCCATCGTCGAGCGCGCGCAGGCCCTCATCGAAGGCGTCGACGCGGCGGAGGCGACGGCATGAGCGAGGCGAGTGTGGCCGCGGGCGACCTGCGGCATACCCCCCTCCACGACCTGCATCGCGAGCTCGGTGCGCGACTCGTACCGTTCGCCGGCTACGAGATGCCGGTGCAGTACGGCTCGATCATCGAAGAGCATCGGACGGTGCGGTCCGCGGTCGGCATGTTCGACCTGTCGCACATGGGTGAGCTGGAGGTGGCCGGCGAGGAGGCGGTCGCCTTCCTCCGCCATGCCCTGGTCAGCGATCCGGGCGCGCTCGAGATCGGACAGGCCCAGTACTCGATGGCCTGCGATCGCGACGGAGGCGTCATCGACGACCTCATCGTGTATCGCCGCGAGCACGACCGGTATCTCGTCGTCTGCAACGCCTCGAACCGCGGCGCCGTGGTCGAGCAGCTCACGCGACTCCTCGAGTCGGGTGACTTCGGCGCCTCGCTCGACGATCGAAGCGACCGGACCGCCCTCGTCGCGCCGCAGGGTCCGAACGCCGCTGCTCTGCTCGGCGAGCTGACCGACCTCGACCTGGCCTCGATCGGCAACTATCGCTCCGCGCCCGGCGTGGTGGCCGGTGTCGACTGCATGGTGGCGCGCACCGGGTACACCGGCGAGGACGGTTTCGAGCTCTTCTGCGACGCGCGGCACGCGCGCGAGCTGTGGGATGCGCTCGCCGCGGCCGGAGACCGACACGGTGCACGACCGTGCGGCCTCGGCGCGCGCGACACCCTTCGCCTGGAGGCTGGCATGCCGCTGTACGGCAACGAGCTCGGACGCGAGACGAACCCGTTCGAGGTCAACCTGGGCAGGGTGGTGAAGCTCGACAAGGGCGACTTCGTCGGGCGTGCAGCGCTCCAGGCCGTCCAGCAGGCCGGGCCGACCCGCAAGCTCATCGGCCTCCAGATGGTCGACAATGCGATCCCGCGCGCCGGCTACGAGGTCCGCTCGGAGGGAGCCGCCGTCGGCCACGTCACGAGTGGCACGCTGTCGCCGACGCTCGGGACGAAGATCGCCATGGCCCTCGTCCCGGCCGAGCTGGCGGGGGTGGGCAACGCCTTCGAGGTCGTGGTGCGCGATCGCCCGTATCGGGCCGAGCAGGTAAAGTTGCCGTTCTACAAGCGCCCACGCGACTGAGCGTGGCCGCGGCCCGCCCGTTCCAGGAGGATCGATCCGCCGATGTCCTACCCCGACGACCTGCGCTACTCCAAGGAGCACGAGTGGGTACGCGTGGACGGCTCGCGCGCGACGATCGGGATCACCAGCTTCGCTGCCGATGAGCTGGGTGACGTCGTCTTCATCGAGCTCCCCGAGGTCGGAGCGTCGCTGAGCCAGTTCGGCACCTTCGGGGTGGTCGAGAGCGTCAAGGCGGTCAGTGACCTGTATGCGCCGATTTCCGGCGAGGTGGTCGAGGTCAACGAGGCGCTGCGCGACTCGCCCGAGCTGCTCAACGCCGATGCCTTCGGCGAGGGCTGGATCGCAAGGGTCGAGCTCTCCGAT
Source organism: Chloroflexota bacterium (assembly GCA_052388515.1). GTDB lineage: Bacteria > Chloroflexota > Limnocylindria > QHBO01 > QHBO01 > JACDBZ01. Next base: position 16,446 of record JBQTHZ010000058.1, on the reverse strand, counting down.
GCAGCCGAGCTGGACAAGCTCATGGACGCGGCGGCCTACGCGGACGAGACCGCCTGAGGGCGGAGCCCGACATGAGCTATTCGCCGCACACCGAGGCCGATCGTGCCCACATGCTGGGCGCGATCGAGGTCGCGTCGGTCGAGGACCTGTTCGCCGACATCCCTGCCAGCGTCCGCGCCGGCGAATGGGCGGTGCCACCGCCCCTGGCCGAGCAGGAGGTCCGGGCAGAGCTGGCACGCCTTGCCGGGCGGAATCGGATTCCCGAGGTCTCGTTCCTGGGGGCCGGTGTCTATCGGCACCTCATCCCGTCCGTGGTCGGGGAAGTGATCGGTCGCTCGGAGTTCGCGACCTCGTACACGCCGTACCAGCCGGAAGTCTCGCAGGGGACCCTGCAGAGCATCTACGAGTTCCAGTCGCTCATCTGCGAGCTGACCGACATGGAGGTCGCCACCGCCTCGCACTATGACGGCGCCACGGCCACCGCCGAGGCGGCGCTGATGGCCTGCCGCCTCACCCGCCGGAGCCGCGTGGCGGTCTCGGCGGGCGTCAACCCCGACTACCGCCGCGTGCTGGAGACCTATTGCTCGGGCCCGGGCATCGAGGTGGTGACCGTCCCGATCGACCTGGCCGAGGACGGCGATGGCACGACCGATGCGGCCGCGATCGAGGCGCTTGGCGAGATCTCCTGCCTGATCGCCGCCCAGCCGAACTTCTACGGCCAGGTCGAGCCGATGGGTGGGCTGGCCGACGCCGCCCACGCGGCCGGCGCGCAGTTCGTGGCCGTCGTGGAGCCGACCTCGCTGGCGCTCCTCGAAGCGCCCGGTGCGTACGGCGCCGACATCGTGGCGGCCGAGGGCCAGCCTCTCGGCATCCCGGTCAGCTTCGGCGGGCCGTACGTCGGCCTCATGGCGGCGCGCATGGCCTCCGTTCGCCAGATGCCGGGCCGGCTGGTGGGCGCGACACGAGACGTCCAGGGCCGCCGGGCGTACGTCCTCACCCTGCAGGCGCGCGAGCAGCACATCCGGCGAGAGAAGGCGGCCAGCAACATCTGCACGAACCAGGCGCTCATGGCACTGGCGGCGACCGCCTACCTGACCGCGGTCGGGCCGACCGGCCTGCGGGAGGTGGCCGAGCTGTCGATGGCCCAGGCCCGTCACCTGGCCGGGGCGCTCGAGTCCGCGGGCCTGGCCGAGCGACGCTTCTCAGGCACGTACCTGAACGAGGTGGCGCTGCGCCTGCCGGATGCGGCCCGACGCCACGCGGCCCTCGCAGGCCACGGCATCGTCGCCGGTCACGTGCTCGACGGCGCCGGCCCGGAGCTGCGCGACACGCTCCTGCTGGCGACAACCGAGCTCACCACCGACGATGACATCGCGCGCCTGGTCCGTGCGCTGGAGGAGACGGCATGAGCGTGGCCGAGGCACCGCCGAGCGACGCCTCCGGGCGTGGGGCCGCATTCTCCGGCGCCGCGGGCGGCGACGATCTGACGATCGTGGAGCCGCTCATCTTCGAACGGTCGCGCCCCGAGCGGCGAGCCGTCCGCTTCCCGCATGCCAGCGATCCTGCCCGCAAGGCAGGCGCCGGGCAGCCGGAGCTGCCCGCATCGGTCCGTCGTGCGAGGGCGCCGCGCCTGCCGGAGGTGAGCGAGCTCGAGATGCTGCGCCACTTCAACCGCCTCGCGCACCTGAACATGGCGATCGACCTCAACTTCTATCCGCTCGGGTCGTGCACCATGAAGTACAACCCGAAGGTCAACGAGTGGGCCGCGCGCCTCCCCGGCCTGGCCGAGTCGCACCCGCTCGACCCGGAGGGGCTCAGCCAGGGTTCGCTGGAGCTCATGTGGTTGCTGGCCGAGCTGCTGAAGGAGATCAGCGGCTTCAGGGCCATAAGCTTGCAGCCGGCGGCCGGTGCCCATGGTGAGCTGACCGGCATGCTGATGACCCGTGCGTTCCACCGCGCCAACGGGGAAGGCGAACAGCGCACCAAGGTGCTCGTCCCCGACTCGGCGCACGGCACCAATCCGGCAACCGCCACGATGGTCGGCTACCAGACGGTCACCATCCCCTCGAACGAGCGAGGCGGGATCGACCTGGAGGCGCTCCGGGCAGCACTCGGCCCGGACGTGGCCGCCCTCATGATCACGAATCCCTCGACGCTCGGCATCTTCGAGGACCAGATCGACCAGGTCGTCTCGGCCGTCAAGGGGGCCGGGGCCATCGGCTACATGGATGGTGCCAATCTCAACGCCATCCTCGGCCGCTTCCGCCCCGGAGCGTCGGGCTTCGACGTCATGCATTTCAACCTGCACAAGACGTTCAGCACCCCGCACGGCGGGGGAGGCCCGGGCGCCGGCCCGGTCGGCGTCAGCGAGCGGCTCGAGCCCTTCCTGCCTGCGCCGATCCCGACACTGGTCGAGGGCGACGCCGACCAGCTGCGCGCCAACGCCTGGGCGGGACGCTCCACGCCGGGCGTGCGGTTCGCGCTCGATGACGATCGGCCCCAGAGCATCGGCAAGGTGCGCTCGCTGTACGGCAACTTCGGCATGTTCGTGCGCGCCTACACCTATATCCGGACCAACGGCGACGCCGGCCTGCGGACGATCAGCGAGGATGCGGTGCTGGCAGCGAACTACCTGCGCATCCGGCTCCACGATGTGTACGACCTGCCCTACGACCGGCTGAGCAAGCACGAGGTCGTGTTCTCGGGACGAAGGCAGAAGCGCGAGCATGGGGTCACGACGCTCGACATCGCCAAGGCCATCCTGGACCACGGCGTTCACCCGCCCACGATCTACTTCCCGCTCATCGTCGAGGAGGCGCTCATGGTCGAGCCGACCGAGACCGAGAGCCTCGAGACGCTGGATCACTTCGTGGACGTCATGCGTGACATCGCGGAGCGGGCCGCCTCGGATCCCGACGCGATCAAGCGTGCCCCGATCACCACGCCGGTCGGACGCCTGGACGAGGCCGCCGCGGCACGCCGTCCGAACCTGCGCCACGTTTTCGCCGACGGGTCCGACGGGTCCGACGGGGCCGAAGGGGCCGATGCGGCCGAAGGGGCCGATGCGGCCGAGACGCGCGGGGGCACGCCGACGGCCGAGACGCCCACCGCCTGAACCGGTCATCGGATGTTCCTTGCCTTGCTGCCGTGATCCAGTGATCGCCACGACAGCGCCGGAGCCGGGCTGGCGGGCGCGACTCTCGGCGATTCATGACCGCTAGCTGAGCCTGAGCAGTGCCGGGCGGCGTGGGTCAGGCGCATCGGTCCTGCGTAGATCGCGAGAATCGCGCCGCAGAACTGGCTGCGGCGCCGTGGCCTCGACAGATGGCGACAACCCGCGATGGTCACCTGCCGACCCGTGCGAACCTGTCAGCGATTCACCCTGTGACTGGTAGGCCGACTGTTCGACGCTGAAGCGCTCGTCGATCGACGAAGCTGAGCGTGATGAGCCGTCGTGCGATGGGGCGCGGACCGAAATTCATGGCCTACCAATCGCCGCGTGAATGCATGACAGCGAGTGAGCATGGCTTCGCCGATACCAGTCGCCCCCGGCATATCTGGCAGTGCCGCGCGGGATCTCAGCGCGTCGCTACCCGCAACGCCTTGCCGAGGCGAGGCATCCGGACCGTCACCGAGAAGGGACGTGACGGTGTCGGACTGAACTTATCTGGACGGCGCAACGTACTATGAGAAACCCAGTGGGCCATCGTGCGGCACAGGTGCCAGTGGAAGCGAGACAGCCGGACAACCTCGTCGAGCGCATGCAGAGCGGAGATCTCGACGCGTTCGAGGAGTTCTTCAACACCTTCAAGCGCCCGGTCTACGCAACGGCGCTGGCGATCACGCGCGACCCGTTCCTGGCCGAGGAGGTCCTCCAGGACTGCTTCGTCAAGGCCTACCGGGTGCGTGAGCGCCTCGACCCGGGGCGGTCGCCGCTGCCGTGGCTCCAGCGTGTCACGATCAATCTCTGCTACAGCCGCGTGAGCCGGCGCCGGACGCTCGCCGAGCCGATCACCAGCCTGATCACCAACCTGGTGGTCGATCTCGCCGCCCGTCCCGACCAGGTGGTCGAGTCGCGCGAGGTGCTCGAGGTCCTGCAGCGCGGCATCGACGCGCTCTCGCCGAAGCAGCAGACGGCGGTCATCCTCTACTACCTGCACGGCTACTCGCTGGCCGAGGCCGCGGAGATCGCCGACTGCAACGTCGGCACCATGAAGTCTCGGCTGCACTACGCCCTCAAGGCGCTCCGCGTGCGCCTGCCGGTCGAGCGCCGCGTCCCGGTGGGCACCCCCGCCACGGTGCGGGTGACAACCCGATGAGGTGCCGTCGCATCTGCCGCGAGCTCCTCTGGCTGGCCCGCTTCGGCGAGTTCGGCCCGAGCTCGGCGCCGCACCTCGACCACCTGGCGCACTGCGGCAACTGCCGCGACGAGGTCGGCTTCGATCGCGCGCTCGTGCAGCAGCTGCGCATCGCGCTGGCCGAGCGGATCGAGCAGGCGGCACCGTCGCCGGACGCGTGGGGCGTCATCCTCGAGCGTGCACAGGCGCCGGAACGGGGGATCGGTGCCTTCGTGCACGGCCAGGCGGCCGCGCTCGCGGCTCGCCTCCGCACGGCTACGGCCATCACCGCCATGGCGCTGGCCGGGATCATCGCCAGCTCGACGCAGGTCGCCGTCACCCACCCCGAGGCCAGCTCGGCCGAGACCGAGGTCCTGGTGAGCGCGGCGGGCGAGCACTTCGAGCGCCAGCCACTCCTGTCGCGGCAGCGAGCCGATCGTGGCTCGGAGGTGCCGGTCATCTACGTCGCGGCCGCTGTCCCCACCGATCCCGAGACCGCCTTCCTCGTCAACGCGGCGCTGGCGAGCGTGGGGCCGGTTGCGGCGGTCATCGAGCAGCCTGTCGAACCTGATGCCGAGGAGACCACGATCGAGTCGACCGTCTCGATCGGCACCGCGGTCGGCGGCGCGACGCCGGTCGATCCGGTGGGCGGCGAGGCCAGTTCCGCGGTCATGGCTGACGACGGCCACGTGATCGCCACCGATGCCGGCGAGCCCTTCTAACCGATGTGGGAGTGTGCAAGACTATCGAGCCCCTGAGCCGGTGAATCTGATTCAGGAGCTGTGCCCGTCGATGACCGGACGGCGGTGACGTCATGACGGAGCGGGTGAGAGAACACCGCAGCGTTGATCATCACAGTGGAGGAGAGTGGATGCGAACCTGGAGATGGGTCTCCGTCCTCGCCGTGCTCGTGCTTGTGCTGGCTGCCTGCGGGCAGCAGCCGGCCGCGACGCCGGGCGAGGAATCCGAGCCGCCGGCCAGCGAGTCGGCGGGCGCAGAGCCGTCGGAGCCGACCGCGGAGCTGATGGCCTACCCGGCCGACGGTCCCGCCGAGTGCGGCGCCGACAACAATCCGAGCAACATCAGCGAGATCCGCGCGGACGACGCGCAGACCGTGGTCTTCACGCTCTGCAACCCGGACGTGGCGTTCCTCTCGAAGATCGCCTTCTCGGCGTTCGGCATCGACGACACGGCGTGGCTGGAGCAGTACGGCACTGACGGCACGATCATCGAGAACGTGAACGGCACCGGCCCATACCAGCTCGACGCCTGGAACCGCGGCAGCGACATCACGATGACCGCGTTCGAGAACTACTGGGGCGACGCGCCGCTCAGCCCGACCGTCATCTTCCGGTGGAGCACCGAGGCCGCACAGCGGCTGGTCGAGCTGCAGGCCGGATCGGTCGATGGCATCGACAACCCCGGCGCCGAGGACTTCGAGACGATCGAGGCCGACTCGAACCTCGCGCTCTACCCGCGCGAGGGCCTGAACACCCTGTACTTCGGCTTCAACAACAACCCTCAGAACGAGGGCTTCGACAACGAGAACAATCCGCTCGTCGATCCGGCCGTGCGCCAGGCGCTCGCGAAGGGAATCGATCGGCAGGCCATCGTTGACGACTTCTTCCCGCCAGGGTCCGAGGTCGCCAGTCACTTCACGCCGTGCGCCATCCCGTTCGGATGCGCCGGTGAGGAGTGGTACGAGTTCGACCGCGAGGCAGCCCTCCAGGAGCTGGCCGACGCCGGCTACGCGGACGGCTTCGAGACGGTGATCCATCTGCGCCCGGCCGTTCGCGGCTACCTGCCGGCTCCCGAGCAGGTGGCGGCGGCCCTCCAGGCACAGCTGGCCGAGCTCAACATCACGGCGACAATCGATGTCCAGGAGGACACGGCGTATCTCGACAACGCGGACGGGGGTCTGCTCCAGGGCATTCACATGCTGGGCTGGGGCGCCGACTACCCGGATGCGACGAACTTCCTCGACTTCCACTTCGGCGGAGGTGCGTCGATCCAGTTCGGTGATACGCACGAGGAGATCACGGCTCCGCTGGCCGTCGGTGCATCGAGCGTCGAGGAGGCAGACCGCGAGGCGGCCTACACGGAGGCGAACGACGCCATCCGCGAGATCGTCCCGATGATCCCGATCGCGCATGGCGGCTCTGGTGTCGCCTTCCAGGCCGACAACGACGGCGCACATGCGTCGCCGCTGAGCAACGAGTCGATGGCCGTCGTCAGCCCCGGATCGGATGACCAGCTCGTCTGGCTCCAGAACGCCGAGCCGGGTGGCCTGTACTGCGCGGACGAGACCGACGGCGAAGCCCTGCGGCCGTGCGAGCAGCTGAAGGAGTCGCTCTACGCCTACGAGATCGGCGGCACCGAGACGATCCCGGCACTGGCCGAGGAGTGCGCGCCGAACGACGAGCTCACCGAGTGGACCTGCACCCTCCGCGAGGGCGTCACGTTCCATGACGGGGCCACGTTCGATGCCAACGACGTCGTGCTGTCGTACGCGGCGCAGTGGGATGCCGAGCATCCGCTGCACGTCGGGCGTGATGGCAGCTTCACCTACTTCTCCGCTCTGTGGGGCGGATTCCTGAACCCACCGCCGGCCGAATAGGCCGCGTGGTCGGTCCGACCGATGGAGATGGGGCGCCGCCGACCGGCGGCGCCACATCTCGACCACCAACCTCCTGACCGAAGGACGAGACCTTGCTCCCGTTCATCGGTCGCCGCCTGCTGCTCAGCCTTCCCGTGCTGTTCGGCATCCTCTTCATGGTCTTCGCGCTCACCCGGCTGCTGCCGGGCGACCCGTGCATCGCGGCGCTCCAGGAGCGAGCCACGCCGGCGCTGTGCGAGGACTTCAACCGGCGCTTCGGGCTCGATCAGCCGATCCCGGTCCAGTTCGTCAGCTACATCGGCCAGGTCGCAAGCGGAAACCTGGGCGACTCGATCCAGCAGGGACGACCGGTCGCAGAGATCATGGTCGAGCGCCTGCCGGTCACGCTCGAGCTGACGATCCTCGCCCTCACCTTCGCCAGCGTGGTCGGCATCGCGCTCGGCCGCCTGTCGGCCATCCGCCGCAACTCCCCGCTCGACGTGGGCACCATGATCCTCGCCAACCTCGGCGTCTCGGTCCCGGTCTTCGTGTTGGGACTGCTGCTGGCGTACCTCTTCGCGGTCGTGCTGCGTGGCAGCCCGATCGCCCTGCCGCCATCGGGCCTCTTGAGCGCCGGCGTGCCACACGCAACCCTCGCGGAGGCGTGGCAGCTGGAGAAGATGACCGGGTTCCCGCGGGCCGTGCTCGACTTCGTGTCGAACATGACCATTCTCTCATCGCTCATCAGCTTCCAGTGGGAGCCGCTGGTGGACGGCATGCGGCACATGATCCTGCCGATGGTGGCGCTCGGAACGATTCCGATGGCCATCATCGCGCGCATGACGCGCTCGAGCATGCTCGACGTGCTCGGACTCGACTACGTCCGCACCGCACGGGCGAAAGGAGCGTCGGAGCGAATCGTGAATTCGCGCCACGCCTTCCGGAATGCGCTGCTGCCGGTCGTCACCGTGATCGGCCTGTCCCTGGGCGCGCTGCTCTCGGGCGCGGTCCTGACCGAGACGATCTTCCTGCTGCCGGGTGTCGGCCAGACACTGGTCGAATCGATCCGTAGCCGAGACTACATCGTGATCCAGGGCCTGACCCTCGTCACCGCGTTGACGTATCTTTTCATCAACCTCATCGTCGACATCTCGTATGCCTACCTCGATCCGCGGATTCGGCTGAGGTGAGCACGTGACCGCCGCTTCCGCTCCGCTCGATGTCAGGGTCCCCGGACGGACATCCACCAGCCTCTGGCGCGACACGCTGGGTCACATCCTGCGCCAGCGTTCCGCGCGATTCGGGCTGATCCTGATCGGTATCATCGTGGCGGGCGCAGCGCTGGCCGGCTTCCTCACGCCGTACGGCCCCACCGAACAGCTGGGGAGCGTGGAGGGCGCGCAGCGGCTGGGTGGCCCATGCATCCACCTGCTCGGCTGTCCGTCATCACAGCCGCAGTTCGTGATGGGCCTGGACGAGAACACGCGCGACGTGTTCAGCCGGGTGCTGCACGGGGGCCGCGTGTCGCTCACGGTGGGGCTCGTCACGGTCGGCATCGCCATCGTGGTCGGGACGCTCATCGGTTCCATCGCCGGCTACGCCGGCGGCTGGGTCGACAACATCCTCATGCGCTTCATGGACGTCCTCCTCGCCTTCCCGGCCCTCGTCCTCGTCATCTTCCTTGCGACGACGTTCGACTCCTTCGACCTGCCGATCTTCGAGAACCGGCTCTTCAACGCCATGTTCGCGATCGGCATCGTGGCCATCCCGGTCTATGCGCGCGTCATGCGCGCATCGGTGCTGTCCATTCGCGAGCGGGAGTTCGTGCTGGCTGCGCGCGCGCTGGGGGAGTCTGGCGGCGGGATCCTGCTGCGACGAATCCTGCCCAACGCCCTGACGCCGCTGATCGTGCAGGGGACGCTCGGGATCGCGACCGCCATCCTGGAGGTCGCGGCGCTCTCGTTCATCGGCCTCGGTGCGGTGCCGCCAACGGCCGAGTGGGGATCGATGATCGGGAACGTGCGGAACCAGGTGTTCGCCGCACCGCACCTGGTCATCTTCCCCGGCCTCGCGTTGTCGATGAGCGTGCTCGCCTTCAACCTCCTCGGCGATGGCATCCGCGACGCGCTCGATCCGAGGCTCAACCGATGACCCTGACCGATGTGCGACCGCCACGGCGACGTGTGGGAGAGGCCGGCGAGCGTCTCCTCGACGTGCGAGGCCTGCGGACCAGCTTCCATACCAGCGACGGCGTGGTGCGGGCCGTCACCGGTGTGGACTTCCACGTCGACCGTGGAGAGGTGATGGGCCTGGTGGGGGAGTCCGGCTGCGGCAAGAGCGTCACCAGCCTCTCGATCCTGCGCCTCATCGTGCCACCGGGTCGCATCGAGGCGGGCGAGGTCATCTTCGACGGCACCGACCTGCTCAAGGTGCCCACGCGCAGCATGCGCGAGCTGCGCGGTGAGCGCATCAGCATGATCTTCCAGCAGCCGACCAGCAGCCTGAACCCGGTCTACGACGTCGGGATGCAGCTCGGCGAGGTGCTCGAGATCCATCGGGCCATGAAGCGCAGGGATGCCCGCGCGCGGGCTGAAGAGCTGCTGGCCATGGTCGGCATCCCCGATCCCAAGCGGCGGATCGACGCCTTTCCGCACGAGCTGTCGGGCGGCATGGCGCAGCGCGTGATGATCGCCATGGCGCTTGCATGCGAGCCAGAGCTTCTCATCGCCGATGAGCCGACGACCGCCCTCGACGTGACCATCCAGGCCCAGATCCTGGACCTCATGCGCACCCTCCAGCGCGAGACGAACACGGCCATGATCCTGATCACGCACGATCTGGGGGTGGTGGCCGAGATGTGCGACCGCGTGGCGGTCATGTACGCCGGCGAGATCGTCGAGGAGACCTCCGTCACCAACCTGTTCGAGGACCCCAAGCATCCGTACACCCGCGGGCTCATCGGCTCCGTCCCCGTCCTCGGCGACGTGCGTGAGAGCCTGACGACCATCCCCGGCAGCGTCCCGAACCTGATCGACCTCCCGAGCGGCTGCCGTTTCGCGCCGCGCTGCAGGACGCGTGTCGAGCTGTCGGTGGCCGAGGCCGAGGAGCTGCATCCCGAGCTGCGGCCGGTGGCCGACGACCATGCCGTGCGGTGCTGGGTCTACCACGATCCGCAGGGCGAGCCCCGCCAGGTGCCCGACACCCATGAGGCTCCCGCGGGATGACGGTCGATGCCGCCCGCGACGGCCGACCGCTCGTCGAGGTCGAGGGGATGAGCCAGTTCTTCCCGCTCATCGGCGGCGTGCTGCAGCGCAAGATCGGCGACGTCAAGGCGGTCGACGATGTCAGCTTCTCGATCCGTCGCGGGGAGACGCTCGGCCTGGTGGGCGAGTCCGGCTGTGGCAAGACCACGGTCGGCCGGACGCTCCTGCGCCTCATCGATCCGACCGGTGGCCGGATCGTCTTCGACGGAACCGACATCACCCGGCTGTCGGGACGCAAGCTGGCTCCGTTCAGGCGCCGGATGCAGATCATCTTCCAGGACCCGTTCGCGTCGCTCGACCCGCGCGCCCAGATCGGCACCAGCATCGCCGACGGGCTGCGCATCCATAAGCTCGGCTCGACGAGCGAGCGACGGAACCGGGTCGGCAAGATCATGGAGCTGGTCGGCCTGCAGCCATACCACGCCCGACGCTACCCGCACGAGTTCAGCGGCGGCCAGCGACAGCGCATCGGCATTGCGCGCGCGCTGGTGCTCGAGCCTGATCTCGTCGTCTGCGACGAGCCGGTCAGCGCGCTCGACGTCAGCATCCAGGCGCAGGTCCTCAACCTTCTGCGCGGTCTCCAGCACGAGCTGGGGCTGACCTACCTGTTCGTGGCGCACAACATGGGCGTCGTCGAGCACATCAGCGACCGCGTTGCGGTCATGTACCTCGGTGCCATCACCGAGCTCGCCGGATCGGCCGAGATCTATCGGAGGCCACTCCATCCGTACACGATCGCCCTCCTCTCGGCGGTGCCCGTTGCGTCACCGCGCGATCGCGATCGTCATCGGCGGATCATTTTGCTGGGCGATGTGCCGTCCCCCGTGAACCCCCCGTCGGGATGCCGATTCCATACCCGCTGCTGGCTGCGACGCCAGCTCGACAACCCGGAGCGTTGCGTCAGCGAGCGGCCGCCGCTTCGCAGCATCGAGGGCTACGATGACCACCAGGTCGCCTGCCACTTCGCCGAGCACCTGGTCCTCGGAGCCGAACGCGACCGGCTCATCAGCGAGGCGGCGCGCACCTCGTCGGCATTCGAGACGAGCGACGAGGAAGAGGCCGGACCAGGCGTCGGCCCGCGTCCGGATGCCGGCGGCGTGTTCGACCGCCCTGGAGAGGGCATCTCGGGCGAGGAGAGCCAAGGGCGGCTCTGAACGACACGCCTGCGTTACGCTGCGCCGTATGGAGTACCGCATCGCGCTGGCCCAGCTCGCGCCACGCCTCGGGGAGGTGGATGCCAACTTCGAGCTGCTTGCCGGCCGTGTGAGGGCTGCGGTCGAAGAGGGCGCCGACGTCGTGGTCTTCCCGGAGCTGGCGCTGACGGGGTACCTGCTCCAGGATCTCGTGCCCGAGGTTGCCATGACGGCCGCGGACCCGCGCCTGCTTGCGCTGAGCCGGGGAGCCCAGGACGTGCTGATCGCCGTCGGGTTCGTGGAGGAGACCGATGACCACCGCTATGCCAACAGCGCTGCATTGCTGCGCGGTGGAGAGCTGATCGGCCTGCATCGCAAGGTCTACCTGCCGACGTACGGCCTCTTCGATGAGGGCCGATTCACGCGTCCCGGTGAGCGGGTGCGGACCCACGAGGTCGGGCCGCCCGTCGGGCGCATCGGCCTTTCGGTCTGCGAGGACTTCTGGCACGCCAGCGTGCCGTTCGTCCAGGCACTTGACGGGTCGTCGCTGCTGGTGAACATCGCGGCGGGTCCGTCGCGGGCTCCCGGCAGCGCAGCCGGCCTCGTCGCCATCGCCGGCTGGCACAAGATGCAGGACACCTACGCCCTGCTGGGGACCGTTCCGATCGCGTTCTGCAACCGGGTGGGCAACGAGGAGGGGCTCACCTTCTGGGGCGGATCGCGCGTGCTGGCCGCCGATGGGTCGACAATCGTCGAGGGGCCGCTCTGGAAGGAAGCGCTGGTCGTGGGCACCATCGACACGGATGACCTGCGCATCCAGCGCTACGGCCTCCCGCTTTTAGCCGATGAGCGCCTGGAGCTTACCCGCCGCGAGCTCGACCGCATCATCGCCGAGCGCGCCGGCCTCTCCCCGCCGCCCGATCCAGGGTGAGCCAGTCCTCCGGCCTGCCGCCGCTGCCGGCCATCGAGCCGGCCCAGACGGTCGATGTGATCGTCGGCTTCGTTCGCGCCCAGATGGAGCAGACCGGCTTCGAGCGCATCGTGCTCGGCCTGTCCGGCGGTGTCGACTCGGCGACCGTCGCCTTCCTGTGTGCCCGAGCCGTCGGACCCGACAACCTGCTCGCCGTGCGCATGCCCTTCCGAACCTCATCGGAGGCTTCGGAGACCGATGCGATGCGCGTCGTCGAGGCGCTCGGCTGCCGGACCGAACGAGTCGACATCACGCCCATGGTGGAGCCGATGCTCGCGCTCATCGATGCTCCGGACCAGCCGGCCGCGGGCGATGCCCTCAACGTTCGGCGCGGCAACGTCATGGCCCGCCAGCGCATGATCGTGATCTACGACCGCTCCGCCGCGTTCGACGCCCTCGTGGCCGGCACGAGCAACAAGACCGAGGCGCTGCTCGGCTACGGGACCCTGCATGGCGACATGGCGGCCGCCTTCGCGCCGATCGGCGACCTCTACAAGACCCAGCTGCGGTCGGTTGCCGCCGAGCTTGGCGTCCCGCGTGAGATCCTCGACAAGCCACCGTCGGCCGACCTGTGGCCGGGCCAGACCGATGAGCGAGAGCTGGGTCGCTCGTACGATCTCCTCGACCGAACGCTGTTCGCGCTCGTGGACCGTCGCTGGACCCTCGATCGATGCGTGGATGCCGGGCTGGACCGCGAGCTCGTCGAGTGGGTGGCTGGTCGCGTGGCACGGATGGAGTTCAAGCGTCAGCAGCCACCGGTGGCCAAGGTCTCGCTGCGCACGCCCGGCATCGACCATCTCTACCCCCGTCGTCGCCCGGGGTCGCGCCGCTAGGCCTCCGTCCGGGCCGGGTCCCGCGACGGGTTCCGCGGCGGCCTCCGCGCCGGCTTCCGCGGCGGGTCGCGCGGCGGGTCGCGCGGTACTTCGATTCTCTGCCAGGTATTCCTGCCATGACTCTTAGGCCGTGTTCCATGCCTCCGCCACTGGTCTCGCCATCGACGCTGAGCACGAATTCGGCGTGGGACGGCCGCTCCGATGGCAAGTACCGAGCCTTCCAGTCACCCCATGAATATCTGGCGGCTTCTGAGCGCGACATGACCGATTGCAGTCATCAGACGCATACCTGACCAGGTACTCGCCATCCGACGCCATGGCTCGCTGGCCGCGCAGAGTGATGGAGGGAGCGGATCGTGTCCGATGGGTTCCAGTAAACGGGTGGTAACGGGCTGGTAATCCGCTCTCGATAGGCTTGTCATCAAGCGGCCGACCTCGCCCCCGGTGCGCTGTTGATGGAAGGAGCCATCGGATGAACAAGGTAATGCTCGTCGGCCGTCTCACCCGTGACCCGGAGCTTCGATCGCTGCCATCGGGCAAGCACGTTGCCACCTTCTCGGTCGCCACCAACGAGTACCGCGGCGGCAATGGCGAGCGGACCGAGTACCACGCCTGCGTGGCCTGGGACCGGCTGGCCGAGATCTGTGGACAGTTCCTGTCGAAGGGCCAGCTGGTCGATGTCGACGGACGACTGCAGACGCGTCAGTGGGATGACGATGCCGGCAAGCGACACTGGAAGACCGAGATCGTGGTGGGTTCGCTCGAGATGCTGTCGGGCCGCTCCAAGAAGGAGTACGCCAAGGAGGCGGAGGCCGTGGCCGCCGCTCCGGATGGCACACCCGCCACCGCCACCAACGGTGCCGCGTCGGACGCCCTCGAGACCGTCGTCGCCATGTGATCCACCGGGCGACGGGGCTCATCCCCCGGCCTCGTCGCCCGACCCCGCAAGACGGCCTCAGCTTTGCTTCGCTCAGCCGAAAGCGTTTCGGATCCACGCCCGCCTGCTGCTGGATGGCCTGGATGAAGCGGTTCGGCCGTACCCAGATCTGCAGGCTCGCCTCGATGCGGCGCGGCGGGAGCTTGACGGGACCTGATCTATCGGGCGCGCTGATACAGGCGGTCGATCGCATCGGACAGGTGCTCGATGCTGAATGGCTTCGTGAGCGTGCTCACCCCGCGCGAGTCATCGATCTGATCCTGAATGCTGGCCAGGGCAGTGACATCCGCGCTGGACACCAAGATCGGCACATCCGCCAGCTCGGCATCGCGCCGGACCGCCTGCGCGATGTCCCAACCGTGGAGCTCGTCGCTTCCCATGCGCAGGTCGATCATCAGCACGTCCGGCCGCGATTCGCGGATGCGATCGAGGGCGTCGGGTTTGTCCCCGTCGATGAGCACGGTGGGTATGCGCTCATCGGCCAGGATGTCGCCGACGAGCTCGAGGAACTCAGGACTGTCGTTCACAACGGTTACACGCGGTGCCACAGCGTCCCCTGTTCGATGCGTCGAGCATACACCCACGGGCCGACGACCAGCACCGGCTCGGCCAGCGTGATCATCCACGACTCTCAGCCGCAGGACGGGGCCGGCACCGACTGCGCGATCGGCTCACCAGCTCGTGCTCCGCGCGGAGATTCGCGCCGAGGTCGCCGTGTCCCTGAGGCGAGCTGATGCAGTTAGGAGGCGGCCCGGCCGATCTGTTCCGACCGACCGGCCGCGCTTTGTCAGCAGCCTGTGCCAGGGTCAGGTTGATCCAGTCGGATTTCCGCGCCAAGGGGCACGAAGTACGTGACCGACAGCGTCATCGGCTCGGCCCCGAGGTTGCGCCCGATGTGGGAATGGCGCCCCTCGTCCACAAATGTGTCGCCGACCGTGTACGCCTGTCCCACGCAATCATCGTCATCGGCGAAGATGACGGTGAGCGTGCCTGCCGTGATGGTCACGACGGCCGGACCGGGATGCCTGTGCCAACCGGTATGACCTCCCGGGGCGATGGTGATCGACTGGGTGACCACGTCGACGTCTTTGCGGACGACCAAGTCGAACCCCGAGAACTCGCCATGGACCCGGGCGTCGAGCGTGCCACGTCCGATGATGGTGCCGACCGCGCCCGACCCCATCGTGGCGACCACCACGCCAAACGGGATGGCCAGCGCGAGCGTCGCGATAGCGAGCGAGCGAATGTATCGAGACCTGCGCAACGAATGCCTCCTTTGTGCGCCACCGACACACAATGCATAACCGCGGGACGGTAGCGACCATCGACCTGTGCACCTGCGCACGGCGACTGAGCTCAAGAGGGGATGACGACCGGAACTCAAACCCATAGGCATCGGCGTTGGACTGAGTGCGGGTGGGGTTCGCCAGTGGCTCGGCGCGGTCCCTCGGCGGCCATACATGCAGGACCACGCGTCATCGCTTCCCGCTCTACCGGTGTTGTACGCCTGCCATCGAATGGCCCACATCCGTCACATGACGTATGCGACGCTACCCGTGCATGAGGGCGACGACAGTCCATCCGGGGTAAGCGCACCGCCCTCCGGTATCCGCAACCCGACCTGCTTCGCGAAATCCTCGCTTTCGGTGCGGACGGTGTGGCGGATGATCCGGTCGCGGTCGCGCCCTCCTCCGCGCGTGCCCTTGCGCATCTCCGGCGAAACTCGCGCCGCTACGCCGTCGAAGAAGGCCCAGCACGCCCGCACGAGCGTTATCCCGCGCTCGAACTCCGCCTCGGTCATCGGCCCATGCTCGGTCGCAGACGGCGAGAAGGAGATCCCCAGAAATCCGTCGAACCGGTACCGACCCTGTCCTCCACGATCTCGAGGGGGCCGGCGGCGTCGAACTCGCGTGTCAGCCCGGCGAGGCTCGCGACCGGCCGGTAGCGCTCCCGATACGACTCGAGCATCTCCAGCGCGAGCTCGGCGCGCCTCGCGCCGCGACTCCACCCTGGCCAGTCGATGCCGAAAGCCACAGACCGCTTGTCCTTAGGCCCTCTTTCGATGACCGTGCGGACGGGCATGGCTCAGTATTGCATGGGGCCAATCGTCTCCTTGGGCAAGGCACACAGGAACGAATCGATGACTCTTTCAGCAGTCGGGTACGTGGCAGCCGTAGTGATCGTCGTCGCCGGCGCAGCTGTTGCCATGCGCTTCGACGATCGCCGGCGCGGGGCAACGTTTGCGGGCGCCGCGCTTGTCCTCGCAGTCGTAGTCGGTTGGATTTCCTGGCTCGTGGGCACGTCAGCGTGAGGATGGCGGAGCCGGCGGGCTACACCCGAACCGCGCGCGTCTCGACGTGATCGGAGAGAAAGCCCA
>JBQTHZ010000057.1:0-13437 GCA_052388515.1 Chloroflexota bacterium | reverse complement strand
GCCCGGAATGGTGGACGGGTGGCCCTCGGGCGCTCCCTCGCGCAGCCGAGGGTCTATCATCGTCGGCCCATGACCGCTGAGCAGCCCGCGCCACCTGCGCTCGACTTCGGAACGGGGACGTCCGACGACCATCGTGATGGGATCCGCTGGGTCGACTACACGAACATCAGCTGGAACCCGGTCTTCTGCAAACGCTGCGACATCTGCGTCGAGATCTGTCCCAAGGACACGCTGGTGCTGCGCAACGACGCCATCATCGAGGAGGAGAACTGCATTCTCTGCGGCCTGTGCGAGCGCTACTGCCCCGACCTGGCGATCGAGATGATCCCGTCGGCGGTTGCCGAGCACAGCGCCAACGATCGACGTGGTCGTTGAAGCCCAACGGTCCCGATTCCCGTGAGGCGTGCACCGGGATGCTCCACGCCGGTCATCGCGTCACGGATGCACGCTTCACGTGACTGCGGACGGTTCCAGTCGCGTCCGGTGTCACCGCGATGGCGCGTCGCAGTCCCGTGAGCGGGCGGTTCATCGGCTACCCGACCGGCTGGATCCTGGCCGTGGTGGACGATGCGGCCGACGTCTCGGGCATGGATGCGGAGCTCTCGACGGCCGGGCTCGCTGCCGACGACCGCATGATCCTGTCAGGATCGGATGACGCGCGGCGGCTCGACGGGCTGGGCACGCAGAGCGGTCTCCTGGCCCGCGTCCACCGGATCACGCAATACCTGGCGATGGACCAGATGCCGGACTTCCTCATGTACGAGGTGGCATTGCGGGAGGGTCGTGCGGTCATCGGCGTGCGGCCGTCCGATGCCGAGCGCGCGGCCGTGATCGGCATCCTGAAGTCGCACCGATCGCATTTCATCAATCGATTCGGCGCCTGGGCCACGGAGGAGATCCTGCCATGGCGCGGACCGATGCCCGAGATACCGCAGCTCATGCGACGCTGAGCCGGTCGCTATCATCGGTGGTCCCATGACACGCAAGCTGACGCAGGGCAACGAGGCCGTCTTCCGCGGCGCGCTGGCTGCCGGTGCCAATTACTACGCCGGATACCCGATCAGCCCCTCGACCGAGATCCTGAACGTGGCGTCCGGCTGGGCGGCGGAGCGTCCGGAGTTCCGCTTCCTCCAGGCGGAGGACGAGATTGCAAGCGCGAACGCGATCATCGGCGCCTCGTTGGCCGGCGCGAAGTCCTTCACCGCCACGTCGGGACCCGGGTTCAGCCTCATGCAGGAGGCTGTCGGCTATGCCCAGAAGGTCGGCGTGCCGTGCGTGTTCGTGAACGTGATGCGCGTCGGCCCGGCAACCGGCATGCCGACGATGCCGGGCCAGGGCGACATCATGCAGGTCAAGTGGGGAAGCACCGGTGACTACACGCCGCTGGCCTTCTATCCCAACGGCGTGGAGGAGGCGTTCCGGATCACGGTGGAGGCCTTCAACGCGGCCGAGGAGTCGCGTTCACCGGTCGTCATCCTGTCCGACACGTTCGTCGCGCATCTCAACGAGGTCGTGGACCTGGATGAAGCTGCGGCTGACGTGCAAGCGGCACCGCGCGAGCTGGCGCCACTCGGTGAGTTCACGGGCGATCCACGCTTCTTCGCCGGCGTGCTCATGTACGAGCACGGGCCGAATGCGGGGGAACCTGCCACCGCCGATGCCGACGAGTACCTGCGCCAGTACTACGAGGCGAAGCATCGGCACCTCGAGGTTGCCAGGCGCCACGCGCGCTTCGAGCACGGCTGGAACGTCGATGCCGACGTCCTGGTCGTCTGCTACGGGATCGTGTCGCGGGTGGCCGCACCGTTGCGCGACGAATTCGCCCTCTTCCGGCCGATCCGGATCTTCCCGATGCTCTCCGATGAGCTGGCGGCGGTCGCTTCACGCTACCGGGAGGTCGTCGTGGTCGAGGCCAACGACGGTCAGTACGCCGACCTCGTCGAGCTGGCGATCCACCGCGAAGTGAAGCGGGTGCCACTGCTCGGCGGCCGGATCTCGCTCGAGGCGGTGCGGGAGGGGATCGAACGCGTCCTTGCCGGCGGGCCGTCCGAGCCCCCGATTCCGCCAGAAACCTCGGACGCGCAACCGCGGTCGCCGCTGGGGGTGGGGTAGGGTCGTGGCCGCGTTGCTCCGTTTGCCATGGGGGCAAGTAACGACCGACTTCGGCCGGTTGAGGCCGCTTCCCTGGTCGCCCGTTGCCGGGTGGGCAACACAGAGCGGAGGAACCGACCCTCGGTCGTCATTAGTTGCTGCAGCAGCAACGGCGCGGGGGACGGCCGGGCGGCGACGCGGATCCACGGACCGCCGAGGAACGCAGCATGCCTGAAGCGCCGATGGCCGAGATGACCTACAAGGATCGGCTCAAGCTCGACCTGTTCCCGACGATCTGGTGCCCGGGCTGTGGCATCGGCACGATCATGATGATGCTGGCCATGACCCTCGACGAGATGCAGCTCGACGAGCGGAACACGGTGATCGTGACGGGGATCGGCTGCACCGGGCGCATGGGCGGGTACCTGAAGCACGAGGCCGTCTACACGCTCCACGGACGGACGCTTCCCGTCGCAGAGGCGATCAAGACCGTCAAGCCCGAGATGAACGTGATCGTGGTGGCCGGTGACGGCGATACGGCCAGCATCGGCGGCAACCATTTGATCCATTCGATCCGTCGAAACGCCCCGCTCACCGTGCTGTGCAACAACAACGAGATCTACGGCCTGACCGGCGGTCAGACCGGACCGACCACGCCGACGGGCACGAAGACGCTCTCGAGCCCGGGCGGCAACCCGAACACGCCGATCAACCTCCAGGGCCTGGTCCGCTCGAGCCCGCACGCCCTGTACGCGAAGTCGACCGTCTATCACCAGCTGCACCTGCGCAACGTGATTCGTGAGGCCATCGAGTGGCCGGGCTTCAGCTTCGTCGACATCACCAGCCAGTGCATCGAGAACAACGGGCGGCGCATCGGCTTCGCGAGCGCCAACGAGATGCTCACCTTCTACCGCAAGACCTACAAGCGCGCGCCGAAGGACGCGGAAAGGCTCAACGCCTTCGAGATCGGGATTGTCTACCCGGCGGAGCATCCGGCGCTGAACGGCCACGACGGGACCGATGCGGAGCGGCCGATGTCGCTGCCGGAGCAGCCAGCCGGACCGATGGCGTCCGCCACCGACTCGCCCGGCGAAGGCGGTGCCACGGCGCCGGAGGCGGCCACGACGGTCGTCGAGCGGACCGACGATGAGAAGGCGAGACGCCGTGCCGAGTCCAAGCAACGGGCGGCGCTGATGGCACAGCTGTCGCCGGAGGTGAAGATGCGGGTCGCGCAGCGCGAGATCACGCTGCCACAGGCACTCGCGGATGCCGGCCTCGAGGTGCCCGAGTGGCTGCGCACCGGTGCCAGCGCCCCATCGGATGCACCGGTGCCCGCCGGCGACGTGGAGCCATCGATCACCGGCACCGACCCGCAGTCCGAGGCGAAGGGGGAGCTGGATGCGCAGAAGGCCGAGGCCGAGGCGGAGGCGCGCGACCTCATCGGCGGAGGGCCCGGCGGCGACCCACAGCCGGCCCATCCTCGGACGGCCGAGGACGCTGCACCCGCATCGGTCAGTCCGCCCGCCGACCCCAGGGAAGCGAAGCGGGCCGAGGCGCAGCGAAAGCTGGCGATCATGCAGAAGCTCCCCTCCGAGCTGAAGCTCCGGGTCGCACAACGAGAGATCAGCCTCGAGGACGCCATGCGCGAGGCCGGGATCGAGCCGGAATGAGCACGAAGATCGCCTTGGACGGGGTCGGGGGGCAGGGTGTCCGGGTCATCGCCGGCGTGATGGGCGCCCTCCTGGCCCGCATGGGCAAGGAGGTCACCGTCCTGTTCGACTACGACTCGAGCGTGCGCGGCAGCATGAGCGACGCGTTCCTGATCTTCGACGACGAGCCGATTGCCAACCCGGTCGTGGAGGAGGCGGACATCATGCTCAAGCTGGCCGACAAGGGTCACCTGCGCATCAGTGGCCGCAAGGTGGTCGCCGACCTCGGGCTGGACATGCCGGGTGCTGAGCAGATCCCGTTCGCGTCGTTGGGCAGCCAGCACTTCGGCAGGGAGCTGTTCGGGAACATGATCGCACTGGGCAGGCTCCTCCGCCTTGCCCAGGTCGAGTTCGACGAGGCCGCCATCCGCGAGTCCCTGCCGCGCCGCTTCGAGGACGAGAACGTGGCCGCCATCCGGTTCGGGTATGAGCTGACGGAGGACGAGATCTCGCGGCTGGCGGCCGCCGCACCCCCGAGTCGATTCCAGATGAACACGGCCGCCAGCGCCGAGACCCACGAGCGCACGATCAGCGCCGGACACGGCATGGCGCCCGGACAGCAACGTACGGACTAGTTCCTGCTTCAGGTGCCACGGGCGATCCACCGGGCGAGTTGCATTCCACGGGTGCAGGATCTCCTTCATCGGTTCGTCATGGACCACGGCCAGCATGACTCCTCAATGCGACGGTGAAGTCGCCCGTCGCGCTGAGACAAGGAGAGAGTCATGATCGAGATCAGGCCAATCATCGTGGTGCTGATGAGCACGGCGCTCATTGCCACCGCCTTCGTGGCACCCGTGACCGCATCCTCACACCGGACGTACGAGGTTACGATCGTGAATCGACCGGACCGCGGGCAGCCGATGACGCCGCCACTCATTGCGACCCACAGCTCAGAGGTGAACCTCTTCGAGGTAGGAGCGGCCGCGAACCTGGGTACGCAGGAGATTGCCGAGAACGGCAACCTGGCGCCCATGCTGGCTCACCTTGCGATGGAGCCGAACGTCTCAGCGGTGGTCGCCGCGGCGGCGCCGTTGGCGCCACGGCGAGCGCCCTCGTTCGGTACCTTCTCGGACCGCGTCACGCTGACGATCACGGCCGCCCCCGGGGCCGACTTCCTGTCGTGGGAGTCGATGCTGATCTGCACCAACGACGGCTTCACTGGCGTCGATTCGCTACCGCTTCCAATCGGCGTGGGTGACACCGTCTCCGTGCTGACCGCCGCCTACGACGCCGGCACCGAGGTCAACACCGAGGACTTCGCCGACATCGTGCCGCCCTGCCAGGCCCTGGCCGGGGTTTCGTCCGGCGAGCCGGGCAGCGGCATGACCAATGTGCTGCTGAGCGAGGGCGGCGTCATCCACCACCACGCAGGCGTGGACGGCGACGTGGACCTCGTGCGGAAGATCCACGACTGGAACCGCTGGGTCGGTCACGTCATCGTCCGACGCGTGGGGTAGTCGCACTCCGCGGTTCGGCTGGCCTCTTCCGCCTGCCCGTGCAAGACTTTCGCCGGGCTGGTGTTCTTCTCGAGGACCACACCGGTCCGGCTCCCCGTCAGCGATGCTGACGGCTAAGTTACGCCACATGGAATACGTGATGGAACATCTCACCGGCATGAAGATGCGGCGGCTCGGCATTCGGGACGCGTTCTCCTTCGATGGCGGATTCGTGACCGCCGGTTCCGCGGAGCTCCGTCCGTGAGTCTCGATCTCGCCCTGGTTCGGCGTGCACCGAAGGTGCTGCTGCACGACCATCTCGACGGTGGGCTCCGACCGCGAACGGTCCTCGATCTCGCCACCGAGATCGGCTATCGCGAGCTGCCGACAACGGATCCCGACGAGCTGAGCCGATGGTTCACGCTGGGTGCCGACCGCAAGTCGCTCGAGCTCTACCTCGAGGGCTTTCGACACACGGTGGCAGTCATGCAGACGACCGCCGCGATCGAACGGGTGGCGGCGGAATGCGTCGAGGACCTGGCGGCCGACGGCATCGTCTACGCCGAGGTGCGCATGGCTCCCGAGCTGCTGACCGATGGCGGCCTGTCCCTCGACGAGGCGGTGACCGCCATGCTCGACGGCTTTCGCCGGGCGTCGGAGGGACGATCGATCACGATCGGGCTCATCATCACGGCCATGCGCCAGGCGGCACGATCGGTCGAGATCGCCGAGCTTGCCGTGCGGCACCGCGACGCGGGCGTCGTCGGCTTCGACATCGCCGGGCCCGAGGCCGGGTATCCGCCGACGCGGCATCTCGATGCCTTCAACCTGATCGCGCACGAGAACTTCCATTTCACGATCCACGCCGGCGAAGGCTTCGGGCTGCCGAGCATCTGGGAGGCGCTGCAGTGGTGCGGCGCGGAGCGACTGGGACACGGCGTGCGCATCGTGGACGACATCGTGGTTCGGCCGGACGGTCGGGTGGCGCTCGGCCGGCTGGCCTCCTACGTGCGCGACACGCGCGTGCCGCTCGAGATGTGTCCCACCTCGAACGTGCACACCGGCGCCGCCACCTCCATCGAGGAGCACCCGATCGACCTCCTGCGCCGCCTGCGCTTCCGCGTCACGGTCAACACCGACAACCGCCTCATGAGCGGCATCTCGCTGAGCAGCGAGTTCGCGACCCTGCACCGTGCCTTCGGGATCGGGGTCGACGACATGGAGTGGCTGACGCTGAACGCCATGAAGTCCGCGTTCCTGCCATTCGACGGCCGTCTCCGGATCATCAACGAGCAGATCAAACCCGGCTACGCGTCGCTGCGGGCGGCGCAGGCCGCCGCCGAGGTGGCGACCGCGTAGGACCACGAACCACGGCACGGGTCATGCTCTCGGGCGCTGCGTGGACCTCACACCAGGCATGAATCATCCCGGACGGGGTGCGCTCGCTGGCGCGATCGGCGGGCTGACTGCCACGCTCCTGATGAGCATCGTCATGCTCGGCGCTCGACGCCTGGGCGTCACTGATCAGCTGCCGCCCGACCGGATGGCCGAGCGCGCGATCGAGTCGGCGACCGATCGGACCTCCACCAGGGGGGAGGAGCGGATCGTGGCGTCCTTCCTGCACCTCGCCTTCGGCACGGTTGCCGGCGCCGTGTTCGGCGCGCTGACGGCAAGCCTGCGGCGCGCGCCAGGCAAGGTCGCTGCCGGCATGGGCGTGATCTACGCCACCGGCATCTGGGTGATCAGCTATCAGGGCTGGGTTCCCGCCATGCGCATTCTGCCTCCGGCATCGCGCGACGATCGCGGGCGAGTGGCCACCATGCTCCTCGCCCACTGGGTGTACGGGACGGTGCTGGGGTTGGCAACAAGCCGATTGAGGAACGTGGCCACCTGAGGGAGATGCTCCTCGTCTGAGTTTGCGTGCGCAGCGCTCACGCGTGTTCGGCCTTTGGAACCCTGCCGGGACTTGCCACAGGCCCGATCTGACGACCGTAGGCGCGTCAGCGCCTTCTCTTCGCCATCGGTCACGCACGTCCCACGCTCACCCATGCCCCTCGATCGGCGGTCCTCCGGCTTCCGGGCCGCCTACGGTCGTCAGGACACGCCCCTGGCGGCAACACCGGCTCACGACGATACGGTGGCGGCGATGCAGCGCTGACGATCAAGGAGAACGGCTCGGACGCCTGGGCCGAAGCTGAGGCGGCGTAACCCCTCGCGTAATCCCGGGGGGAGCCTGACCGACGACCGCCATGGCTGCCGAGGCTCTCCTCGCCGAAGGGAGTGGTCCACATGAGAAGGCGCCCGATGTCAGCACGACTCCTGCTGTTGGTGCTGACCGCCGCGTTGAGCCTGGGCCTGGCGGCGACCGTGGCCGCTTCGGCCGGACACGTCGAGCTCGTCGCCCGCATGAGCGGTGCGCAGGAAGTCCCGCCGACGGACATGGACGGCAAGGGACGAGCGACGCTCGACCTCAGGCTCGAGACCGGCGAGATCTGCTGGGCGGTCGAGTTCAGCCGAATCGGCGCACCGAATCGCGGGCACATCCATGCAGGCGCTGCCGGCGTGAATGGCGCCATCGTCGTCGCGCTCATCGAGATCGTCGCCGATCCGGCCAACCCACTGCACGACCAGCTCGAGCGCGGACGCGCCAAAGGTTGCGTCACGGCCGATCCGGACCTGGTGGCCGACATCGCCGCCAACCCGGCCAACTACTACGTGAACCTGCACAACGCCCGATTCCCGGCGGGGGCGATCCGGGGTCAGCTCAGCGACTGACCGTCGCGTGCCGGTGCGGTCGACTCAGGCCGCACCGGAAGCCATCACCTCCGCGAGCGTGCCCTGCAGCGCCGTCGCCTCGGCCGGCTGGAGGGTACGCAGCGGCGGGCGCACGTCCGGACCCACGCCGACGCCGCGAAGACCGAGCACATGCTTGGCGGCCGCGATGAACTGGCCGCTCTCTTCCATGGCGCTGCGCAGTGTTCGGAGGCGGGCGGTGGCGGCGTCGTCGCCGGCATCCAGGGCCTCACGCACGACATCCGGGAACGCGGAGGCCATGCCGGAGACCGTGCCGATGGCGCCGCCCGCGATGCCCTCGGCGATCAGCGGCTCGCTGCCGATGAGGACCGGCAGGCCGAGCCCAAGGTACGGCGCGACCCGTTCGAACGGCGACTCGCTGACCTTCAGTCCGGCGAGATTGTCGACCGCTGCACCGATGCGGCGAACGACCTCGACGGGCAGCGGATAGCCCGAGCGAGCGGTGAAGGCGTAGCAGAAGAAGGGCAGCGGCGCGCAGGCTCGCGCGGCGGCCACGAAGTGAGCCGTCAGCGCATCGGCATCGAGCGTGAAGTAGGGCGGGGGAATGACGGCGACCGCATCGGCGCCGATCTCGGCCGCGTGGGCCGCCAGCGCGGTCGTATCGGCCGTCGTCTGGGCGCCGGCGTGCACGACGAGGATGCCCGACGCGGCCTCCCGAAAGGCGGCGGCCGTGCGCCGACGCTCGTCGAGCGAGAGCAGCACGCCCTCACCGGTCGTGCCGCAGGCGAACACGCCGTCCGCGCCGTGTGACTCGAGAAAGGCGACGTATGGGTGGATGGCCGCCGCGTCCATCTCGGTGCCACCGTGGGCGAGCGGGGTGACGGCGGCGACCACGAGCGGGCGATGGGGGAGATCGGTGAGTTTCACGCCCTCATGCTAGCCCGACGGCGATGCGGAGGCCCCGCGATCTCCCGCGGGGCCTCCGCCATGGGCACGCTGGTCAACGAGGCGTCGGTGTGGTCGGCGTTCGCCCGTCGTGATTCGCGAAGTCGGGTCCGGCCGTCGGCAGGATGAGCTTGCCGTGGACCATGCCGCCGCCGCTCAGGGCCTGCGCAGCGTCGTTGCCCGATCGGCCGTTGAGCGTGTTGCCCACCGCCAGGCCGAGAACGGCTGCCACCATGAGGATGGCAATGAGGGCCGCGGCGCGTGCCGCTTCACGGATGGACGTTGCGTTCATGGTCGTGTGCTCCTTCCGTCGGGTGAGCCCTCCAGGGGCAGCATCGTACGAAGGACCGTGGCGGACGCCCTAGCCGCCAGCGGACGGTCCGGACGTCGAAGGGCCGACAGCCCGCGCGTCCGGTCCCGGCCGGCGGGAGCGGAGCGGCCGCATCGGTGTAGACTCGATCGAGTACCTGCTGCTGGGCCCCGCGCGAGAGCGCAGTGATCGAGGGAGGCCATGACCTACGTCATCACCGAGCCGTGCATCGGCGTCAAGGACGCGAGCTGCGTCGACGTCTGCCCGGTCGATTGCATTCATGCCACCGACGACGACGCGATGTTCTTCATCGATCCGGACGAGTGTATCGACTGCGGCGCCTGCGAGCCGGAGTGCCCGGTCACCGCCATATTTGCCGAGGATGCCGTCCCGGACGATCAGCAGAAGTACATCCAGATCAACGCCGACTACTTCAAGCAGTAGTCGATGCCACGCCTCGTCGTCCTGTACGAGACTCCCGAAGACACCGATGCGTTCGAGGCGCATTATCGCGACGTCCACACGCCGATCGTGTCGCGCTACCCGAACCTGCGGGACATGCGGCTCTCGAAGCTGGCCGGCGTGGGCGGCCGTGAGTCCGCCTACTACCTCATGGCCGAGATGGCCTTCGACTCCGCCGCCGATCTCGACGATGCCCTGACATCGGAGGCCGGGGCTGCAAGTGCCAAGGATCTCCGCAACTTCGCCGGGGCCGGCGTCACCATGTTCATCGCGCCCGATGAGGCCGATGTCTGAGCCCGGCTCGCCGATCGCCTCCGAGCCCGCCACGCTCGCGTTCGAGCACATCCGCTACGAGCGGGACGGCTCGCGCGGCGTGGCAACGGTCACCATCGATCGCCCCGAGGTCCTCAACGCGCTCGACTTTCCCACCCTCCGCGAGCTCGGCCGTGCCTTCGAGCAGGCCTCGTGGGATGAGTCGGTTGCGGTCGTCGTCGTCACCGGTGCGGGCGATCGGGCATTCTGCACCGGCGCAGACCTGGACGAGCAGACTTCGATGGGTGCCACGTCCGGCCAGTACTGGCGCTGGATGGGTGCGTTCATCGAGATGCACGATCGGCTGCGGCACATCGGCAAGCCGACGATCGCCCGGATCAACGGCATCTGCGTCGGCGGTGGGAACGAGCTCCAGATCGCCTGCGACCTGTCGGTGCTGGTGGACGATGCCTATATCCGTCACGTGGGGCCGGAGCATGGCTCTGTGCCCGCCGGCGGCGCCACCCAGTGGCTGCCGCTGATCGTCGGAGATCGGCGGGCACGCGAGATCGTGATGCTGTGTGAGCCGATTCGCCCGGCCCAGGCACTGGAATGGGGGCTGGTATCGCGCGTGTCGCCGCGCGCGGAGCTCGATGCAACCGTTGGTGCGCTGGCCGACAACCTCGCGCGAAAGCTTCCCGAGGCGATGCGCTACACGAAGACCCAGCTGAACTGGTGGCGCGACCTCGTCTGGTCCCAGACCGTCGAGCACGCGCGCGACTGGCTTGCCGTCCACTCGACCGCCGACGAGACGAAGGAGGCAGTCGCCGCCTTCCACGAGAAGCGCAAGCCGCGCTTCGCCGAGCTCCGCCGCCTGGAGGCCGGGTACGGGCGCAGCTGTCCAGCCTGTGGCGCCGTGGGGCTGCCGGCCTCGCATCGGTTCTGCGGCGCGTGCGGCGAGGAGCTCCCGGATCCGTGGACCGGGTCGTGACACGCGTCGTGGGATTGCCTCCATGGCGTCGGGGCTCGCCTGTCAGCGGATATATCACTTGTGCTATATCGCGTGATGGCGCGGGATTCACGTGTCCGTCGAGGCTGCCGTGAGCGCCGATTCCCTCGTCGTCGTCGAGCGCCCGCAAGTCGTGCGCACGGCGCTGGTCCGCCTCAACCGGCCGAAGCAGCTCAACGCGCTGAACGGCGCGGTCATGGATGCCCTCTGCACGGCCCTCGAAGCGCTCGACCGTGACGACGACGTCCGTGTCATCGTGGTCACCGGCAACGAGCGGGCCTTCGCCGCCGGCGCCGACATCGGCGAGATGGCCGACGCCACCCCGATCGACATGCTCATCACCAACCGCATCGGCCAGTGGGATCGGATCCGCAGGATCACGAAGCCGGTGATCGCAGCGGTCAATGGCTGGGCGCTGGGTGGCGGCTGTGAGCTGGCCATGACGCTCGACCTGATCGTGGCGGGCGAGGGTGCGAAGTTCGGGCAGCCGGAGATCAGCATCGGCGTCATTCCCGGCGCCGGAGGCACCCAACGACTGGCGCGAGCCATCGGCAAGTCGAAGGCAATGGAGATGATCCTGACCGGCGAGCCCATCACCGCGCGCCAGGCCGAGGCCGCCGGCCTGGTCGCCCGCGTGACCCAGGACGAGCTCTGCGTGGAAGACGCGCTGGCGCTGGCGGCGAAGATCGCGGAGAAATCGCCGCTTGCACTCCGGCTGGCGAAGGAGGCGATCAACGCCGCCTACGAGATGAGCCTGACCGATGCGCTCGCCCACGAGCGCCGCCTGTTCTACCTGCTCTTCGCGTCCGAGGACCAGAAGGAGGGCATGGCCGCCTTCCTGGAGAAGCGAACGCCCGACTTCACGGGCCGCTGATGACGGGGCAATGCCCGGCACCGGCGACGGAACCGACGTCGCCGCTGATGACGAGGGGCGCGGACGGTCGGTGGTCGGTGGACAGTCGACATGGATTGGCGGCAGGCGGGTGAACCTCGGCAACCCGGACCATGCCGTCGGTGGGTTGGCCGTGCCGCGGCCGGACGGCGTGGAGCTCAGGCCACTCGGCCGTGATGATTTCGCCGATGCGCTGGCCATGGCCCGCGAGCTCTACGGCCTGCCCGACGCGGATGCGGAGCCGTACCGAGCGGCATTCGAGAGGCTCGTCAACGATGTCGACGCCACGCCGTTCCTGGCGGTCGCCGACGGGGACGCCGCGGGATTCATCGGCGTTCGCTTCCGTCGGCGGCTGAATCACGCCACCTTCGAGGGATGGGTCAGCGACCTGTACGTCCGTGAGCGATTCCGCGGCCGCGGGATCGGGCGAGCGCTGCTCGGCGCCGCCATCGCCGAGTGGCGGCTGCGCGGCGGTCACCAGGTCATGCTCGAGGTCGGGACCGGGCGGACGGCGGCGCGGGCGCTCTACGAGGCGCTCGGCTTCGCCGACAGGGGCAAGTACTTCGAGATCAGCCCGCTCGTGGCGCGCGAGATCGAGCCGATGCAGGGGGTCGAGATCCGCGGGATCGCCGATGACGATGCCGATTTCGACGCCACCACCCGCCTGCTCGCCGAGCTTGGACGACCCACACCGAGCGAGGATCGGCTCCCTGCCCTGCGCCGGACCTATCGAACGCACGTCGACAGCCCCGACACCGGGTCGATGCTGGCGCTGCTCGACGGCGCCCCGGTGGGCTTCATCAGCCTCGAGTTTCGGCACCCGTTCTTCACGAACGCGCCGCAGGCGTGGGTCCCGGACCTCGTCGTGACAGAGTCCGCGCGTGGACACGATATCGGCGCCGCCCTGCTCGACGCCGCATTCGCGGAGGCCATCCGTCGTGGGGCGTACGCGGCCGCGCTCGAGTCGGGGCACCAGCGCCAGGTCGCGCACGCGCTCTACTCGGCGGCGGGCATGTCGGATGTGGGGAGCTTCTACACGCTCGCCCGCTGACCGAGTCAGCACTTCCTCGGTCGTCCGGTATGGAACCTGCAAGGAAGGTCATCCCGGGTACGGCAGACCGTCCCCGAGTTGCAGTACGAGGGAGAGGTAGCACTCATGAGCATCATCGCGTGGCTCGTCGTCGGCGCAATCGCCGGCTTCGTCGCAAGCAAGGTCGTCCCGGGTGACGAGGGCTATGGAGTCCTCGGCGGGCTGATCGCCGGCATCGTCGGCGCCATGGTCGGCGGATTCCTGTTCGGTCTTCTGACCGGGAATGACGACTGGCTGTCGGGCATCAACATCGGCACGATCGTGGCCGCCATCGTGGGCGCCATCATCGTCGTGTTCCTGTGGAACATGATCACCAAGCGGAGCGGCACCCGCTCCGTCTGACCGGCGATCCGCCCAGACCGATGCGCCCGGTGCCCGACGAGGCACCGGGCGTTTTGGCGCCCCTCGCCGGGACAATCGGGCGCCATTGGGGACCACCACGACGTAGCGCGGCTCCTCGAGACGGAGGCGGGCGTGTCCACCA
>JBQTHZ010000056.1:0-2655 GCA_052388515.1 Chloroflexota bacterium | reverse complement strand
ATGCATCGAGGCTCAGCGCGCCGGCCGGAACGCGCCGTGCAAGGACCGCCGCATGAGCTTGGAAGCAACCAGCGACCTGTGGTGGAAGAACGCGGTGGTCTACTGCGTCGATACCCAGGCGTACCTCGACACGAACGGCGACGGCGTCGGTGACCTCGACGGCCTGACGCAGCGGATCGATTACCTGGCCGGCCTGGGCGTCACCTGCCTGTGGCTGATGCCGATCTATCCCTCGCCCGAACGCGACTATGGCTACGACGTGGCCGACTACTACGGCGTCGCCGACAAGTACGGCACGCTCGGCGACCTCGTCGAGCTGGTGCGGGTCGCCCGCGAGCGTGGCATCCGCGTCATCGCCGACCTCGTGGTCAATCACACCTCGATCGACCACCCGTGGTTCCAGATGGCGCGGGCCGGCCATCCGACCTTCAGGGACTTCTACGTCTGGGCCGATGAAAAGCCGCCGAACGCCGACGAGGGCGTCATCTTCCCGGGCAAGCAGGAGAGCATCTGGTCATACGACCGCTCCGCGAAGCGCTGGTACATGCATCGCTTCTACCCGCACCAGCCCGACCTGAACATCAACAACCCGATCGTGCGCAACGAGATCCACAAGGTCATCGGCTTCTGGCTCGAGCTGGGCCTGTCGGGCTTCCGGGTGGATGCCGTTCCCTTCCTGATCGAGCAGGCCCATCCGTCCAACCCGGCCGTGGAGGATCCGCACGATTACCTTCGCGACCTGAGCGAGTTCATGAGCCGGCGGCGCGGCGACGCGATGCTCCTGGCCGAGGCGAACGAGCCGCTCGACAAGATCGCCAGCTTCTTCGGCGATCGGGGCAACCAGATGAACATGCTGTTCAGCTTCGTGACGAACCAGGCGCTCTATCTCTCGTTCGTGCGGGGCGACGCGACCCCGGTGGCCGATGCGCTCCGCGCCCTGCCGCCGATTCCCCCGCAGGCGCAGTGGGCGAACTTCATCAAGAACCACGACGAGGCATCGCTCGACAAGCTGACCGATGCGGAGCGCGACGAGGTGTTCGCCGCCTTCGCGCCGAAGAAGTCGATGCAGCTCTTCGACCGCGGGATCCGGCGCCGCTTCCCGCCGATGGTCGATGGCGACCGCCGCCGGATGGAGCTGGCCTACAGCCTCCTCTTCAGCCTGCCCGGCACGCCGGTCCTCTTCTACGGCGAGGAGATCGGGCTGGGCGACGACCTGGCGATGGCGGATCGCGAGGCGGTCAGGCCGCCGATGCCGTGGTCGGATCTTCCCGGCGGCGGGTTCTCCACCGCCGATGCGTCCAAGATGCCGCGCCGGCCGGTGGCCAATGGACCCTTCGGCTATCACGCGCTCAACGTCGATGACCAACGACGCGATCGGGACTCCCTCCTCAACTGGATGGAGCGCGCCATCCGAACGCGGAAGGAATGGCCGGAGTTCGGCTGGGGCGAGTGGCAGGTGCTCGGAACGCGGAACCCGGCGGCGCTGGCGCACATCGCGACCTGGGATGGCGCGAGCGCATTGGCCGTCCACAACTTCGGCGACCAGCCGATCACGGTCAGCGTCCAGCTGCCCGCCGATGCCGCCGAGGGACACTGGCAGCACATCTTCGGACCCGGCGACGGAGCAGCCCCGGGCGTCCGGGGTCGGCGGCTGCGCGTGGAGCTCGAACCGTACGGCTACCACTGGTTCGGCCGGCGGGAGGGCGTCTGACCGATGCCGCCCGTCATCGGCTTCCACGCCAGCCACGAGCAATTCCGGCCCGATCGCCTGCTCCGGCTGGTGCGGGCCGTTGAGGCGGCCGGGTTCGACGCCGCCATGTGCTCCGACCACTGGGCGCCGTGGAGCGAGGAGCAGGGCGAATCCGGGTTCGCCTGGTCATGGCTGGGCGCCGCCCTGCAGGCCACCTCGCTTCCGTTCGGCGTGGTCAACGCGCCCGGCCAGCGCTACCACCCCGCGATCATCGCCCAGGCCGCCGCCACGCTGTCCGTCATGTATCCCGAACGGTTCTGGATCGCGATCGGCTCCGGGCAGCTGCTGAACGAGCACATCACCGGCGAGGCCTGGCCCATCAAGGACGATCGGAACCAGCGGCTCCGGGAGTCAGCCGACATCATGCGACGCCTGTGGGCCGGCGAAACCGTGACCCACGATGGGCAGGTCACGGTGTCCGAGGCGAAGCTCTGGACGCGACCTGAGCGACCGCCGCTGCTGGTGGGCGCCGCGGTCACACCACCGACGGCGGCGTGGGTCGCCGAATGGGCCGACGCGCTTATCACCGTCGTGCAGCCCGACGACCAGCTCGACGCGGTCGTGGACGCCTACCGCTCGAACGGCGGAAAAGGCAAGCCGATGTACCTGCAGGTCCACCTTGCGTGGGCTCCGAACGAGGGTGAAGCGCGCGACGCCGCCTTCGCGCAGTGGCGACAGAACTGCGTGGACAACAGCGTCATGACCGCGCTGTCGCACCCGGCGCAGATCGCCGCGGCCTCGACGCACGTCACGCCGTCCGACCTGGACGGCGCGGTCCGCATCTCCGCCGATCTCGGGCAGCAGGTCGCGTGGCTGCAGGCCGACCTGGCACGTGGCTTCGATGGGCTGTACCTCCACGAGGTCGGCCCCGACCAGGAACGATTCGTCCAGGTCTTCGGACGCGA
>JBQTHZ010000055.1:0-5757 GCA_052388515.1 Chloroflexota bacterium | reverse complement strand
GCCGTTGCAGCGCACGGTCGCTACCTGGATCGTCCGGCCGCCGAACAGGATCCGACCCACAAGCAGCTCATTCCCTATGTCGTGGTCCGCGACGGTGAGCGCGTCTTCCTCATGCAGCGGACGGATGCGGGCGGCGACGCACGGCTGCACGGCAAGGCCAGCATCGGTGTCGGCGGGCACCTGAACCCGGTCGACGAAGGAGCCGATGCGCTCATGTCCGGCCTCCGCCGGGAATGGTCCGAGGAGCTCGAGGCCGATTGGGAGCCCGCCTTCGAGCTCATCGGCCTTCTCAATGACGAAAGCAACCCGGTCGGTGCGGTCCACCTCGGCGTCGTGTTCAGCGTCGATGCGGCAGGGCGTCCCGTTGGCGTGCGTGAACACGAGAAGCTCACTGGCGTTTTCGTTGATGCGGACGCCGTCCGAGCCACCTGGGATCGACTCGAGACATGGTCGCGGCTGGTGGCGGATCTTCTGGGGATCGGCCCTCGCTAGTCGATGTTCCGTCAGGTGGCACTCCTGGTGCCGTAACCACCAGATTCGGTCGCTGATGGCCCGCGGTGGCCGGACATTCGTGCTCAGGGGTGCGCGTTATGTCGTCGACGCAGGCGGTCAGATGGTTGCAGCTGGCACTGATGGTGTCTTCTGACGGAGCCACCGCGCAGGTAGGTGCTTGGTCGCATGACGGGCGTGCAGAGAAGGCACGGATATACTCCCTTCATGCTCCGTCGTGTGCCCGCTGCCCTGGGCCTGGCGCTGGGAATCATCGGACTCGCCGCCCCGGTCGCGGCGGATGGCGACCAGGTGGCCCGCCTCGAGCTGACCGGCGTCATCGACCAGGTGAATGCCGCCTTCGTCGAAGAGGCATTGAGGGTCGCCGCGGAGGAAGGCTCGGCGGCGGCCATCATCCAGATCGACTCGCCTGGCGGCGAGCTGAGCAGCATGGATCGGATCATCAAGGCCATCCTGGGCAGCGAGATTCCCGTCATCGCGTGGGTCGCGCCCGAGGGCGCCCGGGCCGGATCAGCGGCGACCTTCATCACCCTCGCCGCCGACGTGGCGGCGATGGCGCCGAACACGAACATCGGCGCCGCCTCGGTGGTCGGTGGCGGCGGCGAGGAGCTGCCGGAGACCCTGGCCGCCAAGGTCACGAATGATGCGGTCGCGCGCATCCGCGAGCTCGCCGACGAGCACGATCGCAACGCCGACTGGGCCGAGTCGGCGGTCCGCGAGGCGGCCAGCATCGGTGCGGCCGAGGCGGTCAGCCTGGCGCCCCCGGTCGCGGATCTGATCGCCGGTGATGTGCCAGCGCTGCTGGCCGCCATCGACAGCGGCGAGCGCACGGATGGCCGCGCCTTCTCGTTCAACGGCGAGCCGCTGCCCGCCCTGGGCGGCCTCCCGCTGCGCGACCTCGACATGAACATCGGCCAGCGATTCCTCCACGTTCTGAGCGACCCGAACATCGCCTTCATCCTGTTCACCATCGGCTTCTACGGGATCATCGCCGAGCTGTTCCACCCGAACTTCTTCTCCGGGATCCTCGGCGCGATCGCGCTGGTGCTCGCCTTCATCGGCTCGAACTCGCTGCCCCTCAACGTTGGTGGCCTGCTGCTCATCCTCATCGGTATCGGGCTCTTCGCGCTGGAGGTGACGGTCGCCAGCTACGGCCTGCTCACGATCGGCGGGCTCATCTCGTTCGTCCTGGGCGCCTTCGCGCTGTGGACCGGCGTCGAGCCCGGGGTGGACGCCATCAACGTCACCGTCAGCCCGTGGCTGATCGTGATCGTGGCGGCGGTCGGCGTCGTCTACATCTGGGTGCTGGTGCGGGCGCTCATGCAGATGCGCCGGACCGGGGGCGTGTCGAACCGGCCGGTGGCAGCCCTCGTGGGCGCGGCGGGTACGGCGCAGACGCTCATCGGTCCAACAGGGATCGCCTATGCTGGCGGCGAGAGCTGGTCGGCTCGCAGCCGAGATGCCGAGATCGGACCCGGGACACCGCTGCGCGTGGTGGGGGTCGAGGGACTCGAATTGATCGTCGAGCCGGCGCCCGCCGGCGACGGGGGAGCAACGGAGGGTCAGTGACACCATGGAGAACGTGACCGGCCTCATCATCCTCGTGGTCGGCCTCGCGCTGGGGCTGTGGCTGCTGTTCAGCATCGTCCACATCGTGCGCGAATACGAACGCCTGGTCGTCTTCTTCTTCGGACGCCTGCAGGGCGCGCGCGGACCCGGCATCGTGCTGCTCATTCCGTTCGTGCAGCAGTCCGTCAAGGTCGATCTGCGTGAGCGCTTCCTGGAGGTGCCGCAGCAGACCTGCATCACGAAGGACAACGCCCCGATCAGCATCGACTTCCTTGTCTACTCGAAGGTCTTCCAGCCCGATGTGACGGTCACCGCCGTGACCGACTTCACCGGCGCCAGCCAGGCGCTGGCCGCGACCACCCTGCGCGCCGTGATCGGCGACATTCCGCTCGACGACGTGCTCGCCAAGCGCGAGGAGATCAACCACATCCTGCGCGCCAAGCTGGACGAGGTGACCGAACGCTGGGGCGTGAAGATCACCAGCGTCGAGATCAGGGAGATCGTCCCGCCGAGAGACATCCAGGACGCGATGAACCGCCAGATGAGCGCCGAGCGCAACCGGCGCGCCAATATCACGGAGTCAGAGGGCACTCGCCAGGCCACCATCAACGTGGCCGAGGGCGACAAGCAGTCGAGCATCCTTCGCGCCGAGGGCGAGCGGCAGTCACAGATCCTGCGCGCGGAGGGCTACGCCAACGCGCTCCAGACGATCTTCGGCGCCGCGAGAGGCATCGACGAGAAGACGATGGCGCTCCAGTATCTCGATGCGCTCAAGGCCCTGGCTGACGGCGAGAGCACGAAGTGGATCGTGCCGATGGAGCTCTCGGAGCTGACGCGGCCGATCAGCGCAGCAATGCGCGGGATGCAACCGCCGGGGACGACCCGGACGGGATGATCCGCGGCGTCCTGCGTGCGCTCGGCCGTGTCATCGGCCTGGCCGCCGGCGTGTACCTTGCCGCGATCGGCGTCCGCGGGTCGTACGTGCTCGTCCACCCGCAGACCCGGCCGTTCCTTCCCGATCCGGCCGACGCGCCCGCGACGCCCGCCGATATCGGCCTGGAGTACGAGTCGGTCCGCTTCACGACCGATGACGGTGTCACCCTGTCGGGCTGGTTGATCCCGGCGAAGCGCGAGACGCGGACGGCGATCATCGTGATGCATGGATTCTCTGGCCATCGCCTGCCCGAGCTGGCCGCATTCGTGCCCTGGCTGCACGAGCGCCATCACGTGCTCCAGTTCGACTTCCGCGGCCACGGAGAGAGTGATGACGGCCTTGTCACCCTCGGATCGCATGAGCGGCGCGACGTCGCGGCGGCCGTGCGCTTCATCGAGAGCCGTGGGCTGGGGCCGACCGCCCTGTTCGGCATCAGCATGGGCGCCGCCATCGCCATCGTTGCCGCACCCGATCTGCCGGTCGCCGCGGTCGTCGCCGATGCGCCATTTGCCGAACTGCGGCACCCGGTCGCGAGCCGCATGCGGCAGATCGGGTACCCGCTGGCCGGCATCGGCGCACGCCTGGTGGTTGCCGGCGCGACGCTGCGCGCCAGATCGCGCCTGATGGACCCGATCCGGGCAGTGGCGCGGATCTCGCCGCGCGCGCTGCTTCTCATTGCGCCACGCGAGGATCGGCTCATCAGCTGGCGTCAGAGCGACCGCCTGTACGCCGCGGCGGGGGAGCCGAAGGAACTGGTGGTCGTCGATGGCGCCGGGCACGCCGAGGCCTACGCGGTCGACCCGGTCGCGTATCGAGAGCGAGTGCTCGGCTTCCTCGACCGATACCTGGCCTGATCCGTCCGCTCCCAGCGATCTGCCCGCGTGGCGCACAGCCCGAAGCAGGGCTGCCGGCCCAGGACCGTCGTGGGTGGATGGTACTGATGGGGTGAGGTCTGGTACCCCAACGGCTCGTGGAAGCGGCCGGCGGGGACTCTATAATCGCGCCGTTCCATCATCGTCATGGGTCTTGCATTGGCTGCCATAAAGGTCCTGGTCGTCGACGACGATCTGAACATCCAGCGCGTCCTGGTCTTCACCCTCAAGCAGGAGGGGTTCGAGGTGCACGTCGCCTCCGATGGACAGGCGGGCGTGGAGATGGCGGCGTCCATCGATCCGGACCTCATCCTCATGGACGTCGCGATGCCGCGCCTCGATGGATATGCAGCCACCCAGCAGATTCGAGCCGCCGAGACGGCCGGTCGGCGGATGCCGATCATCATGCTGACAGCAGAGGCAGACGTGGAGCAGCGCGTCAAGGGCCTGCGTGCCGGCGCCGATGACGACATCGTCAAGCCATTCCATCCGCTCGAGCTGATCGCCCGGATCCGAGCGCTGCTCGCACGCTCCGGACGCGGGGAGGAGCCGAAGCCGGGCACCGAGAAGACGACCCTCGGCCGCCTGGCCTGCTTCTACGGGGCGAAGGGCGGGGTGGGGACCACCACGATCGCCATCAACACCGCGATCGCCCTGGCCGGGCGGCTGAAGCGCAGGACCGCGCTCGTCGACGCCAACCTCCAGTTCGGCGACATGCGGGTCTTCCTCGACCTCGGGCTCGACTCGTCGTCGATCGTGAACGCCATCAGCGAGCCCGACCTCGACGCGGACCTGCTCAAGAACCTGATGGTGTCGCACCACGCCGGCATGCAGCTGCTCCTCGCACCTCCGAACCCCGAGTCGGCGGACCTGGTGGTCGAGCGGCAGCGCGCGGATCCGCGCTCGCTCTCGCAGATCCTGGCCCTCATGCGCAAGGCCTATGACTACACCGTGATCGACATGGCCAAGTCGATCGACGATTTCAACCTCCAGCTCTTCGACGAGGCCGATGTCATCTTCGTCGTGATGACTGCCGACCTCTCGTGCCTGAAGAACGTCCGCCTCGTGCTCGAGACCATGGATTCGCTCGGCTACGAGCGCGGCAAGATCCAGCTGGTCCTGAACCGATCGAACGCCTACACCGGCATCAACGTCGATAACGCCGAGTCCGCCCTCGGCCGCAAGATCGACTATCAGGTCATCAACGAATATCGCGGTGCCATCAGCGCCCTCAACTCGGGCGAGCCCTTCATGTCGTCACGACCGGATGGGCCACTGGGCCAGAGCGTGTCCAAGTTCGCCTCGGAGCTGGACACGATGCTCGCAGCCGAGCTCGGATCCGCGTCCTCCTGAGCTCGGACTCATCGCTGCAGTCGTGTTCGACGCGACGGTTTGATCGCCGGTAAGCGGCGACTAATCGGCCGGTAAGCGGCCATCCGTAGCCTTCGCAATGCCGGTCGCCGCTGGTTAGTAGGGAGGCGAGCAGGCGGGCGACCGGCATTCGTCCCGCACCCCCCTCGCCTCCACCGAGGACCGCCATGCTCGCGACGGCGCTCAGCGCATCGATCGTCGGTGTCGACGGAGTGCCCGTCCGCGTGGAAGTGGACGTGGCGTTCGGGCTGCCGGGCATGACCATTGTTGGGCTGGCCGGGAGCGCGGTGCTCGAGTCTCGCGAGCGGGTGCGCGCGGCCCTGCGGAACTCGGGCTTCGAAGTGCCGGCGCGCAGGATCACCGTCAACCTCGCGCCGGCGAATAGTGACTTATGGTGTATGATGAGCGCAGAACTGCACGTGGCTCCGAGCCGTGATCCGCGCCATCCTTTACGCCCGTCTCAGCCGCGATCGGGACGGTACCCAAACCGCGACCGCCCGC
>JBQTHZ010000054.1:0-5239 GCA_052388515.1 Chloroflexota bacterium | reverse complement strand
CAGATCGCGGCCAAGGTGATCGGCAACGCGGTGGCCGGCTCGAACGTCCTCTTCCACCTCGGCGGTTATGAGACCCTCGATTCGCTCCGGTTGATCATTCCAGGGCTGCGTGACCGTGGCTTCATGCTCACGAGCCTCTCCGACCTGCTGAAATAGCGTCGCGCCGTGCGCCGGTTGCGCCCCAGCGCAACCAACGACGAGGCAAGACCGAAGTCGAGGCTGATCGGGCCCGATCCGGACCGTCCGTTGCGCGCGGCCGCAACTCTTGCTCGGAATCGGGTCGCGGGTGTGCTTAGTTGCGCCCCAGCGCAACCCCGGCCCGCGCGCCAAGGCCCCGCTCAGCCGCCGGTCCCGGCCGGACCCTTCTCTGGTGAAGCCGATGCGGCGACGGCCTCGCCGAAGATGCGCACGGCCGCATCCACCGATGCTTCGTCCACGATCAGCGGAGGCGAGAGTCGCAGCGACGACTCGCCGCACTCGAGGGTGAGCAGGCCGAGCCGGAAGGCCGCTTCCTGGACGGCTTCGGCCGCCTCATGTGAGTCGAACTCGACGCCGAGCATGAGCCCCACGCCACGAACGTCGCGCACTGCATCCACCCCGGCGGCCACACGCTCCAGCCCGGCGCGCAACCGAGCGCCCATGGACGCGGCATTCGCGAGCCCCTCGGCCTCGATGATGTCGAGCGTCGCCAGGCCGGCCGCGGCGCAGATCGGGTTCCCGGCGAAGGTCGAGCCATGCGCGCCCGGCGGCCAGGTCCAGACCGACTCGCGCGCGATAAAGGCACCGATCGGCATGCCGGAGGCAATCCCCTTGGCGGACAGGACGATGTCCGGCTCGACGCCCATCTGCTCGATCGCCCACCAGGAGCCGGTGCGGCCCATGCCCGACTGGATCTCATCGGCGATGAGGAGGATGCCGTGCTCGTCGCAGATCTCGCGCAGCCCTTCCATGAAGGCCTTCGGGGCAGGGAAGTAGCCGCCCTCGCCCTGGATCGGCTCGACCACGATGGCAGCGACATCCGACGGTGAGATCTGGCGTCCGAAGATGGTGCCACGCAGGTGAGCCAGCTCGGCTGCTCCATCGCCGCCGGAGTCCTCGCGCCAGGCACGGATGCGCGGGAACGGTGCGTGATGGACCATCGGGATCAGAGGCCCGAAGCCGGCACGCTGCTTGACCTTCGAGTTCGTCAGGGACAAGGCACCCATGGTCCGTCCGTGGAACCCGCCCTCGAAGGCGATGATCCCGGGGCGATGCGTATGGTATCGGGCCAGCTTGATGGCTCCCTCGACCGCCTCGGTGCCCGAGTTGGTCAGGAAGACGCGTGCCGTCTCCTTGAACGGAGCGATCGCGGCGAGCCGCTCCATGAACTCGGTGTAGCGCGGCTCGTAGAAATCGGTTGCGGCGATGTGGATGAGCCGATCCGCCTGCTCCTTGATGGCGGCCACCACCTTGGGGTGCGAGTGGCCGGTGGAGCAGACGGCGATGCCGGCCGCGAAGTCGAGGAATCGGTTGCCGTCGACATCGGTCACGACCATGCCGGAGCCCGATGCGGCGACGAGGGGGTAGGCGCGCGTCAGCGACGGGGAAGCGACGGCCTCATCGCGGGCGATGAGCGCGCGGGCCTTCGGCCCTGGGAGCTCGGTGACGATGTGCGGGGCGGTACGCTCATGGGCATCCGCATGCGAGGGGTTGGCCTCGAGGGTGGTCATGTGGGTAGCACTCCGGATTCGGAGCGGCGCGTCCTGCCCGCGCACCTTGGCTAGTCCGGAGCATCCTAGCAGGCGGACTCCAGGAGGCGAGGACTCAGCGGATGGTCGGTCGCCGAGATCGCTCGTTGCCGATGGCCCACAGGCTGGCACCCAGCCCCACGGCCGCGGCCGCGAACAGCGGACCGCCGCCGAACGCATTCGCCCACGCAAGGGCGGCAAGCGCGATGCCGCTGCCCGCGGCCGACAGGAAGATGACGTGGCCTGGATCACCGCGCACACGACCGGCGAGGTACGCGACGACGACGCCGGTCACGAATCCCGCGATGGCCAGCGGGCTGACAAGAATGTCCAGTGGAATCATGCGCGCTCAGTTTCGCCGATGAGCGCCGGCCCAGGCGCGATCATCCGGGTCCGTGGCCGGGGGGAGATGTGGTCCGGCGTCGGTGACGCCAGTCACCTCCGCTGCGGTACGCTCCGCTGCTCAGTCGTCGCGTGCGCGGGGGAAGGCCATCCCCTCCGGGTACACCGGTGGGAGCGATTCGCCCTCGTCATCGAGCGAGGGACGGGCGGGATCCGGCGACATGAACTCGTGCCATACCTCGGCACCGGCCGCGGGTGGATCGTCCAGCTCCTTGATGGCAACGATCCCCTCGAAACGGATGGCGCCGGCCTCTCCCTCATCGGTCTCGTAGTCGTCCTCGTAGTCGGGCGCCATCTCGACCGCGCGACCGAGGGCCGCCTCCTCGTCGGAACCGTCGACCAGGATCACGCGATCCTCGACCAACGTGACGGTCTCGGCGTCGCCCGAGCGGTAGGCGTACCGCAGCTGGACGGCGAACCAGCCGGACGGCTCGACCGCGGTTGCGTCCAGCGTCGCCGATCCGGCAAAGCGATCGGTCATCGGTGCATCACAGGACGGGTGGTCCTTCGTCGCCGATGACTGTCTGTGACTGCTCGCGCAGGAACTGCTGGACGTAGTACGGGCCGAGGCCGCTCTTGCCGGACGAGCCCGATCCCTTCCACCCGCCGAAGCTCTGGATCCCCGGCCAGGCGCCGGTCGTCGCCCCGGCGCGTCGGTTCACGTAGACCACCCCGGCCTGGATCGTGTCGAGGAACTGCGTCACCTCGGCATCGTCGCTGCTGAAGATGCCGGCCGTGAGGCCATAGGCACTTGCATTGGACTCCTCGATGGCCTGATCGAGGGAATCCACCTCGCCGATGACCAGGAAGGGCACGAACAACTCGTCACGGAAGAGCCGGTGATCGAGCGGCAGGCCGGTGACGACGGTTGGAGTCGGATAGAAGCCGCGCTCGGTGCCTTCCCTGTCCAGGACGTCGCCACCGATCTCGATCGTCCCGCCATCGGCCGTTGCGTCCCTGGCTGCCCTGGTGAAGGTGTCGAGCGCCCGTTGGTTGATGACCGGTCCCATCCAGCTCTCGCGTTCGGTCGGATCGCCGACAACGATGCCGCGGGCCTTCTCCACCAGCTTGTCGACGAACTCGCGCGCGACCGGCCGCTCGACGTACACCCGAGAGTTCGCGCTGCACTTCTGGCCGTCGAAGCCGAAGGCCGAGCGCATGACGCCTTCGGCCGCCTCGTCGAGATCGGCGTTGCGGGTGACGATCGCCGGATTCTTCCCGCCCATCTCGGTGATGATGGGCCTCGGATAGTTCTTCGTGAAGCTACGGTAGAGCTTCATCCCGACCTCGTAGCTTCCGGTGAAGACCATGCCGTCGATGCCGGCGTTCTCCTGGAGCTCGGCGCCGACCGTCTCGCCCGGGCCGGTGACGAGGTTGAGGACCCCATCCGGGAGGCCGGCGTCGTGGAGCGCCTCAGCGAACTTCCAGGCGGACAGCGGCGCGTCGCTGCTCGGCTTCAGGACGACCGTGTTGCCGGCGATCATGGCGCCGCCGGCCGGTCCGCCGGCGAGCGCCATCGGGAAGTTGAAGGGGCTGATCACGCCGAACACGCCGTATGGACGCAGCACGGATCGTGTCTTCTCCATGGGCGACAGGGAGCCGAGCGGCTTCACGAATCCATCGGCCTTCTCGAACTCGTCACCGTAGTAGCGCAGCAGGTCGGCCGTCTCCTCGACGTCGCCGAGCGCCTCGAGACGGTTCTTGCCGACCTCGAGGGTCATGAGCGCCGCGTAGTCGAACTGCCGCTCGCTGATGAGGTCCGCGGCGCGGCGCAGGATGGCCAGGCGCTCACGCCACGGGGTGCCGCGCCACGCCGGGTAGGCGGCCCGTGCAGCGCCGATCGCGTCACGCACGTCCTCGCGGCCGCCCACCGGGAAGCGCGCGACGACGAGATCGGCGTCGATCGGGGATCGATCCTCGAACGATTCGGCGGTCGTGCGCTTCTGGTCACCGATGATCATCGGGTACTCGCGCCCGAGGTCGGCACGGGCCCGTTCGACGGCCGCGTCGAACGAGGACTGGAGCTCTTCGTTGTCGGCGGAAAGCGTCGCGTACGTGATCTTCAAGCGCGGCGTCGTGGTGGTCATCCGGTCGGTGCCTCAACGTGGCTTCGTGGGTCGGATGGATTATCGCACCGGCTCGACCGGGGAGTTGATGGCCGGACGGGAATCTGCTCCGAACACTGCGTTCGCGAGGGCAAGCCGAAGGCCAGGCTCCGGGGGGAGAAGAGCCTGACCTTCGGACCCGCGAATGATATCCGCCGCCTACCGTGCCCGCAAGCATCATTCCACACGGAAGCCTCGGTCGACTGGCCCCTCAGCCTGCGGGTTCGGTGGACAGGTGGAAGAGGCCGAGGTTGAGCCGCAAGTACGAGCGGCGCGTGCCCATGAGATAGGCGCGTCCCCGATCGCCATACAGGCGCGGCAGGAGATCGTGCGCCGTGGCGTCGTCGCCGAG
The DNA here is from genome assembly GCA_052388515.1 of Chloroflexota bacterium. Classification (GTDB taxonomy): domain Bacteria; phylum Chloroflexota; class Limnocylindria; order QHBO01; family QHBO01; genus JACDBZ01. The sequence continues at coordinate 653 of JBQTHZ010000054.1, read as the reverse complement.
ATCGAGACGGGCGTGGACGACCTTGATCTTGAAGCCGTTGCGCCTCCACCAGCCGGTGCGGTGGTGCGTCGCCTCCATGGCGTGCTCCATGACCTCCGGCTCGAGCAGGGCCGACACGTCATCGCGACCGTAGTGACCGATGACGATCAGGCGCCCGCCCGGCCGAAGCACGCGTCGCGCCTCGGCGACCGCCGGAAGCGAGGCGTCATCCGGATCGATGAGGCTGGTGAGCACGACGTCGACCGCTTCGTCGCGCAGCGGCAGGCTGGTCGATGAGCCCTCCACGATGCGGATGTTCGGCTGGTGCGCGTCCGCGGCCCGCCGGCGGGCCTCGGCCAGCAGCGCCGGATCCGATTCGACGCCGTACATCCGCCCGGTGCGCCGCGCAAGGAGCATCGGGTAGTGGCCGATCCCGGTCCCGACGTCCGCGATGCGCTTGCCGCTGAGTGGCACGATCCGCTCGAGGGCGCCGCCATCGACCCTGATCGCAAGGTGCTCGGCGCCCAGTCGCGCATGCAGGGCCGGGTCGGTATCGGTCCAGGCCGTCAGGATCGGGCGCATCAGGGCACCTCGACTCTGAGCTCGGCCGGCTCACCACCATCGAACGTGAGGAGGTCGTTGGCGGCAAGAACCTGGAGGTCGAACGCCACGCC
>JBQTHZ010000053.1:0-16448 GCA_052388515.1 Chloroflexota bacterium | reverse complement strand
GTGTCGCAGTTTGAATCGGTGAATAGCTGGAGGCCGATTTACACCACTTGACGGGACATGACCCCGTCTCGGGCCCTGTTGCGTTGCGATAGATCGCGCAGAGATCACAGGAACGACGAAGTGCGCGCGATCTGGACGGTCTATGGCGCCGACGCGCATGAACGCTGCGCCGGGGCGTCGCGCACGCACCCGAGTGCTCGATAGATCGCGAAAGTCGCACGCCACATTGGGCCTCGCGTGAAGCTTGCTCGATCAGTCGAGCAACGACCGACAGCGGCGGCTACGGCAATCCGTCGAACAGGGAGGCCTCGCCGTCGACCGGAGCGGGGAGGGCGGAAGCGGCCAGGCGGTAGTGCTCGGTCCCCAGCCAGGCGTCACGCTGATCGGAGCCCCAGTCGTGGAATGGCCCTGCCGAGCCGGTCTGCGAGACATGGCGGCTGATGGCCGCCAGCTTGAGCTGCGCGAACTCGCCGAGATCGATCGCCACGGTCGGTTCCGTCCCGGGGCCGGAGCCATATCCATCGGCCGGCAGCCGATCCCCGAGCGCAGCCAGCGCGCTCGGTGGCACGATGAGGTCGTAGAGCTTGGCAGCGCGCCATGCCACCTGGTCCTCTTCCAGATCGTCCTCGTACGCCAACGGCTCCGCGGCGCGGTCATAGGCGGCACGGACGGCACGCGACACGGCGACGTGGTCACTGTCGCCCGTCACGCCATCCGGACCGAACGAGAGGATCACCTCCGGCCGATGCATCCGGATCGGCTCGACGATCCGACCGACCAGGTTGTCGAAATCCTCGCGGTCGAGGTCGCCCTCGGCGTAGTCGAGCATGCGCACCACGCGCACGCCGAGAAGCGCAACCGAGCGGCGGAGCTCGTCTTCCCGCACCGTATCGATGTTTCGCCAGGTGATGGCATCGGTCTTCGCATCGCGGTTCTTGCCGCCCGGGAGCGGCGAAGCGACGGTCAAGCGGGCGTCGAACCAGCCGCGCGTGACGCACACCACGACCACGTAGGCTCCATTGGCGGCGGCCGTGGCGATCGCTCCACCGAAGCCGAATGCCTCGTCGCCGGGGTGGGCGACGATGACCATCATGCTCCGCGCGGGTGCTCGCTCACGAACCGGTCGCCAGATCGATGACACGGCCGGCAGTATACGGTCCTAGATGCCCACCTCGACGCGGATCGCCGCATCGCTGGAGCCGCCGTCAGTGCGGCTGCCGACCGACGTCTCGATCGTCGGCGCGCGATCCAGGAAGCTGGCAGCGGCGCCCACCTCGACGGCCTGCAGCACGCCGCTTATCGAGAGGATCTCGTGGCGCATGAGCAGGTTGAGCTCGTCGCGGAGATAGATGCGAAGCATCTCCGGGCCGTCGGTGCTGATGGTGAAGCGGACGCCGTGGTCGTCCAGGGCGCCGACGACGCGGCGCAGCTCGCCGATGCTGCCCACCACGCGCGTACTCAGGTTCGAGCTCGGGCAGACCTCGAGCACCGTGCCGCGCTCGTGGAGCATGTCGAGCACGCGAGGGTCCTCTGCGCTGCGGACGCCGTGACCGATGCGGTCCGGCTCGAGCGCCTCGAGCGCCTCGCGGACCTCGTCGGCGCCGCCCGTCTCACCGGCATGCACGGTCAGGCCCAGCCCGGCGCGCCGGCACTCGGCATAGATCTCGGCGTAGTCCTCGAACCGAAAGCCATCGGTCTCGGGTCCCGCGATGTCGATTCCCACGACGCCGCGGCTGCGCCAGCTGATCGCCTTCGACGCGATGATCTCGTTGAGCGGCCGTCCGAAGGATCGGTCCAGGCAGAAGACGAGGCCGGCGCGGACCTGCGGGTACTCGAGGATGGCGCGGTCCATCCCGCGCACGGCGGCAGCGATGATGTGGTCCAGGTCCTGCTCGCCGCCGCGGTTGCGCTTCATCGGGTTGAAGCGGAGCTCCAGCCCCGTCACATTGTTCTTGCGGTAGGCCCCACCGATGACCTCGTACACGCTCCGCTCCACCGCTATCGGGCTCGACTGGATGAGCTCCGTCCAGTGAAAGAGGTCGAGGTACGCATCGAATCCGCGCCGGCGGCGTCCCACCGTGATGAGGTCACGGAACGCCCAGAAGTCCTTGGTCGGCAGCCGGATGCCCTGGGCGTGCGCGATGCCCCACATGATCGCCGGCGTCACGGCGGCTCCGAGATGCACGTGGAGCTCGGTCAGCGGCAGGCGAGGATCGAGGCGTGGGCGCGGCATCGGCATTCGTTCGCAGGCGTGTTCGGCGGAGTGTAGCCGATGCTAGAATCGCCCCGCCATGGACCTCATCCGAGACATCGCTGACTGGCTCTCAACCGACTGGGGCAATCGCCTGGGGTTCTTCTTCCCGCTCGTGCTGCTCGGCCTGCTCGGCCTCTACGTCCTCTGGCTGGTGGTCGGCTACCTGCGCGTGAGCCAGATCGGGATCGGAGAAAAGCAGGCGGAGCAACCGGTGGTGGCGCTGCCGTCGAGCGAAGGAGCCAGCACGACCGAGCGGCCGCGCGGTGTTCCCTACTGCGCCTTCGACCAGCTCCAGTACCCGGTGGGTGCGCGGTTCTGCACGCGGTGCGAGCGCGACCTCACCCTCGACTGCACGAACTGCGGAGCAACCCTGTCGGCCGGCGATGCGTCCTGCTACCGCTGCGGCACCCGAACCGGTGTCGCGGACATCGCACTTCTCAGCTGACCGGCTGATTCCGGTCGGCGACCACGACCGGACTCACCGATGACCAGCATCATCTCCATCCTCATCGTCTCCTCCCTGGCCGTCCTGCTGGCATCGGCGGCCGGCGGCCTGGGCGCCATCCTGCTCGGGCTCGGGCGTCAGCCCGCCGCCGCCGCCGACGGCCCGACGACGGCAGCCGCAGGCGTCTGTGGCGGACCGGGCCTCCTTCGCCGCGGAGCGGCGGTCGGGCTCGTGGGCGCGTTGGCGCTCCTGGTGGCAGCGCTCGCCTTGCGGACCGTGCTCATCGGTCATGCGCCGTGGTCGAATCTGCACGAGTTCAGCCTCGCCTTCGCGGCTGCCCTGATCGGTACGCATCTGCTCATGACTCGTGCCCATCCGCTGGATGGCCTGGCGCCGCTGACCGCCCTGCTTGCCGCCGGGCTCGTGATCTTCGCGCTCGGCCTCGACGACCGGGTCGATCCCCTCGTCCCCGCCCTGCAGCAGCCCTTCCTGCTCACCGTCCACGTCGGCGCGGCCGTGCTTGCCTACGCGGTCAGCGGCGTCGCCTTCGTTGCCGCGGCCGCGGAGATCGGCCAGCTGCGCGGCCGCGATCGGATCCCGATGCTGCCATCGGCGTCGGCGGCCCGCGCCATCGGGCACCGCGCCGTGCTCATCGCCTTTCCGATCCTGACCATCGCCATCGCGCTCGGATCGGTCTGGGCCAACCTCGCCTGGCGGTCGTACTGGAGCAATGATCCGAAGGAGCTCGCCGCGGCCGCCACCTGGCTCGTCTTCGGGGCCTACCTGCACGTCGCCGGGCGCCGGGATCGATGGGAGCGGCTCGCCCCGTGGCTGATCGTGCTCGGGTTCGCCGGCGTGCTGTTCACCTACATCGGCGCAGGCCTCTTCTTCGTCGGCGAGCACAGCTACGCGCTGCCATGACGATGCCCCGCGCCGTGCTCGGGCTCATGGCCATCCTCGTCTGCGTGTCGTGTGCAACCGATGCGGCACCGACCGATGCCACGCGGACCACTGGGGCGCTCTCGTTCGACAACGTTGCCGCTGAAGGAACCCGAGCAATGCCGCCAGGCGCCCCGTTCGAGGTGGGTCGCATCGAGCCCAACGGCGACACGACCTTCAAGCCGGTCTCCGCCGGCATCGAAGAGGGCGTGCCGTATCGGTTCAACCTCGGCCATTGCGGGCTCCATTCGCCCGTGGACGTGGACGGTGCCTTCTGGGACGAGCTCGATGGGCTCACCTCGACGGGCCAGCCGCTCGACCTCGAGAGTGACACCGAGATGATCAATGCGACCAGCGGCGTGATCGTGGTCATCGGCGATGAGGCTCGCTTCCGGACGGAGTCGGGGTCGGTCATCAGGTTCGCCCGCCACGATGGCGACAAGGGATTCCCCGGCTGTGCCTAGCGGCTGGTAGCGTTTCGCCGATGCAGACGCGCGAGCTCCCGATCGAGACTGGAAGCGCTCCGGCTCTCGCCGACCTGTCCGCCGAGTGCGAGGCGTTCCTTGCCGATGTCGCCGATGGCGGCGATGGGCTTCTGACCGTGTTCGTCCCGCATGCGACGGCAGGGGTGGTGGTCATCGAGCTCGGGGCAGGCTCGGACGAAGACCTTCTTGCGGCGCTCGAGCGGCTCCTGCCGCACGACGAGCGCTGGCGGCATCGTCACGGGAGCGCCGGCCACGGTGCCGATCACGTGCTGCCGCTGCTCGTCTCGCCCTCGCTCACGGTCCCGGTCGTCGCGGGACGGATGACGCTCGGCACGTGGCAGTCGATCGCGCTCCTCGATCCGAATGCCGACAATTCGCGGCGGACCGTTCTGCTGTCATTCCTTGCGGGCTGATATGGCCGCCGCGTAGGCAACGACTCCTGGCGCACGGGCTGGTCGACGACCTTCGCGAGCCGTGAGCTGGTTGACACCAACGGTCAGCGAGGCGCGTAGCGGAACCCCTGTTCAAGCTTGTCGGGGTCGAAGGGTGGAGCGGTGGCTGAGACGAAGGCGAGCGGCTCCGGACCTGGGTTGCGAATCGCATGCGCGGTGTCGGGCGGGATGAAGACGAGCGTCCCGGCCTCAACCGTCCGCTCTTCGGTCCCGACGACCATCGTGCCGCGTCCGGCGATGATGCAGTAGGCCTGCTCGGCGTCTGGATGGCGGTGCATCGGCTGCTCGCTCCCGACCGGGCAGTCGACCCAGGTGATTGCCAGCAGCTCCGAGCCGAACTGCGCCTTCCCCAACAGCAGGTAGGACGTCTGCCCGCCGCGCTGGTTGATCGGTGCTTCGCGGATGGAGTTGAAGTGCATCGGTCGCTCCTCATCTGGGTACGTTAGGGCGCATGTCCCGGGTCTTCACATCGATTCAGCCTGTCTGCCTCCACGTGTCCGGTGCTTTCTGGTGTCCGACTGCAGGCGGGTACCCCTTGGGGACCGGCGTTTGCCGCGACGTAGACGGCGAGCGCCTGAAACTCAAGAAGTCGTCGCATCAAGTCGGTCGCGGCGAACGGTTGACGAAGGCTCGGACCTGGTCCGCCAATCGGGAAGGGTTTTGAGTAGGCTCGTCGCAGGCATGGCCGCGGCAGGCGTAGGCCGTGACGCGCCCATCCCGGGCCGCCTTCCCGACGAAGAGCGGCCAGGACGCCTGGGGGTCGCCGTCGGCGATCCCCGTGAGCACGAGATCAGGAACATACGGGGCGGCCGCGGCCTCGCGAAGGGCATGCGCGTCGTCCGAACCCGGCTCGCCCGCCACCACCACGTCGATCTGGTCTCCGAGCAGGCGATCGGCCGCGCACAGCATCCGTCCGAAGGCGCTGGGCTGTCTCTCCAACGCCGGAGCCACCGCGCGCAGGATCGACTGCGCCCGGCGGGGCATCTCCTCGTCGCCGGTGAGCAGGGCCAGGCGCTGGAGCACGTCGGCGCCGATGCTGTTGGCGGACGGCGTGGCGTTGTCGATCAAGCCCCGGGGCTGGGCCACGGTGCGATCGTGCTCGGACGAGGTGTCGACGAAGGTGCCACCATCGGGGTCCCAGAAGTCGCGCATGGCGGTCTCGACCAGTCGACGGGCGAGCAGGAGCGGCGACGCCTCCCCGATTGCCGCGTGGGCGGTGAGGAGCCCATCTGCGAGCGCAAGATAGTCCTCGCAGAACGCGGGGGTATGGGCACGGCCGCCTCGTGCGGTCCTCCACAGCCGATCGCCATCGCGGACGAGCTGGGCTTCGACGAAGCCGATGAGCGCGCGGGCGGCCGCCGCATAGCGCTCATCTCCCAGCACCAGGGCCGCGTGCCCCAATGCGCGCAGCGCCAGGCCGTTCCAGGCGGCCAGCTGCTTGTCGTCGCGCGCCGGCCGCGTCCGGTCCGATCGCGCGGCGAAGAGCGCCGCACGACCGCGCTCGACCAGCTCATCGCGCGCCGCAGCCCGGCCGGACCGATGAAGCACGTTCGTCCCTTCCCAGTTCCCCTCTTCCGCCACGCTCCGGTAAGCGGCCAGGAAGCGGCGCTCGTCATCATCGTGGCCCGCATCGGTGAGGACCGACATGAACTCCTCGTAGGACCAGGCGTAGAACCGACCCTCGACGCCCTCGCTGTCGGCGTCCAACGCCGACGCGAAGCCGTGATCCGCAGTGAGCAGCTCGGCGAGCATGAAGTCCAGCGTCCCGCGCGCAACGTCCGCGTATCGGTCCAGGCCAGTGGCGCGGTAGCCCTCCAGGTACGCGTGGGCCAGCAGTGCGTTGTCGTACAGCATCTTCTCGAAGTGCGGAACGAGCCAATGGGCATCGGTGCTGTAGCGGGCGAAGCCGCCGCCGAGCTGGTCGTTGATGCCGCCATCGGCCATGGCGTCCAGCGTGCGGGTCACCATCGTCAACTGCGCGTCATCGCCACTTCGGCGCCAGGCCCGCAGGACGAATTCGAGCGTCATCGCCGGCGGGAACTTCGGCGCACCGCCGAATCCGCCGTGCTCGGCGTCAAAGCCCGCGCCGATCCGCAGGGCGGCAGCCTCCAGCTGATGTCGCTCGGGGTCGCGGTCGCCGGATGGGACGGCCAGGACGCTCTGGAGATGACCGGCCAGCATGCCGGCCTGCTGATCGACCTCGGCACGCCGGGAGCGATACGCATCCGCGACCGACGTCAGCACGCGCGGGAAGCCGGCCATGCCATGACGATCCTCGGGTGGAAAGTACGTGCCGCTGAAGAACGGCCGCAGGTCGGGCGTCAAGAAGACGCTCATCGGCCAGCCACCGGAGCCGGTCATGGCCTGGACGGCGGCCATGTACACGTCGTCGAGATCCGGGCGCTCCTCGCGATCCACTTTGATGCTGACGAAGTGCTCGTTCATCAGGGCCGCGATTTCGGGATTCTCGAAGCTCTCTCGCTCCATGACGTGGCACCAATGGCAGGCCGCGTAGCCGATCGAGAGGAAGATCGGCCGGTCGAGCGCGTGGGCCTTCTCGAGCGCCACCGGACCCCACGCGTGCCAGTCAACGGGGTTGTGGGCGTGCTGGAGCAGATACGGACTCGTCTCGTCGATCAGGCGGTTGGGCATGCCGCCAGTCTGGCACGCGGCGTACCTGACTCACTGGACCCGTCAACCTCGATCTGTCGAGTGCTGGGCGCCCGACGACGATGTTCGGCGCGATTCCCGCAATCTGTGCCCGACCTGCGAGCCTGAGCCTCGCCGCTCGGCGGACCTTGGGCTCCCGACGCGGTCCCAGATCGCGAGAATCGCGCCCACGAAAGGCCTGCCGCGCCGTGACCGCGACAAATCAAGACAAGGGCGGACCGTACGGCGGAGGGCCTGGCGATGCGGTCCAACGCACCGCCGATGGATGGCACTCGCCCTACGCGGGGGCGGCGACGCCGAATTGCTCGGACGACAGCTTTGCGTACAGCCCCTCCTGCCGCAGGAGCTCGGCATGGGTGCCGCGCTCGACGATGCGGCCGCGAGCCATGACCAGGATCTGATCGGCCCGCAGGATGGTCGAGAGCCGATGCGCGATGGCGATGGTGGTCCGGCCTTCCATGAGCCGCTGGAGCGCCGCCTGGATGAGCCGCTCGCTGACCGTGTCGAGGGCGCTGGTCGCCTCGTCCAGGATCAGGATGCGCGGGTCCTTGAGCAGGACACGCGCGATGGCGACGCGCTGCTTCTCCCCGCCCGACAGCTTGTAGCCACGCTCCCCGACCACCGTGTCATACGCGTCCGGCAGCTCCATGATTCGCTCGTGGATGGCCGCGGCGCTCGCGGCGTCGGTGATCTCCTCCATGGTCGCGTCGGGCTTGGCGTAGCGCAGGTTGGCGAGCACGGTGTCGTGGAACAGGTACGTCTCCTGGGTCACGAAGCCGATGACCCGCCCGAGCGAGGCGAGCTTGACGCCCCGCACGTCGACCCCATCGATGCGGACGGCACCCCGGTCGACGTCGTAGAGCCGCGGGATGAGGTATGTGGAGGTCGTCTTGCCGCCTCCCGACGGACCCACCAGGGCCACGAGCTGTCCGGGCTCCGCGCTGAAGCTGAGGTCGTCGAGCGCGAACGGCTGGACGGCGGTGGGCACGGCCCGTCCCTCGGCTTCCGCCTCTGCGGTCTCGGATGCGACCTCGAGCTGCGCCTCGGCGACCGGGTAGCGGAACGAGACGTCGTCGAAGCGCACCTGGCCGCGGATCGAGCTCGGCGCGAGGTCGACCGCGTCGGGCGCATCGGTGATCTCGTGGTCCATCTCGAGGTACTCGAAGATGCGATCGAACAGCGCCAGCGCGCCCTGGATCTCGACCTGCACGTTCAGGAGCTGCCCGATCGGGAAGAAGAGGCGCGACTGGAGGGTCGTGAAGGCCACGATCGTGCCGATGCTGACGTTCGTGTCACCGCCGATGATGAGAGACCCCGCCAGCAGGTACACGAAGGCCGGCATGATGCTGAAGAAGGTGCCGATCAGCGCGAAGAACCAGCGACCGATCATCTGGCCACGAATCTGGAGATCGCCGAGGCGGCGCGACTCACGCCGGAAGCGCTCGATCGATGCATCCTGCTGCCCGAAGGTCTTGGACAACAGGATGCCGGACACGCTCAGCGACTCCTCGGTGATGGCGCTCACCTCTGCCAATGAGCGCTGGGTGAGCGTGCTCACCTCTCGACGCACCTTGCCGACCCGGAACGTGATGTAGGCGAAGAACGGCAGCAGGCCCAGGCTGAGCAGCGTGAGGCGCCAGTCCAGGATCCACATCGCCACGACCGTCGTCGCCACCGTCGCGAAGTTCGAAAGCAGCGAGGCTGCCGTATCGGTCACGACCGACTGCACGCCGCCGACATCGTTGCTGATGCGGCTCTGGATCTCGCCGGTGCGCGTCTCGGTGAAGAATCGCAGCGGCATCCACTGCAGGTGGCTGTAGAGTGCAAGGCGCAGGTCGTCCATGACCCGCTGCCCGACGACGTTCGAGATGTACGACTGCCAGACACCGATGGCGCTCGTCACGATGGGCAGCACGATCATGAGTCCCGCCTGGAGGTAGAGCAGGCCCAGGTCCTGCGGGCCGATCAGGTTGTCGATGATCAGCTTGAGCAGGATCGGGTTGACCACGCCGACGCTGACGGTGATCAGGATGAGCACGGCGATGACCGCCAGGCGGGCCTGGTACGGCCGGAAGAAGCCGAAGATCTTGGCGAGCGTGCGTCGCTCGCTGCCCGGACGACGGGTCAGGTCCGGCTCAGGTCCCCCGAACGGGCCGCCCCAGCCGCCGCCCCCTCGTCGCCGTGTCATTCCAGGATGATCGAGGCGAATGCCTGCGCCAGGCCGATTCCCTGCGGCTCGCCAACCAATCGCGCACGCTCGCGCATGCGCTCCCCGACCGTCTCCGGATCGACCTGGCTCTCATGGGCCAGGATCGCGCGAATCCCGATCTCGAAGGTATCGGTGATGTCGAGCCACAGGTTCGGCTCCTCGACGCCGGTGAGAAGGACCTGGCGCACCTTCCACGGTTCGAGATGCTCGTCACGCCAGAGCTCCGGGAAATTCAGGTGATCGCGTGCCGCTGGATAGACCGCCGCGAGCGTCGCCTCGCCAGTGGCGAGATGATCGGGATGACCGATGAATGGATTGTGGTCGAGGCGTCGCTGCGGGTTCTGGGTGATGACGAGATCGGGCCGAAAGCGGCGGATCTGGCGCACGATGTCGCGCCGCAGGTCGAGCGTCGGAGTGAGGTAACCATCCGGGTAGCCCAAGTGGACGATCTCGCCGACGCCCAGGATGTCGGCTGCGACGCGTTGCTCCGCGACGCGGGTGACCGACAGCTGCTCCGGCGTCACTCCAGGGTCTTCCGTGCCCTTGCTGCCATCGGTGGTCACGACGTAGTCGACGCGCACGCCCGCGGCCGTGAGCTGCGCGATGGTGGCAGCCGCACCGAACTCGCCGTCATCGGGATGGCTGATGACCACGAGGGCACGCTCCAGCGGGGTGATGAGCTCGTGACGCTCGAGGGGGCTCATGAGGCCATGCTACCCCGAGGTGATGGCCGTCGTCCGAGGCACGATGGGCGGCACGGACCGCGGAATCCAGGCCCGGGCAGCACGGCCTGATCCGCCTCTGCAACGGGAGTGCCGCAGGGGGGAACCACGGCACTCCCGCGGGCGAGTCTAATCCTCGCCCACCGACCGAGCAAGCACGAATATCACTCGCCGAACATCGTGAGCTGCTCGCCGCCGCGCTCGATGAGCGGATCGAGCCCGAGCACCGGCTCCAGCCACTCCATCCGCGCCCCGTCGCGGTCGACGAGGGTCTGCAGATGCTGCCACTTGAGGATGTGCCAGTTCTGGCGGGCGAGCTCGTCGCGCAGCCATGGTGACCGTTGAATCTTCAGGCGCAGAAGCTCGCCGCGTTCGGCCGGAATGACGAGAAAGCGGGCCTGATCCCTGCCGAGTGGGATGTCGCGGCCTCGGCGCAGGATGGCCTCGCCGACCATGGCCGTCCAGTCCACCTCGAACAGGAAGCAGAGGCGACCGCGCACATACCAGAGGGCATCAACCTGTCCGAGGGCTTCTGCCGGCGCCCGGACGACGAGTGGCAGGTAGACGCGCCGCTCCTCGTCAGCCAGGCGCTCGACCAGCTGGTGGCCTTCCACGATGCGCTGGTGCTCGCGCGCGGCGATCCACGCGCGCAATCCCAGCCGATGACCATAGTCGACCAGCAGCGCCAGCACCCGGGCGTGATCGTCCGTACGCCGGCCGAGAACGTCCTCGGTACCCACTGAGCCGAGCTCACCCGGAGCGACGTACGACGCCAGACAGGCGCGGACGAGCTCCTCGTCCGGCGCCTTCAGCCCGGGGAAGAGACGGTAGATTCGATCGAGGAAGCCGGCCTCGTCGATCCTGCCGGCGGTCGAGAGAATCGACCAGGTTGCCCATTCGACTCGATCGGCCAAGGGTGTCTCGGCAAGCTCGGGCTGACGGAGCCACCACTGCGGTTCCTCCTGCTCGCCGATACGCACCAGTGCCGGGTGATCGTCACGCCAGAGCTCCTCGCGGATGAGGTTGGCAACCATCTGGGGCCCGCCTGACTCGATTCGGTCGGGCGACTCGGAGGCGCCATCGCCGCGTCCGGCTACCAGGCGCTGCAGAATCCCGGACGATCCCAGCTCGGCCACGACGGCCGCCACGACGCGCAGCAGACCAGCCGGCTCGCCGCGATCCTGCAGCAGCGCAATGACGGCACGCTCGATGGCCCCGGCAAGCTCGGGATACGTGAGGTGCCCCGCCTTGGCGCCAAGCCGCAACGGGCTCGGGTTGACGGCGTGCCGAAGCCGATCTTCAGCCGACCGACGACGGAAATGGACGGCGATCGCGTCACCTGAACGCCGCGACTCGCGGTGAATGACATCGTGCAGCTCGAGCTCGGCGGCCGCACCGGCCAGCGCGACCGCAAGCAGCCGTTCCGGATCGGCGTCATCCAGCAGCACGATGCACCAGCCGCCCGGCTTGAGCGCGCCGGCGGCCGACGAAAACCCATGGCGGAGCGTGGTGGCCTCCGCGCCTTCGGGATGCCCGCCCCCGCCGAAGATGGGCTCGAGGCGCAGAGTCTCGGCCGCCTCCCGACCCAGGACGATCGAGGTGGCGAGGTACTCGAAGGCAAGCTCTTCGAGCGGTGGGCTCGCGGCCGGCGCCGAGAGGACGAGGTCCACGCCGTCAGCGGGCAGGTACTGGCCGACCACCGAGGCACGCGCGCGCAGCCAGAGGACATTGGCGGCCGTCATCCCGCCCAGCTCGCTGAAGTCCGCCGCAAAGCGGGTCTGGTGACGATCGCCGAGCGCGCAGATCGCGGAACGCACCTCCCGGTATGCGACATCGAATGCCTGCCACACGTTCATCTCGCGCTGATGACGGCTGGCCGGCTGTCGAACGTGCCCACCGCTGATGCGGAGCGATGCCACACGTCCCGGATAGCCGTTCAGACGGCTCGCCGGCAGCAGGCATGAGGCCAGTGCCAGCCTCATCACCGCGGCGACGGCCGGATCGTGCAGCTCCGCGTCGATCTTGGCCAGGATGGCGTGCAGGGCGTAGAGGTTGCGAGGCGTATAGAGATCCAGCAGCTCCTCGACGAGATCGTCGCGGCCGTCGAGGACCGGGAATCGAGCGCGCAGATCCAGGTACGCGGGACTCTGACGGACGCCGTCAGCGGCCACAACCGGAAGCGGGTCGGGACGCACGGTCGAGGAGAATCTTGGACGTTCATGGATCGAGGTGGGCGGATCGATCGGCTGCGGAGCCGGCGGGGGTCCTCCGGTCTCGCCGATGGACAGGTCGAGCTCGTCGGCCGGATCATCGGTCCTCGAGGTCTCCGTCGGCGGTTCTTCGTCCGGGCCGCTCGCATCGGCGGCAGACTGCTCGAGACCCAGCTTGGCGAGATCGCCATCGTCCACCGGCGCGACGCGCTCCTCCGGTCCGCCGCGGGTCGCGTCACACCCGGCGCAGCGATAGACCTTCCGTCCGGGGACGTCGCCGTCGCGTGGCCAGATGAACTGGTCGGCCATCACCGGACGGCGGCAGGCGGAGCAGCGAGTCGCGTACAGCTCCTCGATGTGCTGGCGCAGGGGTACATCGACGCGCCGCGAGCCCGCGAGCTGGGCGAATGCGGCATCGAGGACGGCTGGCTCCGGCGCCGTCATCATGCCGATCGCGGCGAGCTGGGAGAGTGGACCGGGATCGGCGGCGACGGCGCGCATCCCCGCCGCGACGGCACGGCGTGCCGTCCAACCGGTCCCCGCCCACGGGTCCAGCACCGTATCGCCGGGTCCGGCGAAGGCCGCGAGAACAGCGTCAAGCTGGTTGTCGGCCGGAGCCGGGTGGTGCCGATCGAGCAGCTTGAGGCCGGGGAGACGTCGCGGAAGGATGACGTAATCGAGTCCCGTCCGCTCCGCCTCGCTCATCCTATGGCTCTTCTACCAGCTCCTCTTCGAGCTCGGGCTCGCTGGAATACTCCGGGAGGGTCGTGTCGAGCTCCTCGACCTCCTCCGAGTCTTCATCGGCCTCCTCGACCTCGTCATCGTCATCGTAGCGAAGTGCCGTGCCCTTGATGTACGGTCTGACGCCGCTTCCACCCTGCCCCTGCGTCGGGAAGGAGACCTTGCCGAAGTTGTTCGGGTGGGTGAACACCTCGCGGATCATGATGAGGACGTCGCCGCCGGCTTCGTGGACGGTCGTGATGGCGGCGTCGTAGCGGTTGCCGTTTGCGATCAGCTTGAGGAGGCGCGCGGCAATCCGCGGTTCGACGCTGCCGATGGCGGTCGGACCAACGCTGGCCACGAGCTCGTCACCGCGAACGTCGAGCGTGATCGCGTCACCAGGTGAGAGAGGCGCCAGCATGCGCGGGGCAGCAAGGTTGATGAGACGAGCCCGTCCCGTCTTGCCCATCTCCTCGATGAAGAGGGTGACCGGCGCCTTCTCCGGCCGTCCCTTGCCGTTCGTGACCGGCCGTTCGGCGGCCATGAGGACGCGCAGCCGCTCGATGTTGCGTTGGGCGATGCGATTGGTGGCATCGCGCTCGAGGGCCTGCTCGTACGCGTCGAGCGCCTCCTGATGGCGCCCGAGCTCGGCCAGGGCCTTGCCGAGGCGATTACATGCATCGATATCGGGGCCGAGCTCGAGGAGCTGGCGGTTCACGACGACCGCCTCCTCCCATTCGCCGAGCGTCGCATGCGCGATGGCGGCTTCCCCGAGCTGGCGTCGTTGTCGGGTGGTCGTGTCTGCTTCTCCAAGCGCCATGAGCGTTGTGAGCGTCTCCGAGTAGCGGGGTGTCGACGGCCGAGGCCGGCCGAAAGCGACCTCTTGTACCACCGGCCCCGAAGGGTGTCAACGCGGTCGATGCTGCGGCCGTCTCAGGGCCTGTGCAGGATCAGGCCCACCACGAGTCCGAAGAGCAGCAACGCGCCGAATTCGATCGCGACGCTCCGCCCGGAGGCATCGCTGCGCAGCATCTCCACGGCGCCGCTCCATGCGTAGAAGGCGAGTGCCATCAGGGCGGCCATGATCGGAAACGGGACGCTGAGCAACACTGCGCCGACACCGATCTGCACCACGACCAGCACGTGCAGGAGGGCCTGGCCGACGCCCTCGACGCCCATCGTCTCGCGTGCCTCCGACGCGCGGAGCGCCAACGGCAGGGTCAAGGCCGCCACGAGGATCATCGGCGTCGGCCAGCTGCGGGCCCCGAACAGGACCAGGATGCCGGCAGCTCCGCAGAAGAGGATGCCGACGAGCAGGAGATCCCCGATGGTGCGGCCACCGGTGCCCCGCTCCAGGCGAAGCTCGAGGTAGGTCACCGCCCAGAGCAGGACGGCAACGATCGGCACCAGCAGCAGGCTCAGCCCGCCCGGAATGAGGCGCCCGAACAACGTCGCGGCGATCCCGGCCGTGGCGGGGATCGCGTACCGCGCCAGGCCCAGGTCGGAGCGCGCCGGCCCGATGACGCGGATCGCCACGACCCCGCCGATCAACAGCTGGACGGCGACCGCCACCGCCAGCCAGAACGGCTCCGCAAACCAACCGACAGCCGCCACGACGGCCTGTGCCGTGGCCAGCGCGATCGCGGCCGGCCGGTCGATGCGCCGCAGGATCGCCAGCCGTTGCCGATCCCCGACGAGCCGGCTGATCATTCCAGCATGCCGAGCAGCTCGTCCGCGGTGCGTGTGGCGAGCAGCTGCTCCGGGCCGAGCCACGCGCGACGAGCCAGGTCGACCGCGTAGCGCTGCTGGCCGAGCTCCTCCGTCCGATGCGCATCGGACGCCACGGTCAGGCGGCCGCCGGCGCGCCCAGCGGCACGCGCGAGCGCGTCGTCGAGATCGAGTCGCGGGCTGCCGTTGATCTCCAGGGCCGTGCCCGTCCGCGCCGCCGCCTCGAAGACGCGCGGCCAGTCGAGCGGCAGCGGATCCCTCCGATTCACGATGCGTCCCGACGGATGCGCCAGGATGTCCACGTGCGGATGCTCGATCGCCGCCAGGGCGCGGGCGGTCAGCTGTTCGCTCGATTGGCGACGACCCGTATGGATGCTGGCGATGACGACGTCGAAACGGGCCAACATCTCGTCCGGGTAGTCGAGCGAGGCATCCGCCCGGATCTCCAGCTCGGTGCCGTGCAGGATGCGGAATGGTGCCAGCTCGGCGTTGAGCCGCGCGATCTCCGCGCGCTGCTCGTCCACGCGGTCGGGCGTCAGCCCGCGTGCCACGCCGAGCGAGGGCGAGTGATCGGTGAGCACGATGTACTCGTGCCCGATGTCGCGCGCCGCGCGCGCCATGACCTCGATTGAGTCCACTCCATCGGTCCAGTCCGAGTGGGTATGGGTATCGCCGCGAACCTGCTCGTGGGTGACCAGTGTCGGCAGCTGATCCCGACGCGCGGCCTCGATCTCTCCATCCCCCTCCCGCAGCTCGGGCGCCACCCAGGGCAGATCCAGCCGCTCGTAGGCCTCCGCCTCCTCCGCCGCGAGGAGCAGCTCGCCGGTCTCGATGACCTTGAACCCCTTCTCCGAGAGCGACCAGCCCCGGTCCAGCGCCATGCCGCGCAGCGCGATGTTGTGGTCCTTGCTGCCGGTGAAGTGAAGCAGGTGCGTGCCCCACGCGGCGGGGGGGCAGACCATCAGGTCGACCTGCGGCCCATCGCGCAGGACGATGCTCGACTTGTCAACCCCGGCGGACAGGACCTTCTCCACCTCAGGCAATCCGTCGAGCGCGCCGATCAGGGCGCCCGGATCGTCGACCGCCGCGAGAAGGTCGAGGTCACCGATGGTCGGACGGCGCCGACGGAGGGAGCCGGCCACCTCGATGCGATGCACGCCACGAACGTCGCGCAGGCGCCCCACGAGGCCCGCAATGAGGGCATCGGCGTCGTGGATCAGCAGTCGCGTGCTGCGTCGCTCGATGCGGGCGATACCGTCCAGGACGTTCTGCTCGGTCCGCGCCGAGAGGCCCTTCACGTGGCGGAGGCCGCCAGACTCGGCCGCGGCACGCAGGCCGTCGAGCGAGTCGATCCCGAGCGTCTCGTGGAGCAGCCGGACCGTACGCGGGCCGACGCCCGGCACGCGGAGCATGTCGAGCAGGCCGTCCGGCACCTGCGCGCGCAGCCTGTCGTGGTAGGCAAGCGTGCCCGTCTCCGCCAGCTCGGCGAGCTTGGCGGTGAGCGCCGCGCCCGCGCCGGGCAGCTTTGGAGGCTCTCCCCTCTGATAGAGGGCCGCGACATCGTCGGGGTAGCGCTCGACTGCATCGGCAACGCGCCGATAGGCGACCGCCTTG
>JBQTHZ010000052.1:0-3488 GCA_052388515.1 Chloroflexota bacterium | reverse complement strand
TCACCTGCAGGCTCTTGACGCGGGCCTTCCTGCCCAGCCAGGAGGCCGTCGATCGCTTCATCGCGGACGGTGTCGCGCGACATCGGGTGTTCCGATACCACGTGCCCATCGACCTCCAGCGGTTCCGGCCCGCTGACAACACCGAGCGGCATCGGCTTCGCCAGCGGTACGGCCTTCCCAACGATCGAGTCATCGCCGTGACGGTGAGCCGCCTGACTCCCGAGAAGGGGTTGGACATCGTGATCGCGGCCGTCGCCGGCATGCCGGTCGGATCTCAGCCGCATCTCGTGATCGCAGGAGTCGGGCCGCTCCGCGAACAGCTCGAGAGCCAGGCTGATCGATTGGGCGTGACGATCACATTCTCGGGGGATGTGCCTGCAGACGAGCTTCCCGGCCTGCTGCGGTGTGCCGACCTCTTCACCTACGCTTCGCGGCAGGGCACGAACGTACCGGTCGGGGTTCTCGAGGCGATGGCGTCAGGGCTGATCGTCATCGGTACGCCGCAGCCTCCGGCGCTCGTGGAGATACTGGCGGAGGGACGCGGGTCAATTGTGCGCGTGGACGATGCGAGTGCATATGGACGCGCCATCCTCAGCTTCACTCAAATGAGCCCACTTGAACGGGCGCGGACGGCGGCTGCAGCACGGCGCTGGGTCGAGATGAATCATCCGCCCACCGCGCTCGACGAGGAGCTCGATCGGGTGCTCGCCCTCTGAAGTATCGAAGGCGTCGACTCGGATCCCACGGGGGAAGGGTATCCTTGGCTGCGATGTCGACCACCATCACTCCCCGCCGACGAGCATCGGGGATGGCGTTCGGTGAACGCGCCGCACTCCTGCGGCTTGCTGCCATCATCTCCGGCTACGCCCTGCTCCTCGCGACCCTCGGGAACGTCCTCTTTTTCCCGAATGGCTGGCTCCCGATCTGGCTGGCCGGTGGGGCGACCGTGCTCCTCTCCTTCGACCGCAAGCTGGGGCCGATCGGGGCCGCGCTGATGGTCATGCTCGCCATGCCTGTCGGGCGTGGCAGCGAGGTCGGCCTGCCTCGGATCCTCGGCGACGTCCCGGTCCGAGCCCACGATCTCGTTCCGATGCTCGGCATGGTGCTGGCCGTCCCCGCCGTCGTTCGCAATCTCCGCAATCCGGCCAGGCTTCGATGGGACGCCGTCGTGCCGGTGGCAATCTTCGCCGTGGTCGGCGTGATGGCGCTCGCCATCGGATTCCTGGGTGACCAGGCGATGCGCGACATCGTGCGGGACGCGCGGTGGTGGGCGTTCTACGGCGTCGGCCTCGTCGCGCTCCTCGCCGGCATCCCCCGTTCGACGATCATCCGCGCGCTGATCTGGGGCATGACGATCTACTGCGCGGTCATCCTCATCGGTCTCCTGATGCCTCTCTTCCACGGAGGGCTGAAGTACGGCGCCTACGCCTACGACCCGCGGATGCGCCTGCATTACGGCCAGGCGGTGTTCCTGCTGGTGGCGATCGCGTTCGTCGTCGACCGGGTCGTGCGTCGCCCAACCGTTCCGCTCATGGCTCTCCTCGCGCTCCTGGCGGCCGGCATCGCGGTGACCCTGACGCGCACTCTCCTTGCCGGCGTGGTGAGCGTCGGGCTGCTCACCGCCGCGTGGACGGCCTTCGCGCTCATGCGGCCGGCAGGGCCGGGCGGCTGGACGCTCGTCCGCGCGATGGCCGGGCGAGCTGCGCCCGCGGCGCTGGCCGTGCTCATCGGGATCGGCGGAGGGTTCGCCGTGTACCAGGCCGGCGTGCGAATCTGGACGCCGGATTGGGCCTACTCGGAGACGGGCGTCACGCGCTCCGACGCGCCGACCGACTCACGCCCGGTCAGACCATCGCTCGGTCGCGTCTTCGAAGACACTGCCAACGCCGGCTTCGACGCCCAGGCCGGCGGCCGGCTGGCCTCCTACGCCGAGGCCTTCTCGGATACGGCCGAATCGCCGGTGGTCGGGCACGGCATGGGTCAGCTGGCGAGTATCTCGTGGGCATGGGGAGGCTTCCGGGCCAGCACGCCGGGCAGCCAGCCGGGCGTCGATAACGCCTACCTGACGGTCGGTCTCAAGGCTGGTGCCGTGGGGGTCGCCGCGTTCGCCGCCATGTTCCTGTGGGCCATTCGCCTCGCCCTGCGGCGATCGCTGCGCCGTCTGCAAACCTGGTTCGTTCCGGCCTGGCTGGCCATCCTGGGTTTGACCCTGATCCAGTCGTTCGCGGTGTCAGGCTACGCGCCGTTCGCTCTCTCCCTGCTTGTGATCCTCCCGGCCCTCTCGCCCAGACGACACGAATCAGCCTGAGCGCGGCGGCGCTCGCTCGACCGTCCGCTTCCGCGTGCGCACCGCGGTCGGCGGGGCAAGCAGCGAAACCATCCCGACGACCAGCCAGACGACGAAGCTCGGGAAGTTGCCCTCGAAGATCATCTCGGTCGCGTTGTTGAGCGCGCTGATGGCAACGGCCGTCGCTGTGCCGGCGAGGAGCAGGAAGCCAACCGGATCGGCGGCCGCGCGCGCATCTCGCGCGGCGCGCGCGAAGCGCAGCCAGATGCCCGCGATGAGGGTCAGGAACACGGCGGTGCCGATGGCGCCGACTTCGCCGAGCAGGTGCAGCCAGAAGTTGTGCACCGTACGGAAGCCGTACAACCCGGTCCCGTACTCGTCGTAGACCGGCGACGGGATGATCGCGCTGGCCGCACCCCCATAGCGCCCCGGCCCCGTGCCGATCAGCATGTTGTCATCCACCACCACGAGGCCTTCGCGGATGAAGCGCATGCGCAGGTCGCGGCTCTCGTAGACCTCGTCGAGGCGGTCGAGGGTCGAGTCGATGATGCTGGGGGCCCCGGTCTCGGGGAAGTAGTTCGGAAGGTCAGCCTGGGCGATGAGCAGGTTGCGCGGCATGACGACCGAGATCGCCCACGCGATGGCGACCGCGATGAGCAAGGTGAGCAGCGCCCGTGGGTCGAAGACCAGGATGCCAACGAGTGCACCCACCAGGACCGCCAGCCAGGCTCCCCGCGAGAACGTGAGCAGGAGCGCCAGGCAGAAGAGGACCAGGACGGCGAAGGCCAACCGCCGCCAGCGCGCGATTGGCAGGTGCCGGGCACCGAAGAGCGGAAACGGAAGCGTGAAGCCGACAACCGCGGCGACCATGTTCGGATTGCCGAGGAAGGAGGTGATCCGGCCGCCCTCCCCAAACCGGCCCGCGAACGATGCAAAGCCGAGCAGATCTGGATGGAGGAGGATCTGCAGCAGACCGGCCACCGCCACGACGGCAGACATGCCAACGACGGCGACGACAGCAGCGCCGATGCCCCGCCGGTCGATAGGGAGCATGCGAGCCAGGAAGTAGACGGCGAATGCATCGACCGTCATCACGATGCCGAGAAGCGCGACGCGCGCCGGCGTCGCATTCAGGACGGCAGATACGACCGCGACCGCCGTGAACGCGATCAGGAGCGGGAGCACTGGATCCCGGAGCGCC
>JBQTHZ010000051.1:0-5871 GCA_052388515.1 Chloroflexota bacterium | reverse complement strand
CACGACGTTCGTGGCGCGCCTCGAGGGCCTGACCTACGTCAACAGCGCGTACTTCGTCGTCCTCTCAGCGCTGCTGATCCTGGCGGGCGCGCTGAACGACTTCTTCGGGCGTCGCCGCATGTTCATGATCGGTCTCATCGGCTTCGGCGTCGCTTCGGTCGCCTGCGGGGTGGCGCCGAACATGGAGTTCCTCATCGCCTCGCGCATCGTGCAGGCCGCATTCGGCGCCCTGCTGGTCCCCGGCAGCCTGTCGATCATCACCGCCGCGTTCGAGGGCGAGGAGCGAGGCCGCGCCATCGGTCTCTGGGCGGCCGGCACCTCGGCCACCTTGATCGCCGGGCCGCTCCTCGGCGGCTTCCTGGTGCAATCGGTCAGCTGGCGGGCCGCCTTCCTCATCAACGTGCCGCTCATCGCGATCGCACTGTGGGCCACCATCAAGGTGCCGGAGAGCCGCGACACCGACGCGCGAGGTGACTTCGACTGGCTCGGCGCGGCGGTGATCGCCATCGGCGTCGGTGGGCTCGCCTTCGGCGCCACCCGCGGCCAGGAGCAGGCGTGGCAGGACCCGATTGCGTGGGCGGCCCTGGCCATCGGCGCCGTCGCCATCGTTGCCGTGCCGATCCTGATGCTGACCCGCCCGCGGCCGCTGGTGCCGCCCAGCCTCTTCGCGTCGCGCAACTTCACCGTCGTCAACCTGTCGACGTTCGTGATCTACGGCGCGCTCTACGTGTCCCTCGCCTTCCAGCCGCTCTTCCTCCAGGGCACGCTCGGCTACTCACCGTTGGCAGCAGGGGCGGTCGGCATCCCGATCGCGCTCCTGCTCACCTTCTTCTCGACCCCGGCGGGGCAGTTCTCGGCGCGCTTCGGACCGCGGCTGTTCATGACCGTCGGGCCGCTGGTCATGGCCGCCGGGCTCCTGTGGCTGGCGCGCATCCCGGCGAGCTCGGAGTCGTGGCGCGCCGATATAGGCGATCCGCTGACGCTCGTGCCACCCGGCGCCGTCCTGCTCGACGTGTTCCCTGCGCTCGTCGTGTTCGGGATCGGCATCAGCATGCTCGTCGCGCCCTTGACCACCGCGTTGATGAGCTCGGTGCCGGTCCGCAATGCCGGCCTCGGCTCGGCCATCAACAACGCCGTCAGCCGGGTCGGGTCGCCACTCGTCAGCGCCGTGCTCTTCATTGCCATCACGGCGACGTTCTACCCGACCCTCGCCGGCCTCGTGCCCGGACTCGACGTCGACGATCCCGCGGTTCGCCAGCAGGTGCAGCCCCTGACGAGCACGTCGGAAGGGACCGATCCGGCGCTGGCCGACGCCGCTCGCAAGGCATCGACCGATGCATTCCACCTCGCCATGCTCGTCGCCGCGGCCCTCCTCGTCGTCGGCGCCGCGATGAACGCGGCCGGGATCCGCAACCCGCCGCGCAACGTTGTCGAGTCTCAGGCGGCCGACGCCGCGCCTGTCGCAGGTTGAGCGCAGCTGACGGGCCGGACGTCGCGCGTTCCTGAACATCGCGCGTCGAGGGAGCATTGATCACAATCCCGGCTCGGGTTTCGAACAATGCTCGCGTGGATGGTCATTGTCGGAAGAAACGGGCGTCGTTGGATCGACGTCACGCTCAGCGCACGCTCGAAACGAGCTCACAGTCCGAGCAATGCTCGCCATCGGCACATTTGTTCCGTTCCCGCGTCGGTGACGCGCCGCAGCGATGAAGGCTGCGCGGACAGGGGGTCAGAACGGTCGCGGGCACCACGGCGCGCGATCGGTGCGGAACAGGCCATCGGCTCGCGTGACGCCTCCCGGCGCGAGCTCGCTGACCCTGGCTGCGGCCGCCAGCTGGGCGAAGCTGAAGCCGCCGAGGTACGCGGCCGCAAGATCGGTCACGTCGCAGGCGATGTCAGCCGAGTCCGTCGCGGGCTCGACGTACGGGACTCCAGCCTCCACGGTCAGGGACCAGCGGCCGTCGTTCCACGGGCAGAACTCATCGGCCACCTCCACCACGACGCGTCCGTCGCCGCGGTAGCGGCGGGCGGCGAGGGCCGGAGCCAGGTCCACGATCCGCAGCCAGAGCGCGTCGCCCATGGTCATCTCGAGCTTGCGCGGCTCGGCGATCGTCAGGAGAAGCGGGTCGTCGACCGCGATGTTCCACGACTCGACGCGGCTCATCAGATCGATGTCGAGAAGGTAGCGCCACAGGTCGAGGTGCGCCGCCGGCGTGCTGGCCATCATGTCGAGGATCGAGACCTCGTGCACGTCGCCCTCGCGGATGGCGTACCGCGCGTATCCGTCGATCGCGCCGCCGACGTCGTGGAGCACGTGGAACGGCTGTCCCCGCCCGCGGCGCCACTTCTCCGGGAAGTAGAAGACCTCCGCGTTCCAGAAGTCGGGCGAGTGGCTGAAGAAGCCGGGCCACGTGGGTCGCACCGCGTCGAACACCGGCGGGAAGGCGACCCGAGCCTCGTCCTCGCTCACCATGCGGACCCGCCCGCTGAATTCGTGCGGCACACGGAACGCGTTGCGGTGGCGTTCGACCTTCAGGCTTGCCTTGAGCGACGCCAGCCCGTAGCCGAAGCGGTGATAGATGCTGCCCTCCGAGGCCCACAGGACCGCCAGCGGCTCGCCGCGCCGGTGCACGTCATCGATCTGGACGCGCATCATCTGCCGCAGCGCACCCCTGCGCCGATGCGTCGGCTGGACGCCGACGGTCGTGACGCCGGCGACCGGCAGCACGCCGCCCGGGATGGTCAGCTCGAAGCTGATGGCCGCCGCGTTGCCGACCAGTTGGTCGCCATCGTAGGCGGCGATGGCGCGGTCGAATTCGAGCACCGACTCAAAGATCGCGGCCGTCTCATCGTTGAGGTGCTCCCCGAAGCCGATGCCGATCGAATCGAGGTAGGCGCGGCGGTCGCCCTCGTAGGGTCGGACGTCAATCTCCACGCCGCCGATTATGGCGCGAGACGTGCTCTATCATCCGCCCGATGTTCCCGATCGGTGACGAGAACGAGCGCGGCCACGGTCCTGCCTTCATCAGCCTGGCCTTCATCGGCCTCAACCTCGCCGTCTTCCTGCTCCTGCAGGGAGCCGGAAGCCCCAGCGGCGAAGCGTTCACCTACGGCTACAGCGCGGTCCCATTCGAGATCACGAACAACGTCGACCTCGTCGAGCCCCAGCAGATCACCATCGACGGCACGCCCGTTCCGATCCCGCAGGAGCCCGGGCCGACCCCGATCTGGCTCACGCTGTTCTCCAGCATGTTCATGCACGGTGGCTGGCTGCACATCGCCGGCAATCTCCTCTTCCTGTGGATCTTCGGCGACAACGTCGAGCATCGGATCGGGCACCTGCCGTATCTCGCCTTCTACCTGGTCGCCGGGATCATTGCCAGCTTCGCGCAGATCCTGGTGCAGACCGACTCCATCATCCCGACGCTGGGTGCCTCCGGCGCCATCTCCGGGGTGCTCGGTGCGTACCTCGTCATGTTCCCGACCAACCGGGTCACCGTCCTGATGCTTCGCTTCCCGATGCGGGTGCCCGCCATCGTCGCCATCGGCCTGTGGGCGGCGTTCCAGTTCATCAACGGCATCGGCGCCTTCGCTGTCACCGAGGAGACCGGTGGCGGAGTGGCCTACATGGCGCACATCGGCGGGTTCGTGGCCGGTGTCGTGGCCGGCTTCATCTTCCGGGTGGTCTTCCACACCCCGCGCCGTCCGCGTGGTGCGCCGGCATCGGCCTACGGATGACCGCCGCCGGAGAGGCGGCAGGGATCTTCGGTCCGGGCTCGACCTCGTGGCGCATCGACCGCGAGCTGGTCGTCCTGGCCGGCGGTTCGTGCGCGCTGCTGATGCAGGCGGCCCATCCGGTCGTGGCGGCCGGGGTCGCGCAGCATTCGACCTACGCGACGGATCCGTTCGGCCGCCTGATGCGGACGCTCGACAGCAGCTTCGATGTCGTCTTCGGCAGCCGATCCACGGCCGACGCGGCAATTCGGCGCGTGAACGCCATCCACCGCGTGGTGCGTGGGCAGATGGCCGACGGAAGGCCCTACGACGCACGAGATCCCGAGGCGCTGCTGTGGGTCCACGCCACGCTCATCGACACCGCGCTGCGCATCTACGGGCGGTTCGTTACCCCGCTGTCGGCGGCCGATGAGCAGGCCTACCACGCGGAGTCCGGTCGCGTGGCGCAGATGCTTGGTGTCCCCGATGCCCTGCTGCCACCGACCATCGGCGAGCTCCGAGGGTGGATGGAGGATCGGATGGCGGATGGCACCATCCGCGTCACGCCGGAGGGGCGTCGCATCGCGCGAACCGTGCTCTATCCGATCCGCTCGGTGCCGCGCGTCGCCTGGGACGCGTCACATCTTCTCTCGCTATCGACGCTGCCGGACGACCTTCGCCGCCAGTACGGAATCCGCTGGTCAACTGCCCGCGAGGCTGGAGTCGCGCGCATCGCGCGCGTGATTCGCCGGGCTCTGCCGCTCATTCCTCCACTGGTTCGCCACGCGCCGCAGGCGCGCGCGGCGGATCGGCGGGTGGCCCAGGCGTTCGGCTCGGCGCGGTAGCTTCGCCGGGCGCCGGCCCGACGGAATCCGAGCCGGAGCACTGCGGCTATCATGGCGGGGCCCGCTCCCCCGGCCCCTCCGAGCGGTCAGAGGAACCCGATTTGACCCGATTTGCCAAGCTGGCGGTCGCTGCTGCCGTCGCGACCTTCGTCCTGATCGCCGTTGGCGGCCTCGTGCGCGCCACCGATTCGGGGCTCGGCTGCCCGGACTGGCCGCTCTGCTTCGGCGATTGGCTGCCCCCGGCCGACCTCCACGCGTGGATCGAGCACACGCATCGGCTCACGGCCGCCGTGTTCGTCGGCCCGCTCGTCGGCGCCGTGGGACTCATCACCGTCTTCACGCGTCGTCGCCGCGACCTGCCGCTGCTGGCGGCGGCGGTGATCGCCGGCGCCCTCGTCATCGTGCAGTCGCTGCTCGGTGCCGCGGTCGTGCTCCAGGGCCTGGCCGCCGAGCTCGTCACCGCCCACCTGGCCATGGCCCTCACCGTCTTTGCCGCCGTGATCTTCATCGCCGAACGAGCCAGCCACGGACCGATGCCTGCCGCGCACGTGCGGCCGGGAATGACGCGGCTTCTCGGCATCACGGCGATGGTGATCTTCGCGCAGATGCTGCTCGGCTCGTGGGTCACCGGCCAGGATGCCGGGCTCGCCTACGCCGACTTCCCGCTCATGAACGGATCGGTCCTGCCCGCCATCAGCGGCGACGAGCAGGCCGTCCACGTGGCGCATCGGCTCATGAGCCTGGTCGTGGCGGGCCTGGTGGCCTGGAGCGCGCTGACGATCCGTCGCTCGACCGAGGTTCGGCTGCCGCGCATGCTGGCTGCGTGGCTGGTCGTGCTGGTCGTGGTGCAGATCGCGCTGGGCGGGCTGAACGTGGTCTCGCGTCTCTCGGCGCTGTTCGTGGTGCCGCACCTGGCGGTCGGCGCCGCCCTGTGGGGGGCATCGGTCTGGCTCTGGCTGACCGGTCGCCGGCTGCGGCCGTCCGAGGTTCGTCTGCGACGCAGAGCGCACGACCACCAGCCGGGACCGATCGACGCCGTGCGCGCCTACATCGCGCTGACGAAGCCGCGAATCATCGAGCTCCTGTTGGTCACCACCGTCCCGACCATGGTGCTCGCCGAGCGCGGCATCCCTTCCGTCTGGCTCATGGCGGCCGTCGTGGTCGGCGGCACGCTGGCGGCCGGCGGAGCAAACGCGATCAACATGTACGTCGACCGCGACATCGACGATCTGATGCGCCGGACTCGCCACCGGCCGCTCCCGCGGCACGCCGTGCCTCCGGCCGCAGCGCTCTGGTTCGGCGTCGGACTCAG
>JBQTHZ010000050.1:0-14452 GCA_052388515.1 Chloroflexota bacterium | reverse complement strand
GAGTCGAAGCCGAGGCGATCGGCGCGAATGCCCGATTCGCGGAGCGATGCCCAATCGGAGTACTGGTTCCGGGAGTTGGCGCCGAACTTGATCGGCCCGGCGGCCTTCGGTGTCGAGTCATGCATCGGTCAATGGTAGGCGTCGCCGCGTGGGGTCGCTTGGGTCCGCGATCTCTCGCCACGACGGCGCCGGAAGCCTCCGACGGGCGCATTCCCGCGATCCATGACCGCTGGCGGAGCCTGAACGGTGCCGGGCGGCGCGGCACAGGCGCATGGATCCTCCATGGACGGTGAGAATCGCGCCGCAGAACGGGTTCCGTCGCGCTGGCCCCGATAGATCGCGGCCAGCGGTCAGGCTCCCTGTGGAGCCTCCGCGGGACCGATACGCACCGTCTGGATGTTGGTGAATTCCCAGATGCCGTGGCGGCCGAGCTCCCGACCGTACCCGCTGCGCTTCACGCCGCCCATCGGCATGCGCGGGTCGGACGCGACGAGGCCATTGACGAAGACCGATCCCGCGGCGATCTGCCGCGCGATGCCCTTCGACGCGTCGAGGTCGCGCGTCCAGACCGCCGCGCCGAGGCCGTACTCGGTGTCGTTGGCGAGCTGGATGGCGTGGTCGACGTCGCGGGCGCGGATGAGCGCAGCGACGGGACCGAACGTCTCCTCACGGAAGGCGGGCATGCCGTCGGTGACGCCGTCGAGGATCGTGGGGGCGTAGAAGTAGCCCCGGCCGTTGACGCGCTCGCCGCCCACGATCGCATCGGCACCCATGCTCCGCGACTCGGAGACCTGGCGCTCGAGCGTGTCACGCAGGTCGCCGCGCGCGAGCGGCCCGACGTTCGTGTCCCGCGATGCTGGGTCCCCCACGCGCAGCGCGCGGACGGCATCGGCGAAACGCGTGCCGAACTCGTCGGCCACCGGCTCCTCCACGATGAACCGCTTGGCGGCGATGCAGCTCTGGCCGGTGTTCTGGTTGCGTGCCCGCGCCGCAGTCCGGGCGGCGTGATCGAGATCCGCGTCCGCGAGCACGATGAACGGATCCGATCCGCCGAGCTCGAGCACCTGCTTCTTGAGGCGAGCCGCGGCGAGCGAAGCGATGCGTGCGCCCACCTCGGAGGATCCGGTCAGGGTCACGGCCGCGATCCGATCGTCGTCGATCAGCCGCTCGGTGTCGGCGCCGGCGACCAGCACGGTCCGCAGCAGTCCCTCCGGGAACCCGGCATCGCGCAGCACCTCCTCGCACGCCAGGGCCGATTGCGGCACGTTCGAGGCGTGCTTCAGCACCATGCCGTTGCCGGCCATCAGCGTCGGGGCCCCGGCGCGGAAGACCTGCCAGAACGGGAAATTCCACGGCATGATCGCCAGAACGATCCCGAGCGGCTCGTACGCGACGTAGCTCGTGAGCGACTCGGTGGCGACCTGTGCATCGGCGAGATACTCCGCGGCGTGATCGGCGTAGTGGTCGCAGGCCAGGGCGCACTTGGTGACCTCCGCCTCGGCTTCGACGATCGGCTTGCCCATCTCGGACGTGATGAGGGCGCCGTAGCGTCCTGCACGCTCCCGGAGCAGCTCGGCAACGCGGCGCATCGGCACGGCGCGCTCCGCGACGGTCATCTCGCGCCAGGTGCGTTGCGCAGCCGACACCCGGTCGACCGCCTCGTCGACCCTGTCGTTCGACCAGGGCTCGAACTCGGCGAGCGTCTCCTCCGTGGCCGGGTTGATCGAGGTGATCACGAGGTGACGTCAGTCATGGCGGATCACCTTCTCGACGCGCATCCGGAACGTCAACCGCTCCTGTCCGGCGAACTCGGCTCCGCTGCTGCCGTAGCGACGCGCGAGGGCAAGAATGTCGGCCATCGAGCGTTCGCGGTCGTCGTCGAGCACGGCCTGGCCCTGGAGGGCGACCCAGGTCAGCTCCTCCTCGAAGGCCAGGCTGATGCGCGGGTCGCGCCGCAGGAAGCGCTCCTTTGCACGGCCGACCTTCGTGTTCATGAGAATCGTGTCGGGCTGCTCGGGATCGAGGTCGAACCACATCACCGACTGGTTCGGCGCACCGTCGCCGGTGAGCACGGCAAGGACGGGAAAGCGCAGCTCGCTCATCAGCCAGTCGCGGAGATCATCGGTGAGGACCGCCTCGACGGTCAGGGCTGGATCGGTCAACGGGAAGGATCTCCTCTTGAGGGGTTCAGACCGATGACCCGGCTCGGCATCGGGCCAATGATTGCACTCTGTTTTCCAGTCTACACTCGGACCCGATGACCGCCGCCGAGCTGGTCTCCGTCGGCGCCGAGCTGCTGCTCGGCGAGACGGTGGACACGAACGCCGCCTTCCTGGGCCGTGAGCTGGCGACGCTCGGGCTGCCGCTCCAGGCGGTTCGCACGCTTCCCGACGATCGGCGCGTGCTCCGTGATGCGTTCGTCGAGGCTCGCGGGCGGTCGTCGGTGGTCCTGGCCACCGGCGGGCTCGGACCGACGCACGACGACCTGACCCGCGAGGCGGTCGCCGATGCGCTGGGTGAGCGGCTGGCCGAGGACGCCACCCTGCTCGCCGCCCTCGAGGAGCGTTACCGCGCCCTCGGGCCGATGCCGGTCGCCAACCGTCGCCAGGCGACGTTGGTGCCGTCGGCCGAGGCGCTTCCCAACCCGATCGGTTCTGCGCCGGGCTGGTGGGTCGACCGCGATGGCGTGATCGTGGTCCTCATGCCCGGGGTGCCATCCGAGATGCGGAGGATGTGGCACGAGCAGACTCGGCCGCGGCTCGCCGCCCGGTTCGCGCTGCCGCCGCTCGCCCTCCGCTCGGTCAAAGCCTTCGGGATCGGCGAATCGGCCATGGCGGAGCGGCTGGGGACGCTGCTCACCGACCCGCCCGACGGCGTCGACGCCGGGATCTATGCGCGCGACGATGGCGTGCACGCTCGCTTCTCGACACGCGGCGACGCCGGCGCGCTCGACACCTGCATCCAGGCGGCGCTTGTCGTGCTGGGCGACGACGCCTATGGGACCGATGACGACGATCTCGCGACCGCAGCCCTGGCCGCGCTCGGCGCGCTGGGCGTCGGAACCGTGGCGAGCTGGGAGTCGGACACGGAGGGCGCGCTGCTGTCGACGCTTGCCGCCGTGTCGCCGCGAGTCGGGGGCGCGCGCTACCTCGGAGGCGTGCTCGACATGGGGACGCCGGTGGGGCCGCCGGCGGGTGACGCTGTGCTCCAGGTCTCCCTCCTCCCGCAGGACGCGAACGGGCGGAGTCGCGTGCGGGTCGCGCTGAGCGGCGCCGTGTCGATGCCCCCGACGGAGGTTCGCATCCACGGCTCCGGTCCTCAGCGACTGCGACGAGCGGCGTTCGCGGCCCTGAACGTGGTGCGCGGGCTCAGCTCCAGCGTCCGATGAGCCGAACCGCCGCGGGGCGGATCTCGAACGTCCACGACGGCCGTGCGCCGATGACGTCGCCGTCGGCCTGGACCGCGACGCCGGAATCGTCAAGGGTGCGGAGCTCCACCCGGCGCGCGTCGATCCGCTCGGCGTCGGGCATGATCCTGAATGCCCAGCGGGCGGCCTCGACCGCGAAGCGCGGAGCCGGCCCCGGGTAGATCCGCAAGGCCATCCTGCCGGCGTCGGGGCGCGCGCCGGGATTGATCCGCAGACCGCGGCCATAGAAGGGGGTGGTGCTGATGACGAGCAGCTCCATCGGTCCGCGGTGGACGGTCCAGTCGTCGGCGCGCACCGCGACCGGCGGACGCCGCCACAGGTCGGGGAGCGACCGGGCCACGGCGGACGCCCACCCCGGCAGGCGGCGCGCGCCTGCATCGGCGTAGCGGCCGGCAACGAGAGCGTCCCAGCCGGCACCGGCAAAGAGCGCCAGCCGCCCATCGACACCGATGAGGTCGACGGGTCGTACGTCGCGGCGCACGAGCACCTCGACCAGCTCATCCGGCGTCGCGGGCAGACGCAGCAGGTGACGTGTCGCGTTGCCGAAACCGGCCGGGAGGTACCCCAGCGTCAAGCCCTTGCGATCGGCCGCCACGTTGTACGCCACGCCCAGCGAACCATCTCCGCCGGCAATCACCGCGGTCTCGTAGCCATCGATCCGCTCGGTCAGCCAGGTGGTGAGCTCCCCGATGTCGCGGGTGGCGACGACGTGAAGGTCCGCGTCCAGGGCGCGGCGGGCAAGCCCCACCATGCGCCGGACGTGATCGCTCCGCGCGCTGCCGGCCCCCTCGTTGAGGAAGACGGCGGCGCGGGACGGCACTACGGCAGGGCCGCCAGGATCTCGCCCACCTGCTCCTCGGTCCCGGTCAGGAAGTACACGGTGTCGTCCTTGGTGTACAGGAAGACGGACATGCCGGTCTCGCCGGACGGATCGGTCGCCGTCCAGACGTCCTTTCCGGCGATGTTGGCCTGGGTGAGGCCCGACACGTCGCCGGCCTCCTCGCTGGCAGCGATGAACTCCCGTTCCAGGTCGTCCTCGGAAGCGCCGAGGACGCGGAAGGCGCCAACGCTCAGTGCTCCCGTGGCGGACGCCGATCCGCCGAAGGCGACCGAGACATCCTCGAGCTCGGCTCCGACCGAGTCGAGGAAGGCGTCGAAGGCGGGATCGGAGCCGCCCATGGACATGAACGTGTCGCCACGGAAGCTCTGGACCTGGAGGGGCTCACCGCCCACCGTGTCCGGGAACCGGGCGGCGAGCTCCGGATCGCCGTTGAGGTCGAACGACGGGATCGCGGTGATCGATCCGGACGCTTCTGGCGCCTCGCTCGGCTCATCGGCCTCCGACTCGGTCGGCTCGGGCGTCGCTGCCTGGGTGGCGACCGGCTCGCTGGGCGAAGCCGATGGGCTCGCTTCGCCGCTCGAGCACGCCGCGACGACGAGCGCCAGCAGAGCCACGAGCAGGATTGAAATGCGCTTCACGAGTGCTCTCCTATGGGAAATGCAGCCGGAGCAGGATAGTCGCCAAGCAGCGAATCGCCCAATGCGACAAATGACCGATCAGGTGCGGCCCAGCAGATCGCCGGTCGGAGTCCGCTTCAGGAAGCGACCATCACCCGCCGCGCCGAGCCATTCGTCGCCGTCGACGATGACCTTGCCGCGTGAGAGGACGATCTCGGCGCGACCCGTCACCTCGCGTCCCTCGTAGCAGGAATAGTCGACGTCCATGTGATGGGTCTCGGCACTGATCGTGTGCTTCGCCGCGGCGTCGTAGATGACGAGGTCCGCATCTGCCCCGACCGCGACGACGCCCTTGCGCCCTTCGAGCCCGAACATGCGGGCCGGCGCGGCGCTGGTGACCTCGACCCAGCGGTTCGGGGTCAGGTAGCCATCCGCGACACCGCCCGAGTGGAGCAGGTTGACGCGATCCTCGACGCCGGGCAGGCCGTTCGGCACCTTGCGGAAGTCGCCCTCGCCGAGGTCCTTCTGGCCATGGAAGTCGAACGGGCAATGGTCGGTCGAGACCACCTGCAGGTCGTCCTTGGCGAGGCCCTTCCACAGCTCGGCGGCGTGCTCGGCCGGCCGCAGCGGTGGCGAGCACACGAACTTGGCGCCCTCGAAGCCATTGCCCATGTCGTCCAGCGTCAGGAAGAGGTACTGCGGACAGGTCTCGGCGTAGGCCGGCAGGCCCTCGTCACGGGCACGGCGTACCTCGTTGAGCGCCTCGATCGCGCTCAGGTGCACGATGTAGACGGGCACGCCGGCCACCTGCGCCAGGCGGATCACCCGGTTCGTGGCCTCTCCCTCCATGACCGGCGAGCGAGATGTGCCGTGGTAGTACGGATCCGTGTTCCCGGCATCGACGTTCTGCGCCGCCACCACGTCGATCGCCAGCCCGTTCTCGGCATGCATGAGGATGAGGCCGCCGTTCCTGGCCGTCTGCTGCATGGCTCGGAAGATGGCGCCGTCGTCGCTGAAGAAGACGCCCGGGTAGGCGGTGAAGAGCTTGAAGTCGGTGATGCCCTCGGCCACCAGCTGGTCCATCTCGGCGAGGGTCGCATCGGTGACGTCCGACATGATCATGTGGAAGCCGTAGTCGATGGTGGCGTTGCCCTGGGCCTTGGCGTGCCAGGCGTCGAGCCCTTCGCGCAGGGCCTGGCCCTTGCCCTGGACGGCGAAGTCGATGATGGTCGTCGTCCCACCGAAGGCCGCAGCCCGCGTGCCGGTCTCGAAGGTATCCTTGGCGAACGTCCCGCCGAATGGCAGCTCCATGTGAGTGTGAACGTCGATCGCGCCTGGAATGACCCACTTGCCCGTGGCATCGACCGTCCGATCGGCCTCCATTGCCAGATCCGTACCGATCAGTGCGATGCGCTCCCCGTCCACCAGCACGTCCGCCGCAGTCGTGGCATCGGCGTTGATGATCGTTCCACCCTTGATCAGCGTCCGCATCGGTTCCTCCGTCAAGTGACTCGCAGATGTGCATCGTAGGTCGCTCGCGCATGGCGTGCGGCTTCGCGGCGTCGCAGCATTTCACCCCCGGTCTCGCGCCTGTCAGCGGTTATACCAATTGTGATATATCCATCGAGCGAGCAGCCGCGTGGGGCGTCGCCTGGCCCATGGATCGGGTCGTTTGGCTCGGCGGCGTAGGATGGCGGTCATGACAGACCGACTTCACTTCACCGGCAATGACGACGCCGACAAGCTCCTTGTGAGCGAGCCGATGGCACTGCTCATCGGCTTCGCGCTCGACCAACAGGTGCCTGTGCAGAAGGCCTTCTCCGGCCCGCGGGTGCTGCTCGATCGCCTCGGCACGCTGGACGCGCGAGAGCTGGCCGCGCTGGATCCGGCGGACCTGGATGCCGCATCGAAGGGGCCACCCGCGATCCACCGGTTTCCAGGTGCCATGGCCAAGCGGGTCCAGGAGCTGGCGTCTTACATCGCGACGACCTACGACGGCCAGGCCGCACGCCTGTGGACCGATGCGTCCGACGCGCGTGACCTGAAGCGACGCATCGCCGCCCTGCCCGGCTTCGGCGAGATGAAGGTCGCGTCGCTCTTCGCGGTGCTCGTCAGGCAGCTGGGGATCACGCCTGCCGGCGCCGAGGAGGAGCTGCCCAGGCATCCCACCCTCGGTGACGTCGACTCGCCCGCGGCCCTCGCCGCATACCAGGCGACCAAGCGCGCCGCGAAGGCCGCCGGGCGCGAGGCACGGCGATAGGGTCAGGACTCGGTGATCGGTCCCGTATCGCTCCTGTGCATCCACGGCGTGTAGGTGATGCCGACCAGCAGGCTCTCGGGCGACAGCAGCCGTGCCGTGGTCTGGCCCCACGGCTCCTCGTGGGCATCGCGCAGGACCCGGTGACCGGCGTTCTGCATCTCCTTGACCGCCGAGGCCACGGCGTCGACAGACTCGACGTCCAGCTCAAGCCAGGCCTGTGGCTCCGGAAGGTCGGCCGGCCACGCGTCGGTGCCGAAGGTTGACTGCGCGGCCTGCGAGAGCGGCCACATTGCGAAGGCCTTCACGCCGTCCAGGTCGTCGTTGGTGAAGTAGCCCGGCACCGGCTCGTCGAATTCGATGCCGAGGCCGTCGCGCCAGAAGGCATGCGCCGCATCGGCGTCACGAGTGATGGGGCCGAAGCCAGCAACGAATCCGATCTTCATCTCAGACTCGGAAGCGCAGCGTCGCGCCGACGCCCTCGAAACGGAGCAGGCCCTCGTGCTCGTGAACGATCTCGACACGCGCATCGGTCAGCGAGGCCTGGCGCACGAGCTCCGCGCGCAGCTCTTCCTCGATGGGCGCCGAATCGTCGATGACGAGCTCGTCCACCTGCCCGGCCTCAAGGGCCGCCATGGTGGCGTCGATACCGGTCACGCCCAGGTCGCCGGCACGGCTGCTGCCGATGGCACGATCCGCGACTGCCTGCCCCTCCGCCTCCTCGAGCGCGGAGAGGAGCGGTGCGATCTCCTCGCGCACCTCGTCAGGGCTGGATCGCATCTGGAGGTGCGCGACGTGCTCCACCAGCGGGCGCACACGCTCCGAGAGCTCCCCGACCAGGACCGAGGTCGCGTGCTCGTCGCCGGCAAGCAGCACGTGGGTCGCGTGCTCGCGCTGCACGAGCCGATCGATGGCCAGGGCGGCCTCCGCGGCGAAGCGCCTGTCCTGCATGTCGATGTGGCGCTGGTAGCGCGCCTGTGACCAGGCGCCCTGGTCGTGGCGCGTGTGCTCCTCCGGCCCCTCATCGCGACCCTCGCGCTCGAGGAGATCGCCGCGTCGGGTCACGAACAGGCGGCACGTGCTGGTGTCGACCACTGCCACCACCGCGCTGACGTTCTCGTCGAGCATGCGTGCCATCTGGAACAGCTCGGCGGTCGGCCCGGCCGACACCTGGGTGTCGAACTGGATGTTCGAACCGATCGCCTCCCAGAGACCGATGCGGCCGCACGCGAAGACGGCAACCCCATCGGTGCCTGCCAGGTCGAGGCTCTGGAGCAAGTCGTCGATCCGAGCCCGGTCGGCGTCGAACGATTCGCGTGCATCAGTGTGCGGCTCGAGGGCGTCGCCGATGGCGTTGAGCCGATCCCGAACCACGGTCAGCTCGTTGCGCTCTCCCGGCCGTTCGCCGGCGGGTCGCACGTCGATGTAGACGCTGAGAACGGGAGCCTCGGTCGAGGTCGCCTCCGCCAGGTCGCGCATGAGGTCCTTGAGGTGCGCCTGGTCCGGGCCGAGCTTGGTGGTCGTGCGGGTGGCTGTCATGCCTCGCTCCGGTGCAAGGGTCGTGCCCGTCAGACGATGATGTGCGCCCGCAGGCGTCCCGCTGTCATCGGCCGCGGCCCGTCGCGACCTGCCGATGAGCTTCCGTCCGAACGGCAGTCAAACCATCGACGATCACTCGCAGGGAGCGATGACATGAAGCTGACCGCAACGATGATGCTGACCATGGACGGCGTGTACCAGGGCCCCGGGGGCCCCGATGAGGACCGGCGCGGCGGGTTCGACCGCGGCGGGTGGGTCGCGCCGCTCTTCGACGAGGAGACCGGGCGGTTCGTGACCTCGGTGTTCGAACGCGCGGATGCCTTGCTCCTCGGGCGCCGCACCTGGGAGATCTTCGAGGCGTACTGGCCGCACCACGACGACGGCGATCCCGTCTCCCACGGCATCAACGTCCTGCCCAAGTACGTGCCCTCGACCACGCTCAAGGATCCGGACTGGAACACCCATGTCATGGCGGGCGACGTCGAAACGGCGGTGCGCGAGCTCAAAGCGAAGCCCGGGCGCGAGCTGCAGGTCCATGGCAGCGGCGCCCTGCTCCGGTGGCTGCTGGACCGGGACCTCGTCGACGAGCTCAACCTGCAGCTCTATCCCGTCGTCGTGGGCGACGGGCTGCGGCTGTTCCCGGAGCAGGGGCAGACGCACGACCTGACGCTGGTCGAGTCGCGATCGACGCCGTCAGGCGTAACGATCCAGACGTATCGACCGGCCGGCCGCGCGACCTTCGGGACTGCCGGCTGAGGGTCCGGCGCCCGGACCGGCGCCATCAAACGTCTTGAGGAGGACCGCCGCCCGCGACACGGCGACGACTGGATCATGGAAACCTGCGCCAGGTTGGCAGGTGCGCCTCAGGTGCGCTCTAGGGCCGATTCACGCTCGATGATGGGCCCGTAGAGGTCGAGCTGCTCCTCCTCGTTACCGTTCATGAGATAGATGTTGAACTGGGTGACTCCGGCGTCGCGCAGCTCCGCCAGGCGCTCCTCGTGCGCCGACGCCGGACCGACGATCCCGAACCGATCCGTGATCTCGTCGGACACGAAGCGCGCGTTGTCGCTGCCGACCTCGGCGTGGTGGAGGTAGTTGTATCCCTCGCGCTTCTCGACGTACCTCCACAGCGCCTCGGGCAGCTCGTCCTTCGGATACTTGTTGATGAGGTCCACGACATGGTTGCTGACGAGCGCCGGGAACCATCGGACCTTGTCGCGCGCCATGGCGACATCGTCGCTCACATATGCCGGGGCGGCCGCCATGACCTCGATGTCATCGGGATCCCGGCCGGCCTCCGCGGCCGAGGCTCGAACGAAGGATGTGCACCAGCGGATGATGTCGGGATCGGCGAGCTGCAGGATGATCCCGTCCGCGACGCGGCCGGCGGCCGCGAGCGCCATCGGTCCATAGCCGGCCACCCAGATGGGCACGGGACCGTGCTGCGCCCACGGCATCTGGATCTCGGTGCCATCGAGGGTGATCTTCTCGCCGGCGGTCAGTGATCGGACCACCCGGCAGCACTCCTCGAGGTATGCGACCGTCGTCGGCTTCTTGCCCATCACGCGCCGGGCGCTGTCGCCGCGGCCGATGCCGAGGTCCATCCGGCCGCCGGTGACCTCGTTGAGCGTGGCGAGTGCGGAGGCGGTGACCGTGATGTCGCGCGTTGCCGGGTTGGTGACGCAGGTACCCAGGCGCATGTCGTTCGTGGCGGCGCCCATCAGGGTCAGGAGCGGATACGGATCGCGCCACAGGACATGCGAGTCGAACATCCAGCCGTAGCCGAAGCCGTTCGCCTCGGCGCGCTTCGCCAGTTCGACGCTGCGCTCGAAGCGGTGGTCCGGCTTGAGCGTGATCCCGAACCTCATGTCTCTCCACCGTCGGGGCCGTCCAGGTCAATGGTCAGCTCCCCGCTGCCCGCCCTGAAGAGGATCATCTCGAGATCCTCGTCATCCGCGCTCACGTCCCGGTGCACCATCCACCCGGGCATGCGTCCAACGTCGCCGGCGCGCACGGTCGTCGAGTCGCGGCCGCCCTCGCCGTGCTCCCATCGGAGCACGCCCGCGAAGACATAGGCGTAGCTGTCGTACTCGCCATGGTGGTGCCACGGGGAGCTCGCTCCGGTCTCGAGCCGGAGGAATCCCACCCAAACCTGGTCGTCGTGGAAGGCCTGCTGACCAACGACCCCCCTGGGAAGGCCGGTCGCCTCCTCGCGCTCATCGGCCTGAACCACGCTCGGTCGGCTTTGCTCAACCACGATGGCTTCCCGGCTCAACGACATGACCAGTCCCGATGACTGGCCGCGAAGCTGTCAGCGAATATATCACTAGTGATATAATCGATGAGTGGAGCGATTGTTTTGCACCAGCGCTTGTCGAGGGGCGATCGCGTCGCTGTTTCCGCATCTGGCGCCCCGACAGCTCGCCATCTACGGGCGGACGAGGTCGTCGTAGGCATCGGGGCGTCGGTCGCGGTAGAACTGCCAGAGCTGCCGCACCTCGGTGACCTTGTCGAGGTCGAGGTCACGGACGATGAGCTCCTCGTCGTGCGCATCCCCCACGTCACCCACGAACTGGCCACGCGGATCGGCGAAGTAGGACTGCCCATAGAAGTCGTTGTCGCCGAGCGGCTCGATCCCGACCCGGTTGATGGTGCCGACGTAGTACCCGTTGGCCACGGCGTGGGAGACCTGCTCGATCCGCCACAGGTACTCGCTCAGCCCGCGCGAGGTGGCCGACGGGATGAAGACCATCTCGGCGCCGTTCAGGCCGAGCGCGCGCGCGCCCTCGGGGAAATGTCGGTCGTAGCAGATGTAGACGCCGACCTTGCCGACCGCGGTGTCGAATACCGGGTAGCCCATGTTGCCGGGGCGGAAGTAGAACTTCTCCCAGAAGCCCTTCACCTGCGGGATGTGGGTCTTGCGGTACTTGCCGAGGTAGGTGCCGTCGGCATCGATCACGGCCGCCGTGTTGTAGTAGATGCCCTGGGCATGCTCGTCCTCCTCGTACATCGGGACGATGAGGACCATCCCGGTCTCGCGCGCGAGCTCCTGCATTCGCTTCGTCGTCGGGCCATCCGGGATGTGCTCGGTGTAGCTGAAGTACTGGGGATCCTGGACCTGGCAGAAGTACGGGCCGTAAAAGAGCTCCTGGAAGCACATGACCTTCGCGCCGTCGGCGGCCGCCTTGCGCGCATACTCGACGTGCTTGTCGATCATCGATTCCTTGTCGCCGGTCCACTCCGCCTGGAGCAGTGCCGCGCGTACCGTTCGCGCCATTGAAGTTCGACCCTCCACGAACCTGCCGGCTCGTCCTGACGTCTGGATGGAAGCCGATACTCTACACCGGAGCCGATGAACATCCTCGCCTCGTTCCCGGCGTTTCGTCGCCGATCCATCGGACCCGCTAGGCTGCACACCCCATGAACCTCATCGATGCGGGCGTGCTCGTCCTGTTGCTGACCGGCATGATCGCCGGCGCCCGGGCCGGATTCCTCGGACCCGTGCTCGGGCTGGTCGGTGCCGCCATCGGCCTCGGGCTGGCGATCCTGCTGGCCACCGTCTTCCGCGAGCAGCTCGCCGTGATCGAGCAGCCACTCCGAGCGCTCGCAACGCTGCTCATGCTCGGCGCGTTCGTGCTCGTCGGCGAAGCGACCGGGGCTGCCGTCGGGGCGTCGATGAGCCACGGCATCCATAGCATCGGCCTCCGGCCACTCGACGCGCTGGGGGGCGCGGTCGTCGGCGTGGCGCACGTCGTGGTCCTCGTGTGGCTGATCGGCGGCATGCTGGCCGTCGGGATGGCGCCGGCGCTCGGGTCGGTCGCGCGCGACTCGACGGCGCTTCGCCTTGCGAGCGAACGCCTGCCGGCCCCGACCGTCGTCGCCGGGAGGCTCCTGGCCCTGCTCGACACGACCGATCTCCCACCGCTCTTCGCGGGCTTCGAGCCGACGCCCGCCCCGCCCGTCGATCTGCCCGCGGATGCAGAGGCGAGCGCGCTCGCCGAGTCGGCGCTGGCCAGCACGGCCCGCATCACCACCTCCGGCTGCGGCGCCGGCCTGTCGGTCGGCAGCGGCTTCTTCGTCTCGACGACGAACGTCGTCACCAACGCGCACGTGGTGGCCGGAGGCAGCGAGACGACCGTCACCGTCGGCGGGGCGGTCCACGCGGCAACGGTGGTGGCCTTCGACGCCGACGCAGATCTTGCCCTCCTCAGCGTTCCCGATGCAGCCGCACCGCCGCTCGAGCTGAGCAGCACGGCGCCGGCTCGCGCCACGAGGGGCGTTGCGTTGGGCTATCCAGGCGGGGGCGAGCTGATCGTCACGCCGGCCGCGGTGACGGCGGCCTATCGAGCGGGCGGGCCGAACATCTACGGCGACGGCATCGCCGAGCGCAGCGTCGTCGAGATGACCGCCCAGATCCGGCGCGGCAACAGCGGGGGCCCGCTGGTCATCGCTCCCGGCGTGGTGGGTGGCGTGGTGTTCG
The DNA here is from genome assembly GCA_052388515.1 of Chloroflexota bacterium. GTDB lineage: Bacteria > Chloroflexota > Limnocylindria > QHBO01 > QHBO01 > JACDBZ01. Next base: position 1,291 of record JBQTHZ010000050.1, on the reverse strand, counting down.
GCGCGTCGAGAACCGCGCCCCAGGTGGGCTACGCCATCGGCGCCGACCAGGCGCTGGAGCGCCTCGGTCCCTCCATCGGCTCGACCACCGCGGTCGGCACCGGCGCCTGCCTGTAGGCTGCAGCCATGCCCTGGAGCCACCGAGCCAAGATCGCGTTCATCGGATCGCACTCGGTGCGCAAGTCGAACGCGGTCCATGCATTCGCCGCGACGATCGGACGAGCGGGACACTCGGTCGAGGTGGGGCGCGAGGTCGTCCGCTTCAACCCGCTGGGCCTGAACGAGAGCGCCACCCCGGAAGCCCAGCTCTGGGTGCTCATGGCCCAGGTGCAGCAGGAGCTGGAGCTGGCCGGCCGGGCCGAGGTGCTCGTCACCGACCGATCCGTGGTCGACAACTTCGCCTACTACCTGCGCGTCACCGGCGGCGAGGACCCCTTCGGCGTCGAGCCGCTCATCCGGCGCTGGGCGACCTCCTACGACCTGTCCGTGCGCCTGCTCCCCGACGTGGGACTGCTGGCGGACGGCGTGCGCTCAACGTCCGACGCCTTCCGCGACGAGATCGAAGGCATCCTCGATCGCATCCTGCCCACCTACCTTCCCCAGGACCGATGCGTCAGCGTGAACGCCTCGAGCGTGACCGCCGACTTCGACTGGTGGGCAATCGCGGAGCGGCTGGCGGGGGTCATGGACGAGCCGCTCGTGGAGGGACAGCTCAGCGCCCCGCTGGCATGATCAGGACGACGTCCGGCTCAGCGTTTTACGGACGCCTCATGGGGCTGCCTCGACCGTGAAGCGGACGGTCTCCACATTGCCGTTCAGCTCGAGCTGAACCTCGTAGCTTCCCGGCTCCCAGCCGCTGCTCGGCGGCGTGATACTCCCCCACGCCCACGTTGTGTCCGCCGCCACGTCCAGCGTTGCCTCGAACGCGACTTCATCCTCGATCAGCCACAAGAGATTCACGGTTCCTTCGGCGCCCTCATCGGCCCGAAACACCACGAAGATCGCCGGCGCATCGGTCGTGAAGCTTGTCACAAAGGTAGACGGATCGGGTGCGTCGGCGGACTCATCGACCTCCGACGCCATGCTGGCCTCGGCGATGCCGCCGGTGCCGGTTGGCTCCCCGAACCCCATCCAGCCCCAGGTGGTGAGGATCTCGGCCAGCAGATCCAGGTCGGGATCGGTGAAGTCCAGCCACTGGACGACGTACAGCTCGCCATTGCGCACTGCGAACAGGTTCTGCTGGTAGTAGGTGTTGCCGTCGGAGGAACGAAACTCCAACGACAGGCCGGAAG
>JBQTHZ010000049.1:0-11864 GCA_052388515.1 Chloroflexota bacterium | reverse complement strand
GTTGGCCCACCCGGAAACCAACATCCATCAAAAGGCCCGCGTAACAACCCCGCTCGGCAACGATAGCCTCTCATCTACCGCCACTCTGAGGGTGGGGCCTTCGCCGAGCGCCAGGATGGAAGGGGCGTGGAGGAAAGGCGGACCTCTCCTCCACGCGAGTCGCGATGCGTGTCTCGCTTCAGTAGCCGCCGGCGTACACGAGATATCCGTAGTGGCGGCCACCGCTGGCGCTGCGCGGGTCGCCGGTGAAGCCGTAGCTCGCCGGTTGCGCGGCCGCATCGGCCTGCAGCTTGTCGATGACCTGCGCCGGCGTTCCCGAGCACGCGCCCGAGGAGAGGCACAGCGCGGCGGCGCCGGCCACGTGCGGCGAGGCCATGCTGGTCCCACTGATCGTCTTGTAGCCGCCGCCCTTCCAGCTCGATCTGATGCACACGCCCGGCCCGGCGATCGAATGGTCGATGTCCTCGGCGGTGGTGGCGTAGTTGCTGAAGTCGGCGGCGGTGTCATCGACATCGCTGCGGCAGGTGGCCGCCGCCCCGCCGCCGGGCTGGCCGTTGAAGTCGGCCATGGCGGTGACAGTCAGCACCTCCGGATAGGTGGCCGGCACCTGGTTGGCGAAGTCGGCATTGTCGTTGCCGGCGGCCACCACGTAGGTCACGCCGGCGGCGGTCGACTCGCAGATCGCCTGGCGCAGGCCACCATCGGTGCAGGAGCCATTGCTGCCCGAGCCACCCAGGCTCATGTTGGCGACCTTGATGTTCTTGCTGGCGGCGTTGGCGGTCACCCAGTCGACACCGCAGATGATGCCGCTGAAACTGCCCGAGCCGCGGTTGTTCAGGACGCGCACCGCGTAGAGCGGAACGCCGGGCGCCACGCCCACCACGCCGCTGGTGTTGTCCTTGGCGCCGATGGTGCCGGCCACGTGCGTCCCATGGCCATTGCCGTCGTCGAAGCTGCGACCGCTCGAGCAGTTCACGCCGCCCGCGACGTTGAGGTCGGGGTGATCGAGGTCGATGCCGGTGTCGATGACCGCCACCGCCGGGCCGCTGACGGCTCCCGAACCGTTGCCGGCCTGGGTGGAGCTGATGTCGGCATCGACCCGGTTGATGCCAGTAGGCAGAGTCTGCGCAGAGGCCTGCACCGCGCCATCGACGACGATCGTCCGCACCCGCGGATCGCCACGCAGGGCAGCGACCTGGGTTGCGCTGAGCGTGGCCGCGAAGCCGCGCAGCGAGTGGCGGTAGACGTGCGTCGGTGCGAATGCCAGCCGGCCCGACAGGCCCGCCAGCGTGCCGGCGAGATCGGCATCGGGCTGGACGGTGACGATATAGCCGCGCGCGGCGGCCGCTGGCGGGCCAGCGAGGGCGGCGGGCGCCATGGCCAACAAGAGCGCCACGACCGAGAGGACGGTGGTGAGACGAAGGCGCATGCGCCCGGTACCTCCCTGACGCGTCCTGGGCGCGGGACGCGGCGCGGCGGGCTGGGCATCCCAAGCACTCGGTTCCCCGATCGTCCCGCAGCCACCGATTAAACTCGACAACGCGACAGTCGGTCAATGACCAGATCGGCTCCGCACAGAGCGCGCGGGACCGAGTCCGTTTGCGTCCCGAGCCGAGGTCCCGAAGCTTCACGGCCGAGTGCCGCAATCTGCGGCGCGGGCGTGGAGCGGATGGCCATCATCGCGGTGCTTCACGGCGAACACCATGGCGAGATGTTTCGGCACACGCCGGTCGCTCGGGGGGATTGACCGTCCGGCGAGCAAGGGATTGGTCGGGGCGAGAGGACTCGAACCTCCGACCTCGTCGTCCCGAACGACGCGCGCTACCTACTGCGCCACGCCCCGACCGAAGGGTGGCCATCGTAGCAGGCGACCGGCACAGGGTCCAACGTGTGATGGCGCACGCACACGAAAACGTCCCGAAGGAACCGCGGCGATCGTTGAGGTGATCTCTGACCGGCCAGCTGCCCCTTCGGGACCCGTCCATCATTGCCGACGAGCCCGTCACGAATCAAGCCCCGTTGTCCACGGAGTCGGATAGCATTCGCGGAGTTATCCACATCGAATCAAGACGGAGGCGCACCGCACGCATGGCTCACTCACTGAGACGGCAGTTGACCGCCATGGCTGCCATCACTGCGTTGCTCGTGCTCGGCAGTGCCACGAGCTTCCCGGTTCGCGGCGGCGGCCACGCGGTCCAGATCGTCGACTTCGCATTCTCTCCGGCGACGCTGACGATCCAGGTCGGCGACACGGTGACGTGGACGAACGCCGACGCGGTGGTGCACACCGCCACGGCCGGCTCCGGAGCGTTCGATTCAGGCGACCTGGCGCAGGGCGAGTCCTACAGCGTCACGTTTACGGAACCAGGCACCTACGACTACCTGTGCACGCCGCACCCATCGATGACGGGACGGATCGTGGTGGCACCACCGACGGTGCCGGCCTCCGCGCCGCCATCAGCCGGCGGAGACTCGCTCCCGGATGTGGCGATGCCCGCGCCCGGGCCGTCCGCGCTCCAGGTCGCAGGCATGATCTTCCTCGCCCTCAGCGGGCTCAGTGCAGGACTCATCGTGTGGAGGCGCCGGACGCGCTGATCGGCCGGGCCAGCGCCTCCAGCCGGTCGCGGGGGACGCTGTCGGCGAGGTAGCCGTCGGGCCGCACGAGCCACGCCCGGTCCGCGCCGTAGGCGGTGTCGGACCCGATCACCACCCGAGGAAGGTCGTCCGGCCGGTCATCCTCGAATGGGACGAGGGCGACATACCCTCGGCCGAGATGATCCCGCAGGCGTCCGCCGGCAGGGAGCGGCAGATCGGGTGCCGGTCGCCCATGCCGCGGCCGAGCCCCACGTCTCGGGCCCGGCGCAACGATCGACGAGGGCGGGTACTCCGCCGGCTCGGCGAGCCTGCCGGAGTCGACGCGCCGTCGGAACCAGCCGAGCCGCGGTGCCATCCGCAGGACGAGGTCGCGCCAGGCACGGCGCGCGGGTCCGTGGGGGGCCATGAAGCGCATCGTGGCGGCGGTGGCAGCGAGGTTCCGGAGCGCGGCGGGACGGCGCTCGGCGTCATACGTGTCGAGCAGCGAGTACGGCGAGGCACCGCGCAGGATGAGCGCGAGCTTCCAGGCGAGGTTCTCGGCGTCGGCGACCCCCGAGTTGAGCCCACGCGCACCGAACGGCGACATCACGTGCGCGGCGTCGCCGGCAAGGAGGACGCGATGATCCCTGAAGCGATCGGCCACCCGTTGGCTGAAGCGATACGCGGTCAGCCAGATCAGCTCGTACGCAACGCCATCGCCGATCACCTGCCGGATGCGTCGATCGAGCCTCCCGTCGGCGGCCTCGGCGTCAGGATCGGTCTCGGCGGGGACCCGCCAGTCGATTCGCCAGACGCCGTCGGGCTGGGGATGGATGAGGACCTGGCGACCGGGGTTCCACGGCGGATCGAAGTGAAAGTGGCGCTCGTTCGCGAACGGCAGATCGGCGCGAAGATCGGCGATCAGGAAGCGATCCTCGAACGTGTGACCCGGAAATCCGATGCCGATCGCGTGTCTGACGCTGGAGTGGGCACCATCGGTCCCGACCAGGAAGCCGGACCGATGCGCCACCTCGCCCCCCTCGGTGGCGAAGGTCGCGATGACGCCATCCGTCTCCTGCTCAAGGCCGATGAACCGATGCCCACGATGGATTCGAACGCCGAGGCGCTCGACCCGCTCGGAGAGGCGTTCCTCGACCTCCGACTGGCTGATGTTCACGAACGGCGGGTAGTGGTCCTCGCTGCTGCCCGGCAGCTCGACGCTGAAGAGCTCGCGCCCTCGGTGATACGTGCGACCGGTTCGCCACTGGACCCCGCGTGCGGCGATCTCGTCGCCGACGCCGAGACGCGCCCAGACCTCGAGCGTCTCGCGCTGCATGCAGATCGCGCGCGAGCCGATGCGCTCCGGTGTGACGGCGGCCTCGAACAGGTCGACACCGGCGCCGTGCTGTGCCAGGCGGCCGGCGAGCGTGAGGCCGACGGCGCCGGCACCGACGACCGCGATGTCAGTCCTGGAGCGCGTCCCAGACCTCCCGGTCGCGCGCCGCGGTCCAGATGCGTGGGTGGTCGATCCCCACCAGCTCGTCCCATGCGCGCTGGACGTTGAACGGCATGCAGTGCTCGAAGATGGGGAAGCCCGCGTATCGAGGTGCCAGCTGCGCATGGACCCGCTCGAAGGCGTCCTTCAAGCTGCCGTTGGCGTCGCGGACCGCGCGCGTTCCGTCCAGCGTCGTGCGCAGAAAGGCGCGGGTGTCCTCGATGGCCGTGGCGACGTCACTGCCCCTGACCACCGATCCGCGGCCGCCGACCAGCTGGGCTGGTTGCAGGGCGGCCACGGTGTCGAGGGTCGTCGTGGCCCAGTCGGCGACGTGGGCATCGCCCATGTACGGTGCGGCCTGGGCCTCGACGAGGTCGCCGGCGAAGAGGATCCGCTCGTCGGGAAGCCAGACCACGAGGTCGCCCGAGGTGTGCCCGCGACCCAGGTGGCGAAGCTCGACCGTTCTCTTGCCCAGGTCGACGCTGAACGTGTCGTCGAACGTGTCGGTCGGGCGCGTCAGGCCCGGGATCGTCTCGGCGCCGGCGAACAGGCGCGGCATGCGTCCCTGCTCGCTGGCCCAGTCCTGCTCCCCCCGTTCCTCGATGAGCTCAGCGGTCTTGGCGTGCGCGATGATCCGGCGCGCGTTGAACGCGCTGGCGCCGAGCGTGCGGACCGCGTGATAGTGGGTCAGGACGAGGTCGCCGAACGGCAGGTCGCTGACGCGGTCGCGCAGGACGTCGATCCACTGCTGCGCCATGAAGGGCGTCGCGCGAGCCTCGATGGCGAGGATCGCATCGGTCCCGACAATGCAGCCAACGTTCGGGTCACCCTGGGCCGTGAAGGCGTAGACGCCGTCGGCCAACCGCTCGAGGGTCGCCTCCCTTTCCGCCAGGTCCGCGGAGGAGGCAAACGGCTTCGGCATCGGCCAATCATAGGCGCGCTCGCCAGCGTAAATGCCCGGTTCTCATGCTCGGAGAAGCGTGCGGCCGTCGCGCGGGCTGTTCGCACCAACAGTGAACAACGACACCCGCAGCCGGGCGCGCGGCCGGCAATTACCCCCAGAGGAAAGGAAACGGGCGATTCGCGGGCAGGCGGCTCTGAAATTCTCCGCACCGGAAGATAAGCCCGCCGTAAGGGGACGGTAACCGATAGCGCCCATCCTTGGGGCGATGAATGACCTGCAGCTCGGTCGACTCCTTCGCATGAGGCGTATGCGGCATGGCTGGCGGCTCGAGGACGTCGCCGGCCGCTGCAGACTCTCGATCGCGACGATTGCTCGCGGAGAGAACGGGGCGTTCGCTTCGGTGGGGGTCGTCCGGCGTCACGGTGCGGCGCTCGATCTCCGCATCGAGTGGACCGCGGTCGGCCGCGGCGCTGACGTGACCCGCACGCTTGACGACGAGCATGCGGCCATCGTCGAGACCGTCGCAAGATGGCTCCGCCGGTTCGGGATCGAGGTCGTAGCGGAAGCGAGCTTCTCGATCTATGGCGAGCGTGGGCGGGTCGATCTTCTGGGCTTGGACGGCGCGACCCGCACCCTCTACCTGGTCGAGGTCAAGACGGAGCTCAGCGACCTGCAGGACCTCCTCGGGGCTGTTGATATTCGCGAGCGACTCGCGCCACGCATTGCCGAGGATCGCGGATGGCGCTTCGATCGGCGCTGTTCGCTCCTCGTGTTGGCGGCTACCTCGCACAATCGCGAGATCGTCCGAGCGCATACCAGCCTGTTCGGCAGCTGGACCCGCACCACGTTTCGCGACGCGACTCCGCCATCAGCAGAAGCGCGCCAGCTGCTGTGGGTCCCTGCCGCACTCGCTGGCCGATCGGCATGGTTGGCCGGAAGGCGGCGCGTGCCTCGAGCCCCGTGACGGCGGCCGCTCGTGGGATCAGCGCGGGCTCGAAGTTGTTGTCTCAGGTGGAGAATCGTCACCTGGTAGGCGCGTCGCTTTGGTCGGAATCAGCAGGCAGTGAGGCTTGTTGTCTCCTATGGAGAACCTCGGTGGCGCAGTCTGCAATTCTTCTCTCAGCGTGAACATGACGCCTTCCACCAGGAGCTCCAAGGGACGCAAGTTCCACGAGCGTGGGAATTGGGACGCCGTCAGGCGAATGGCGCTGGAACGTTCTCCGTGGCGGAGAGTAAGGCGGGAACTAGGGCGTGGCCCGCGAACCTTTACGCCGCCATGCGACCCCTACTCGATGGCTCGGTGCAGGAAGGCCGCCATCTGGCCACGCGTGACCAGGTTGTTCGGGCAGTACTGGCTGGGAGCACAGCCTCCCGTGATGCCGGATGCGGCGAGGGTGTTGATCTGGTTCTCGTGCAGGTTGCCCTCGTCGTCGAAGAAGCGATCGAAGCTGCTGAACGGCAGGTCGAAGGCGCGCACCAGGAAGCTGGCCATCTGGTCGCGCTTCACCGGATCCTTGGGGCAGTACTCGCGCGTCCCGCAGCCGCCGGTGATCCCGGCCGCCGCGAGTCGGTTGATGGCACCCTCGTGGATATTGCCGTCGTCATCGTCGAAGAAGTCGGTCGACGTCGACGGCGGGCTGAGCGCACGGTCGAGGAAGCTCGCCATCTGGTCACGCAGCACGCTGCTGTCGGGACAGAACAGGGTGCTCGTGCAGCCCCCGGTGATGCCTTCGTCGTACAGCCAGATGATGTCGTTCTCGAACTGGGTTCCATCGATATCGGTGAACGGATGGCCGGTCGACTCCGTGGTCGGCGTCGGAGTCGGCGTCGGCGTGGCCGTCGGCGCGGGCGTGCCGGTCGGTGCCGGAGTGGGCGTCGCAGTCGGCGTGGGCGATGGGGTCGGACTCGGCGGGGGCGTCGCCGTGTCGTCACAGGACGTACCGGCCTCAACGGTGAATTCGAAGATGCGTCCGTCCGGATCGGTCGCATTGGGGTTGAAATCCGCGCCGCGATCGGAGACGTACAGGCTTGAATTGACCTTGGCGAGCCCCGCCAGCTTCAGCTCGCTGGACTGCGTCGGAATCAGGTTGCCCAGGTTGTGGTTAGCGCACAACGCGCCGCTCGTCGTGACCTCCACGAGGGTGGAGTTCGAAGAGCCGATGACCCATAGGCGTCCGGTGGAGGTGTCGTACTCGATTCCCTCCGGGTCGCGCGCGCCGAGTCCCTCCACGTCGAAGCTATTCTGCAGCGCGCCGCTGGTGGCCGACACCTGTTGAACGTCGTTCGCGGCGCCCGCGGCGATCCAGAGCCACCCGCCGCCGTAGGCGAGCCCTTCCGGGTCCCCGGTAGGCGTCGCGAAATCACGGACGATGTCGTCGTCCGAGGTGCCGAAGTCGCCATCGGGCCCGGGGTCGATCTCGAAGATCCTGCCGCCGCCACTGTCCTGCGAAACGTAGAGGTGCCCGGTGGAGGGATTGACCGCCGCGCCGACCGGCTCATTCGAGAAGGAGCCGACCGTTGTCCATGTGCGCTGCACGGCGCCGGCGGTGCTCGCCTCCCAGACGTTCACGCCCTCGTAGTGGGTGACGCCGCCGCTGGTCGTTTCGTCCACCTCGCCGTCGAGCACGATCAGGCCCACGCCGGACTTGAACGCGATTCCCGAGGCGTCGACCACCGGCGGATTCCAGTTGAAGGCTTCGATGGTGCGCTCATACGTGGCACTGCCTCCGGCCAGGGTCGTGAAGTCAGAGTATGTCCCGAGCTCGGTGACGCTGCCGACTTCGGCGACGTAGAGGCTGAGCTCATCACCGTCGTCGGTGGGGTCGGAGCTGGGCGCGACCGCCATCGACTGGGCGTCGTCGAGGTTCGCGTCCGAGATGTCGTGGCTCGCGAGTACGGCACCATCAGCGGAAACCTGGACGAGTCGCGAGCCTTGATCGGTAATACCGAAGAAAGTCCCATCGGGGGCAACGGCGGTGGCGGAGGCCGAAGCGATGCTTTCAGGCGCCACCCCGCCCGGGGCCGCGTTCTGGACCGAGTCTCCTGACCCGGCGAGGTCCACCGCTTGTGCCGCGGGCACGACGCCCATCTCTCGCGAGCTGATCACGATCAACCGATTCGAAGCCGCGTCGTATGAGACGCTGCTTGCCTCCATGAGGCCGATCTCGGACACCTCCAGCGTCGATTGCACGTCGAACGGACCCTGGAGACCGGGCAGCGCGGAGCTCGTGGCGTCATCGATGGCGGCGACGGCCAGCGGGGACAGCGCTGCGGCGCACCCCAAGATGGCGACGATGAGCAAGGGGGAGCGGGCTCCCCGTCGATGCGTGGAGCCCGCTCTCTTCGTGGTTCGATCCGTCCCCCCCAGCATCGTCAATCGATTGCGCGATGCAGGAAGGCGGCCATCTGGCCACGGGTGACCAGGTTGTTCGGGCAGTAGCGCCCCGGCGCACAGCCACCGGTGATGCCGGAGGCCGCGAGCGTGTTGATCTGGTTCTCGTGCAGGTTGCCCTCGTCATCGTTGAACCGATCGACCGCACTGAAGGTCAGATCGAATGCACGCACCAGGAAGCTGGCCATCTGGTCCCGCTTCACCGGATCCTTGGGGCAGTACTCGCGAACATCGCAGCCGCCGGTGATGCCGGCCGCGGCGAGGCGGTTGATGGCGCCCTCGTGGATGTTGCCATCGTCATCGTCGAAGAAGTCGATCGAGGTCGGATCGAGATCCAGCGCGCGATCCAGGAAGCTGGCCATCTGGTCGCGCAGCACGGTGCTGTCCGGGCAGAACCGGGTGTCGGTGCAGCCACCGGTGATGTCCGCGTTGTAGAGCCAGATGATGTCGTTCTCGAACTGGTCACCATCGATGTCGGTGAACGGATGGTCGGTCGGCGTCGGCGTCGCAGTGGGTGTCGCTGTCGGCGTCGCGGTGGCAGTGGCCGTCGGCGTGGCTGTAGCCGTGGCAGTTGCAGTAGCGGTTGCAGTAGCGGTTGCAGTGGCAGTCGGCGTCGGCGAAGCGGTCGGGGTCACGTCCGGCACGAGGCAGAAACGCACAGTGTTCAGCGCGCCGCTGGGCGACTCGAGACTGTCGTCGTGCGGAATGCCGCCTGCGGTCGCACCGCTGTTGTCGTAGACATTCGAATCCGTCCCGTCATACAAGATGATCACGCTGGCCACTCCGGCCGGCCGGATGTCGAACTGCGTTGCAAGCTCTTCGGGGAAGAGCGGATCGTTGGGTGGCACTTGGACAAGTGTCACGTCCGTCGCCACACCATCGACAGTCGCAGCCTTCTCGGAGTCGTCAGCAATTTCGCCGCCCGTGAAGTCCACGACATCGGCATCGACCGGACAAGTGGCCAGGCCCGGCTCTGCGTTCGGCGTCACGCGTGGCCCGGGCAGGTTGTGGTTCGCAAGGACCGTGGTTGCGATCGCACCTACTAGGACGAGCGATGAGATGAGTCCGATCCCCAGACGAAACTGGTCGCGGCGATTGGACAGCGCAATGGACATCGGGATGGAGAACCCCCTGAATACGGTGATGAGTGAATGCGGGATGGTACAGAGGTTCTAGCGGATTCGCCAGTACTTTCCGCGCAATCGGTTGCCGATCGGCACCACGTAAAGGATCCCGGATCTGCGCAAGCAGATCGGCGATCGAGCACTGACCGAGCATGCGCGTCAGGCGTCGGGAAGCACGATCAGGAGGGCACTCTCGATGCCACTCTCGGCGCCGAGCCTGCCCATCACCGGCGCGGGAATCGGCTCGTCGACGCTGACGAACATCATCGCCTCGCCGTGGACGGAGAGCCGTGAGAGCTCGAGGGAGCTGATGTTGATGCCGGCCTCGGCGAGGACGGTGCCGACGAAACCCACCACGCCCGGCCGGTCCCGATGGCGTGTGACGAGAATCGTCCCGGCCAGCTCGGCGTCGATCTCGAAGCCGTTGACGCTCGCCAGGTGCGGCCGACCGTGGGCCGTCGAGCCGGCCAGGGTCACCAAAGGATCGCCATCAGCCGGACCGACCGCGAGCTCGACGAGCGAGGCCCACGGCTCCGAGGACGCGGTCCTGGTCTCACGGACGGTGAGGCCGCGCTCGCGGGCGACGAGGTCGGCATTGACGGCGTTGACGCGCTGGTCGGTGACCGCCTCGAGGAGGCCGGCCAGGGCGGCGGTCCGGATCGGCGCGCACTCCCCCGCCGCGATCTCGCCGGCATATGTCAGCGACAGCGCGTCGAACGCCCCGGGCGCCAGCTGCCGGGCCAGGATCGCGAGGCGACGCCCGAGCTCGACGTACGGACGCAGCTTCGGTGCCGTCTCGGGCGCGACCGATGGCGCGTTGACCGCGTACGGCGGTGTCACCCCGCCGAGCGCCAGGAGGACCTGCTCCGCCATCTCGAGGCCCACGCGGTCCTGCGCCTCTTCCGTCGACGCGCCGAGATGCGGCGTGAGGACGAGGTTCGGCGCGTTTCGCAGCGGATTGTCGGCCGCCATCGGCTCAGCCGAGTAGACATCGACCGCGGCACCGGCCAGCTGGCCGGAGGCCAGCGCATCGGCAAGGGCTGACTCGTCCACGATGCCGCCACGGGCCACGTTGAGCAGGAATGCCCCCGGCTTGGTCGCGTCCAGCTGCGCCCTGCCCAGCAGCCCGCGCGTCTGGACTGCCAGCGGGGTGTGCACGGAGATGACATCAGACCGATGCAGCAGCTCCGCGAACCCGACGAGCTTCGCCCCGGCCTCGGCCGCCTGCTCCTCCGTCAGGTACGGATCGCTGGCGATGACGCGCATCTCGAAGCCGGCGACGCGCCTCGCGACCGCCTTCCCGATCTTGCCGAGGCCGATGATGCCGAGCACCTTGCCCCTGAGCTCGCGACCCGTGTACCGGCCGCGTTCCCATTCGCCGCGCCTGAGGGAACCGTCCGCTTCGGGAACGTGGCGCAGCAGCGCGAGCATGAGCGCGACCGTGTGCTCGGCGGCCGCGATCGTGTTGCCGGTCGGTGCATTGACGACCATCACGCCGGCGCGGGTTGCGGCCTCGACGTCGATCCGATCGGTGCCCACGCTGGCCACGCCGACGACGCTGACGCGCGGCGCGGCGGCGGCGAGCAGCTCGGCGTCGACCCGCGTCTGCGAGCGCACGATGAGCGCATCCCAGCCGTCGCCATCCGCCAGGAGCCGGAGCAGCTCGTCGCGGGCCAGGCCGAGGCGGACCTCGGTCTCGTGCGCGGCGGATAAGACGTCGGGCCCGGGCTGGGCCACGGGCGCGACGACGAGGTTTCGGGCCAAGATTTGGCCGAGTCTAGCGGGCATCGGAGTCCCGTCGACTAAGGGTGGCGGCGCGTTCCGGCACCGACCGTGCGCATTCCTACGGCTGGGGCGGAGTGTCGCCTCCCTCCACGATCTCGCCAAGCACCAACGTGCCCGCGCCACCCGCGCACGAGACTGTCAGGTGGAAGGCGAGGCTGGTGACGGTGCCTGCACTGTTGAAGGTCCGCACGAAGACTCCGTTCACGTTGTTTTCGCGGCCGGTCGCGACACCGTAACCGGGGACCGGGGTCTCGGTTGAACCCGTGCCACCTGTCGTGACCGAGTACGCGCACTCCCGGACGTTGCGGTCGAAGATGACCTCGTACTGTCCCGCCCCGCTCACTGGGCCCGTCGTCGACACGCCGACCCCACGCGCGAGCGAGGCATTGGCATTGACGACCGCGAACAGGGGTCGAGCGAAGGCGGAGGAATCGACCCCGTCGAGCCTGTCGGCGTTGACGACTGGGGTCTTGCCGGGGGCCAGGGCGCCGAGGCGGTTCATGAAGGCGGCCATCTGCTCGCGGGTCACGTTGGCCTTGGGGCAGTACCTGCCGCTGCCGCAGCCGGCGGTGACACCGGCGTCGACGAGGG
>JBQTHZ010000048.1:0-2167 GCA_052388515.1 Chloroflexota bacterium | reverse complement strand
CACCTGTCAATCACCGCCGTATTCTGGTACCCGACGTGCCCCGCGAACAGCGGGGACCGGCGCCGGGCCGTTCCAAGCCGACCGTGACTGGTGCATGGCGGTACGTCAGCAGTAACGGCCATGCAATCCGGACAGTTCATCCTGATTGAATGGACGACCAACGAATCGGCCGCGTGATCGTCACGCTCCGTGCGCATGAACGGCTGACGTCACGTCGCCGATCTGACCCGTGATTGGTACCCGGGGAGGGTCGCCGTGCGAGGGCCCGCATAAGCCGACGGTGATTGGTAGGTGGAGATTCGTCACGCCGAGCGTGGCGCGATCGTGGCGAGCTCGGGCAGCGGGATGGGCTCGGCCGGCGGATCCAGCGGCTCCGTGATCCGCATCCCCCACCACCCGACGTCGTGCCAGGACCCGAGCTTGTACCCGACCCCTTCGTAGACGCCGATCCGCCGCATGCCGATCGCCTCGTGGAGGGCGACGCTGGCCGGGTTCGGCAGCGCGATGCCCGCGTACACGTTCACGAACCCCTGCCTCACGAGCGCGGGCAGCAGGGCGTCGTACAGGGTTCGCCCGATGCCGCGCCCGCGCCACTCGGGATGCAGGTATGCCGAGACGTCGACCGACCACCGGTATCCGGCTCGCTGGTGGTGAGGACCCGCGTACGCATAGCCGATGACGCCGTTGGCGTCCGAATCCTCGGCCACCAGCCATGGCGTTCGCAGGAGTGTCTGACGAATGCGGTCCGCCATCTCACCCGCGTCGGGCGGCACTTCCTCGAACGAGGCGGCGGAGGTCTCCACGGCCGGCCGATAAATGGCCGCGACCGCCTCAGCGTCGCGCTCGGGATCGGCGAGTCGGGTGCGACTCGAGTCGGTCACGAGGTCAATGATGCGGCATGCAACCTGCTGGGCGGTGGCGGCATGAGCGAGAACGACATCCACGGCATCCAGAGCGGTTGGACGGTCAAGACCGCGGACGCCCAGGGCGTGGGCAGCGTCGAGGAGACGACCGACCGGTACATCCTGGTGAAGTCGGGCCTCATCAACGCGTCGCACCGTTACCTGCCAGCCGCGACGCTGGCTCACGTCCGCCCGGAGCTCAAGGAGATCGGCATCTCCCTGACCTCCGCACAGGTCGACGCGGGCGACTGGTCCGAGCCACCGGCAGAGGGCCCGAAGTCCGAAGGCGCGCCACTCAACGTCGAGTCAGACGAAGACGTCGACGAGGTGATGCGAGCCACCACGACGGTCGAGCCGGAGAAGCCGACCACGATCTGACGTCAGCCGGCGACCTGCTGGAGCACCCGGCCGTCGGACGCGACGCGAATCACGGTCGGCACCAGCGCCACGCCGTACTTGCGCGCCAGGTCGGGTCGCTCCCGCACGTCGACGCTGACCCAGCGCTGCGGGCCGGCGGCCAGCTCGCCGATGACGCTGGTGCACTCGGTGCATAACGGATGACTGAAGGCCACCACCAGCTCGCCCCGACCCCCGCTGCCCTGCGGCTGGCCCAGCTCGGCCAGCTCCACGTGATCGATCTGGAGCCGCCGGATTCCACGCAACCGAGCGCCGATCCGGTACATCTCGCACCCCAGGCAGAACCCGGTGGTCGCGGCAAGGAGCGCCAGGGCGGCCACCAGCCAGCCAAGGCCGATGCCCAGCGCCGTCAGCCCGACCAGGTGGGCGACCGTCGCCGATGACAGCACGATGAACCCGACCTGGTTGGCGAATCTCGGCGGTCGCGAGTCCTCGATCGGTCCCTCGCCGAAGCGAGGCTGGACCAGCTCGAAATAGGCGACGCAAGGAAGGCAATAGCGACGCCCGAAGCGGAGGCCGATCCCGAGCTGGGCGGCGAGGAGCGCCAGCAACGGCCACCATCCGGTCACGACGGCAACGAGGGAGACGGCGCCGACGGTTGCCTGGTTGAAGCGCGGGGCGCGCGCGTCGATGACATCGATGTCGCGATACGGGTGCGCGGTACGAGCACGTGCGGTCATGGGTGGCTCCGAGACGAGGACAGGCAGAACGAACCGTGGATCGATCGGGGCGGAAGGAGGGCCTCAGAGGGCCGGCGGATCGTGACGATGCGCCGATGAAGCGGGAGCGAAGCTCCTCCCGCCTAGCGACAGATGCAGGTGTCGGTGCAGATGCTGTGGCGTGCGTCG
>JBQTHZ010000047.1:0-16745 GCA_052388515.1 Chloroflexota bacterium | reverse complement strand
TGTCAGCTCATGAGCTGTTCGGCCGCCTCGCCCCGACCTAGGCGACAGGACTGGCGCGGCCGACGGGGCGGCCGGGGTGGAGGAAGGCTGAAGACCCGGGAGGCAGCCGTTCGGCGCCGGCGCAGTCGCGCCGGCGCGCGTAACGGCGGGGGTCTCAAGCGTCGTCGATCGCCGCCGGGGCCGGCGGTGGCGGGGTGGCCGGCGCCTGCCACGGCCAGCGTCCGCTCAGCTCCACCTCGAGGCTGAAACTGAGAAAGGTGCGGATCGCGACGATGCCGGCGAGCACCCCGACGCTGGTGAAGGTCGGGGCGATGGCCACCGTGCGAATGATGTCGCCGGCCACCAGCAGCTCAAGGCCGAGCAGGATGCCGCGCCCGATCGACTGGCGCAGGCCGCGGTACGCTACGTCGAGCGGCAGGCCGCGGTTCAGCCCCCGGGCAAAGGCCACGCCGGCGATGCCGATGGCGACGACGATGACCGCGACCCCGATGGCATCGACCGCCAGCCCGACCACCTCCACGGCGTGGCGAATGTCCACGGCTGCTCCTCATGCGCACCTGGCCCGGGAGCCAGGTGCGGTGTGTCGGGCCGGCGCCCCTCGACGCGCGCCGGACGGCGCGATGCCGCCGCGCGATGCGAGGGCCTGGGAACCTGCCGGGTGGGCCGTCCGATCAGACTTGTCGCGCGCCGCGGCCGCGGACCGTGAGCCCGGCGGTCGGCGTCCCGATCCGCCTAGGCGGCGGCCCGCGAGCCCTCGATGACCTCGCCCTTGTGCGCCGCGAAGGCGGCCAGCACCTCGCCCTTCTCTCGCTCGGGCACCTTGAACTGGTCCAGCGTGCGCGCCAGTTCGGCGGCCACCTCGTCGAACTCCTCGGAGGTGATACGCAGCTGGCGATGACCCTCCTCCAGGCCGAGCGGCGTGCTCCCCGGCTTGGTGCCCACGTACTTGTAGGGACCGCCCGACACGTCGCACACCCAGAGCGTGCGCATCCACTTGAGTCCCGGCAGCCGCTCCGGCTGGTCGTTGCTCCACTCGCGCAGCTGGGGGTTCTGGGAGAGCTTGCCGACCGCCGCGTTCTCGATGATCGCGTCGCTGAAGTGGTCGACCACCGCGGCAATGGCAAACACGCCACCCAGGCGGTCGTACAGGCTGGCCTCAGACATGGTTCACGTACCTCTCAATCAGTGTGTGCGCTGGTGCACTGGCCGCCGCCACGGCCGGGTTGCGGGGTCGGGCGTCGCGTGTCGCTGGCTTCGTCCCTGCTCGACGTGCTGTGCGCTGCGCGGCGGCCATGAGCCTTCCGGACCGCGACGCGCCCGCCGGCCCGATCGCCATCCGAACCTCCTCAAACGGCGCACCTCGTCGCTGGGCGTGGGTGAAGACTGCCGGACACGGGCGCAAAACTCCGTAACTGGGGTCACGCACGACCGCCCAATGCGGCCCCCGGCGCGGGCGCGATGGCGCCCCTGCCGGCGGCGGGGTGCCGACCGGTGGCGCGCGCCTGCAGCTCACCCGGGCGGGGCAGCGCGACTGACCGGTATCCTGCGCGGGCCGCCACTAGCCCAGCGCCTGCAGGGCGGCGGCGTCGCGCACCTCGATCCGACCCCGCGCCAGCCCGATGACGCCCTGACGTTCGAAGCTTTCCAGGATGCGGCTGACGACCTCCCGCGCCGTCCCCAGTTCGGCGGCGATGTCCTCGTGTCGCATGCGGATCAGCCCCTCGTCGTCGGCATGCTGGACGAGCAGCGCGGCGAGGCGGCTTTCGATGCTGCGGAACGCGACGTCCTCGAGCAGCGAGGTGACGTCGACCAGCGCGCGGGTCATCGTCTCGAAGATGAAGCCGCGCATCGCCTCGCTGACGTTGACCCACTCGCGCAGCGCCGCGGCGGGCAGCATCGCCACCTCCGTGGCCACCTCGGCCTGCGCGGTGGCGATCACGGGCCGACCGAGCAGGACCGACAGCATGGCCACCAGGCTCGATTCCTGGGGGCGGACGTGGTAGAGCGTGATCTGTCGCCCGGAGGTACCGATGCGAAAGACGCGGATGCTGCCGCTGCCCAGCGCGGCCACGTGACCGGCAGGCTCCCCCTCCGTGAAAAGGGCCTCGCCGGGCGCCAGCTTCCGGTACCGCGCGGCGCTGAGCATCGACGACCGTAGCTCGGGGGGCGCGTCGCGATAGAAGGCGACACGCTCCAGGATGTCCTGCTTGTCCATTGATCGTCTCGCTTCGTGCCTTCTGTCGTCCGGGCTCGGGTACGCGGGCTGAAGTCGTCCGCCGCCTCCAGGCGCCCTCTCTATCTATAGTACCGGTTATCAATACAACATGCCTGTGCGGCCGTCAAGCGTCGCCGTCCAGTGGATCCGGAGATGTGGGCTGGCGGCGGAGCCGGGCTGGCTCGGCGGTGACTGACGGGCCGCATGGGCGTCGGTGTCGATTCGCGGTGCCAACCGGATAGGCGCCGATAGTCCTCTCCGGCGGACCCCGGTTCGGGCACGCCGAGAGACCTAGCTCACGAGTCGCCTGAGTCGCGTGGCCAGGGGGCGCCCTCTGTCCGCGTCCCCGCCCCAAACGTGAGAGTGGGGCGCTCCCTGTCCGGGATCGCCCCACTGATCGCCCATTCGTCCTCAGACGGCGCGCTTCAACTCGTTGAGGAACTTCAGCGCCTCGCGCCGCACGTGGTCGGCGAGCTTGGGCTCGATGATGCTCTTGATGCGGCCGGCCTCGATGTCGCGGACGGCCTGAGTCTTGAAGTCGAGGATGGTCTGCACGGCGCTCATCACCGCATCCACCTCGGGGTGCTGCGAGAGCGAGTCGAGGACCGTCCCGGGCTCGGCCGCCAGCGCCCCAACCGTTCCGGCGACGCTGTCGTCGCCGAGCTGGCGGAACACGTTGCTGGTACTCATCGCCTTCTCGATGAGCTCGAACTCGTCCGGATCGAGCAGGTGCGCGATGAAACGCGCGTGCTCGTCCATGATGTTGGTCCAGAACCTCACGACCTCGGCGCGCTCGAATTCGGTCTCCCCGCGGGCCAGGTCGTTCAGACGCCGGTCCCAGCGCTCCGCCTCGTGGCGCGTGTGGTCGAAGAACAGCGGCCAGACCAGGCTGCGCAGGTCACCGGACGTCTGAGCCTCACCGAGGCGAGCCTTGTACTCGATGAAGGGTTTGATGGCCTCGCTCACCTCGCCCACGAAGCCCTTGACCTCTGAGCGCTCGGGTCGCTTGGTGGCGACGATGCGGTCGTACAGACCGGTGAAGGAGCGCTGGAACTGCAGCGCTTCCGCTCGCTCGCGAGCTGCAAGCTCTTCCGGCATGAGCAGGGCGAAGAAGTACGCATGCTCGGCCATGATGTCGGCCGCGAAGCGGGCGTCGGCCCAGGCATGGGCCGCCACCTCGCGGTCGTCACGCGTGGGCAAGATGACCAGCTTCTCCGACGGACTCTCCGGCTCCGATGCTCCGGGGGTTCTGGTGAACACGTCCATGCCGTTGGCTGCGGCGGGCACCTGATTGGCGATGGCGGACATGGGTCTATCTCCTCTGCGGGTGGGATTGATCGCTAGGTCGCGACTGTGATTCGCCCGGGTGTGGAAACTCGGGTGCCAAGCCTGTGCCCCCGGCGAGCACGCGGATCTGGTAGCGCCACTGGGCCGCGCAGGCCCCCGCGAAGGCGACGACCGCGAGGAGGGCTGGCAATGCGGTCCCGAGATCGAGTGCCTGCGCCGCGATACCGGCGACCACGGCAACGATGACCGCGTTGATGACCGACACCATGCCGGGGGTGGTGAAGAGGGCGTGAAGGTGCTGCGTCGCTGGCGGGTCCGCGGCATACGTTCGATACAGGCCGCGGTCATCGTCGTACGGGCTGGTGACGAGGTGCCGCTCGATCGCCGGCGAGGCCTCGACGTAGGCGTGCCGAATGCGGTTCATGCCCTGGAGCCAGCGGGCGTCCTCGCGATTCAGATAGACCAGGCGCACGAAGGTAACCACGCCAATGAACAGGAGTGGCGGCAAGAGGCCCAGGGCGAACCACATGAACTGCGGTCCGAAGTCTGTGCCCTGAGCCGCGAGCGCCAGGGCCACCACGGTCCCCGACAGGGCGGTCAGGTACATCTGCGTCCGGCCGGCCATCTCGTTCCAGCCGAGCGCCCGGGTGGACAGCAGGCTCCAATGCTCGGTCGACAGCAGATCGACGTCGTCGCGCGCCACCGACTTCGAGCGACGTGAATTGGTGGACCGTCGAGCGTCGGTCATGACTCAGCGCGCCAGGGCCGCGTGGCGATCGCGCGCAGCCAGCGCGGTGAGGGCCAGCTCGTAGGCGCCGACCATTCGCTCGACACCGAGCGTCTTCTGCGCCCGGGCGCGAATCAAGGACCGATCCAATCCCCGGGCGAGGTATACCGCCGCCACCAGGGCGTCCTCGTCCTCGGGCTCCACCAGCCAGCCGCCGACCCCGTGCCGCACAACCTCCGGCAGAGCACCACGGCGGTAGCCGACCACCGGGCAGCCGGCCATCTGCGCCTCGGCGGCAACCAGGCCGAACGGTTCGTCCCAGCGGACCGGCATCAGTAGCACCGCACAGCGCGCCATGAGCTGGAACAGCTCGTCGCGCGGGACCGGACCGATCCACTCCCGTGGCCGCAAGAGCGGCTCGACCATGTCCCTGAAGTAGCGCGTGTCGTAGGCGTCGCCGGCCACCTGCACCGCCAGGCCCGCGGTCCGCGCGGCCCTGATTGCGATGTGGGTGCCCTTCTCGGGCGAGATGCGCCCGGCGATCAGTCCCACCGGCACGGTCGCCCCACGCGCCAGCGCCCGGTCTGGAACGCCGTTGCGCAGGACGGCGAGCTTCGCGACCCCAGCTCGCTGCCAAGTCTCCCGAGATGCATCCGAGACCGTGGCCAGCGATGCGCGCGTGCCTCGAGCGGCCGCGAGGACGGCTCCGGCGACGGGCGGCATGTGGAGGGTGTGGAGCACTGGCATGCCTTCAGCGAGCTCGATGGCGGCCGCGTCGAAGGCGTGCTGGCTGATGACATCGGGGGCGTCCCGGCGCAGCCGAGCGAACAGGCGGAGAAACCCGCGATTGAGCGCCGCGGTGGCGTGGTCATCGGGCATGCCATCGAAACGCAGTTCGGCATCCTTGGCCGTGGGCTCTACCAGAGTCTCGACGATCTGGACGTCACGAGCGGCCGAGCCCCGTGCGGCGTAGACGGTGACCACATGCCCGCGACTCGCGAGGCCGCGGGCGAGGTCGAGGATGACGGCATGGGGTCCGTTGGCCTCGGCGGCCCGGATCGGTGACACGAGTGACGCGACCAGTGCGATGCGCATCACGCCGCCTCGGCCAGCGGCATACCGGCGTCGGCCAGGCGTGACGCATCCACCCGCGCCTCGGATTCCACGAGGCGCTGCAGCTCCGCTCCGTCGTCCCACAGGTTGGCATTCATGGCGGCCACGACCCTGTTATCAGCAAGCCAGAAGGCGAGGAACTCGCGCTTGCCGAGGTCGCCGCGAACCACGACCCTGCCCCAATCCGGCGCGAAGCCGCGGTACTCCATGCCGAGGTCGAACTGGTCGGAGTAGAAGTACGGCGTACGAGCATATGGCTCGTTGGCTCCGAGGATGTTGGCGGCCGCCGTCTTCCCCTGCTCGATGGCATTGTCCCAGTGCTCGACCCGTAGGTGGCGCCCGAAGCGGGGATGCCAGGCGGCGGCCACGTCGCCCGCCGCGTAGATGTTCGGAACCGAGGTGCGCAGGTACTCGTCGGCCGCAAGGCCCCCCTCGATCGTCTCCAGGCCCGCGCGCAGAGCCAGCTTGATGCGGGGTGCCGCGCCGACTCCAACGACGACGACATCTGCGGACAGTCGCTGCCCGTCGGCCAGCCGAACGCCGCCGACGTGTCGGTCGCCCTCGATGGACGCGACATGCCCATGAGCCAGCCGCACGCCATGCTCGAGGTGGAGGGCGCGGTAGGCTTCCGCGACTTCCGGCCCCAGCACGCGCTCCAGGGGCCGTGGCAGGTTCGAGATGAGGGTTACGTCGTGGCCAAGCTGGCGCAGTGAGGCCGCGACTTCGCTGCCCACCCAGCCCCCGCCGATGACCGCGATCGCCTTGGCGCTCGAGGCGGCGGTGCGGATCGCGTCGGCGTCCTCGGCGTTTCGCAGGTAGTGCACGCCGGCGAGGTAAGCGCGGGTCGAGTCGAGATGGCGGGGCGCCGCCCCGGTGGCGATCAACAGCGCGTCGTAGGATAGGTTCGTCCCGTCATCCAGGTTCAGCTGTCGAATGGTCGGATCGAGCGTCACCCCCCGCCGACCCCGGAGCAGCTCGATGCCGTGAGCGTCGTAGTCGGCGAGTGGGCGCACCTGGGCCTGCTCCAGCGTGGACTCCCCGCGCAGGTAACCCTTCGACAGCGGCGGCAGCTCATACGGCGGCGCCTTCTCCTCACTGACCAGCGTCAGCCGCCCCTGGAACCCGCGTTCCCGCAGGGCAAAGGCGGCGGTGGTGCCGGCGAGTCCGCCACCGGCAATGACGACCGAGTCGAGCTTGTTCATCGGTTCTTCCCTTCAGTGAGGTCGTAACGAGCAAAGAGGTAATCGCCAGCGCGGCGCAGATCGGCCAGCCGCGCCCACGGGGCCTCAGCCACCGTAAACGCGGTGCCTTCCACCAGGTTCAGGCGCGGCGTCGACGACGAGCGTCCGGCAAGCTGCGGCGCGAACGTGAGGAACATCTCGTCGACGACACGCCCTTCCAGAAGCTGACCCAGCAGGTGCGGCCCTCCCTCGCAGAGAATCAGCTCCGCACCTCCGAGCGCGAGGGCCTGTACCAGGCCGCGCGGTTGTACCCGATCGCCTGTGCTGTGGATCTCGATGTGCCGCGGCACCGCGTGCTGGCGGAGAACCGCCTCCCCCGCCCTCGTGGTGACCACCACCACCTCGAGCGCCGGGTCCGCCAAGCCGGGGTGCCGCAGGTCGACCGCTCCGGACGCCGTGACGATGGCGGTGATCGGATTCGGCCGCAGGCCGAGGCGCCGACGTAGCGCCGCGTACTGGGCAGAGCTGGCGGGATGAATCGAGCTCGGGGTCCACGCGCCATCAGGCGCCGCACGGACCGTCCCAGCACCGACCAGGACGACATCGGCCAGGGCACGCAGAAGACCCATCACGAAGCGATCGGGTTCGGAGTGACCGCTGATCTCCCCGCCGCCATCCGACTCCGACGTGTTGTAAGAGATCACCCCGTCGAGGGTCGACACGAAGTTGGTGACCAGCGTGGGACGGTCGGTCCGTAGCGCAATCGGAAGGTCGCCTCCGTACGCGGACTTCAGGCCGGGTGGAAGGTCAACGCCGCGCGCCCGAGACTGCGGCGGCCGCGAGAACAACGATTCGATGCGCTCCATCGTCGGAGCGCGCGGGATGGTGAGCATCACCGCCCGCCTCTGCCGATGCCGGCAACTGCGAAGAACTCGCTCCGCAGGTCGGCGTCCTTCTCATACGCGCCGCGATAGGCGGTCGTCCGCGTCGTGGCGTTGTTCTCACGAACACCACGCATCTGGGTGCAGAGGTGATCGGCCTCCATATACACCGCAACCCCGTGTGCGTGGAGCAGCTCGGCCAACGACTCGGCGATCTGGTGGGTCATGCGCTCCTGCACGCCGAACCGCCGCGTGAGAACCCGCACCAGCCGTGTCAGCTTGCTGATGCCGATGATCTGATCGTGGGCAACGTATCCAACGTACGCCTGGCCAAAGAACGGCAGCGCGTGATGCTCGCAAAGCGCGAAGAACGGGATGGGTCCCTCGACGATTTGGGCGAGCTCGCAGCTGGCGTCACCGTGGCACTCGGTCGGAAAGACAGTGACCAGCTTGGGGTCGCCCTCGTACCCATTCGTGGCATCGATGAGGGCCTGCAGGAAACGCCTCGGCGTCTCGGCCGTGCCGGGCTCGCCAAGGCTCATCCCCAGCGAGCCGAGGATCTCGCTCAGGTAGCTCTCGAACCGCCGCCGGTCCTCGGTGTCTATGGCGCGAGCCTGCTCCGCCAGCCAGGCGGGACGAGCCGCCGCAGCTGAGCCGTTGGTGGATTCATGCGTCAGAGTCATGTCGTCCTCGGTGTATGGATGACGGGCGGCGCGGCACAGCACGCTGCCGCCCGTCACCTGAGGCTATCGGCCGAACCGGCCGGGGAACTGGGCGATGATCCCGTCACTCAACATGTCGGCCATGTGGAGGATCTGGACGTGGATCTCGTCGTAGGCCGCGACGTCAGCGGCGTAATCGCGCTGAAGCCGGGTGACCGCCTCAGCGAGGGTCAGATCGAGGTGGTCGGCCATCATGGCCTGCATCTCGGCGCGGTCCCAGTTGCGCGGATTCGCATCGGCCAGGAAGGCTCCGATCTCGTCACCGTTGGCGTACCACGCCTCGCGGGCAGCCTCGAATCCGACGCCGGTCTTTGCGGCCACCAGCAGGTCCGCCGCGCCGACGATGTGCTCGCGCAGGAGCTCGCTCAGCGCATCGCCGGCGGCATCGCCGTAGAAGGGCTTGATGGCGTCGCCGATATCGTCCTGGTTCTGCAGCAGCCGGTCGACCGCGAAGGACTGGTCGGGCCGATCGTCGACGATGCTGATGATGGCCATGCGAGTCCACACGATGTGGTCCTCCCACAGCTGGCGCATCGCGTCGTGGAAGGTCGCTCGGTTGGTGCGGGCGTCGGCTGCAAGGGTGTCGTGGTGATGGGTGCTCGGAGCGAGCGCGATGGCGAGGCCGGTCAAGGCCAGGGCCAGGCTGGCGATGAGCGCAAGTCGCGCGATGGGCCGCAATGAGAGGGTGCGAATCATCGGTTTGGTCCTCCGTGGCCAGTTGTCGGTCAGCTCTCGCTGACGACGACCACGCCACTCATGTCATTGGGATGGAAGGAGCAGTCGTAACGGTGCTCGCCAGGGCCGGTGAACGTGAAGCTCACGCTCTCGCCGGGCGGCAGGTCCAGGACTTGGCCGCCGTCGTCGAGCAGGCGGACGTTGTGGGTGAAGTTGTCGTTGTTCGTCCAGGTCACGGTCGTGCCGTCCGGCACGGTGATGACGGCTGGCTCGAACTTGTACGAGGGCGGAAGGTCGACCTGGTTGGTGGCCACGGGCTCCGCCGCGGCCGGTGGCGCGCACGCCGCCAGCAGCAGACCCGCACCGAACAGCGGTCCAACGATCCACGGAAGGCGGCGGTTCATCAGGCTCGCCCTTCGCCGGTGCGCAGGCCGACCATCACGCCGCGGGTGGCCGCCGCGAAGACCAGGACAAAGGCCGCCAGGTCGAGGACCTCGCTGATGGTGTGGGCGAAGAGGAAGACCGTCCAATCGAGGTGGTAGGTCATGTAGCTGATCTCGGCCAGGGCGAACAGACTGAAGCCCCAGCCCAGGAGGCCGGCGTCGGCGTTGAAGCTGTGCCAGGCGAAGTAGGCGCCGATGGCGAAGGCGGTCAGGTGGATCAGCAGGAACACCGGGGCCGGGATGAGGTTGACGAAGTCACCGATGGGCATTGGGGTCGAGACCTCCACGCTTGGCCGCCGCGCGGCGGAGCTGGCGACGGGCGCCGTAGGCGACGACGCCCGTCAGGACGAAGACCATGCCGACGACGCCGAGCAGGTGGGCCACATGCTCCGGACCGAATCCGTGGTGCCCGGCGTGCTCGCCGGCTGTCAGGTGCACGACCACGTCGAAAGCACCCGCGGCGACCATCAGCAGCAGCCCAATCCGACTGAGGGCCGGGAAGGCGGCTGCCTCGAGAACGAGCCGTCTGCCGTTTTCTATCGTCAGCATGCGTTAGTGATACATGATGGCTCGAGGTGCGTCAAGTCTATCGGCAATGAAAAAGTGTGATAGATTCATGAACATGCCGAATGGACAGCGTGGCGATGACCTCGGGGCCTTGAGCCTGCTCGATGAGCCCGCCCGCCGCGGTCTGTACGACTGGGTAGTGGCCCAGGCGCGCCCGGTCGGGCGCGAGGAGGCAGCGAAGGCGCTGGAGATCACACGCCCGCTGGCAGCCTTCCACCTCGACCGACTGGCCGAAGCGGGCCTCCTCGAGACTGGGTACCGCCGCCTGACCGGGAAGGTCGGACCGGGTGCGGGTCGTCCCGCGCGGGTGTACTGGCGTGCGGCTCGTGACTTCAGTGTGTCGCTGCCTGAGCGTCGCTATGAGCGCGCCGCCGCGCTCTTCGCATCCGCCATCGAAGGTTTACAAGGAGAGTCCTTCCCGGCGACGCTCGGGGATGCGGCGCGTGCATTGGGCCAGAGCCTGGGCCAAGACCCGGACCACAAGTCTCCGACGAGGCGATTGACCGCGGCCCTCGAGGCCGGTGGCTACGAACCGGTGACTGACGAAACAGGAACGATTCGCCTTCGGAACTGCCCGTTCGACGCGCTCGTCGCGTCGCATCGGACGCTCGTGTGCAGCACGAACCTGGCGATGGCCGAGGGGATCGCGAGCGGCAGTGGAATGACCGGCGTGCGGCCGGTGCTCGATCCTCAGCCGGGGTACTGCTGTGTCGCCTTTGTCCGTGATCCCGCCGCGGACGGCGGGCAGACTCAGCCGGCCGACCCCGTGGAGCCCGGCCGGTTCGACCTGATCGTCCCGGGCGCCGGATCAGGCCTCGCGGTGTCGGCCGCTGCCTCGGAGCCGCGGCGGTGATCGACGACACGAGGTGTGATCACGTGGTGCACTCCAGGAAAGACCAGGTCATTGGCCGAAGTACGTCCGTGTTGTCGCGATGCCGTGGAGGACGAGCGTTCCCAGCAGGAGCGCAACGACGGCCGGCGGGAGCAGCAGAACGGCGAACGATCCAGGCTGACTCCATCCGGCGATCGCATTCCCGAACAGTGCGACTGCAGCAGCGACGCTGAGAGAGCCGATACCGATCGCCAGAATCTGGCTCCAGCCCCGTCCGTTCAGGAGTCCCATCCCGGCCACTCCCGCCGCGAGACCGACGAGGATCGTTGTCACCGGCGATTGCCATAGAGGCACCCCCACGATGTACTCGCTGAACGAAGGCCGATATCGCGCGCCACCGAAGTTCGCGGCGTCGAAGTAGCCCGCGATGTAGAGTGTGGCCGACAACAGCCCGAGGGTGGCAAGCACCATCATCACGATTGCAATGATCGTGACTCTCTTTGGCCGACCGGTCGACATCGGTTCCATCGTTCCGCTGCTTCGCCTGGTCTCGCATCCGGCGGGCGGATCCCATTTCCGATCCGCTGTGCTGAACGATACACCTGCCGCGCTACGCGCGCGGGTCTTCCCAAACCTCGGTCCGGCCCGGCGCCGGTGCCCGTCCCGCTGAGCATCGGTCAGTGGTGATGGGTCTGGCGCTCATCGGCCTGCCCCTCGTGTGCGCTGTTCGAGGACGGACTTCGTGATCCCGAGCACGACGCGAATCGGTGGCGCGGCCGACCATCCGGTTGCCAGGCTGTCCCGCCCGCCCCGGCAGGGGCGGCGCGCGCGGCGCATCGTCTCTCTCCTGCCATCGGCGACCGAGATCGTCGCGGCCCTCGGCCTCACCGATCGGCTCGTCGGCATCACCCACGAGTGCGATTACCCATCCGGAATCGGGCACCTGCCGCGTCTCACCGGCGACCTGACGACCGCAGGCGGCACGTCCCGGGAGATCGATGCGGCGGTTCGGGAAGCGCTCAGCGACGGCCACGGGCTCTATCGGCTCGACGCCCCGGAGCTCGCGGCGCTGGAGCCCGACCTCGTCCTCACGCAGGAGCTGTGCAGCGTGTGCGCAGTCGCGTATCCGGCCGTCATGGAGGCGGCGCGGCTGACGGGCGGCGGCGAGGACGAACCGCTGGTGGTATCGCTCGAGCCGCATCGGCTGGAAGAGGTCTTTGCCAGCATCGAGCTGGTGGCACGGCTGTGCAACGCGGAGGAGGCCGGCCACGAGCTGCTGGGCCGCCTCAGGCATCGGCTCAGTTCTGTCCAGCGGACGACCGTGACACAGAGAGCGGCACTCGTGGAGTGGCTGGATCCCCTGTTCGCGCCGGGCCACTGGGTGCCCGACCAGCTCACGGCGGCCGGCGCCCGCTCCGTGTTCGGTACCACCGGTGCGCGGTCGGTCGAATCGAGCTGGGAGGCACTGGCCGAGGCGGATCCGGATGTCGTGATCCTCGGCCTGTGCGGCTTCGACCTGGCACGGACGCGCGCCGAATGGGCGGCATTCGATCCGCCGACGGCGCTGCAATCGATGCGCGCCTGGGCGGATGGCGAGATCTGGGCACTGGATGGATCCGCCTACGTCTCGCGCCCCGGGCCGCGCCTGGTGGACGGCGTGGAGATCATGGCCGACATCCTCTCCGGTGCGGTCGATGATCGAGGGCTCCGGCTGCCCATCACGTGATGTTTGGGGCCGTTGCCGACTCACGCCGGCTCGAAGGTCCTGCAACAGGCTCAGTCGTTCGGCGTCGGGGTGGTCGGTAGGTGCCGGCCAAGGACGCGGTCGACGATCCGTCGAGCCTGGATCGGCACGTCGAGGATCTCCACCGAGAGTCCCGCCTCGATCGCATCATCGAGCAGCCTCCCGAGCGCGATTGCGCCGGTCACGTCGACGCGTCCCAGCCCGTCCAGGTGCACCACCAGGTGCTCCGCCTCGCGGTGCAGGCTGAGCTGCCTGACGAAGGCCTGCTCCAGCCGATGCGCCGAGCCGAAATAGAGGACCCCTCGCGGCCGCAGGTGAAGCGTGGAGCCGGCCATCGCTGCGCCGGCGTGGACGCGGTTCTCGCGCCACAGGTGCGCCGCCACCGCCGCCGCGACGCCGAGCAGGATGCCGCGCTCGATGTGAGGCGCCGTGACGATGGTGGCGAGGAAGGTGAAGGCCGCGACGCCGAACTGGAGGCGGGCGACCTTCCAGTAGAAGCGGAATGAGCGGAGATCGACGTCGAGCGCGATGGCCGCGATCACGATCGCCGCCAGCACCGCCACGGGCAGGGCGGCCAGGAGCGGCAGCAGGACCAGCGCGACCGCGACTGCAGCGCTGGTCGCGACGAAGGTCCAGCGCGTGCGGGCGCCGGCAAGGCGCGCGAGGGCCGTCCGTCCGAACGAACCGCCGACGGGGAACGAGCCCGAAACTGCCGCCGCGAGGTTGGCAGCACCCTGCCCCACGAACTCGCGGTCGGGATCCCACGCCTCGCGGTCCAGCGTCGCATAGCGGCGCGCGATGGCGGCCGGCTCCGCGAAGCCGACAACGGCGATGACGAAGGCCGGGAGCAGGAGACCCGGCGTGGACTCGAATGGCAGCGTGACGTTCGCCAGCGGCAGCGGCGCGCTGATCGCGCCGAGCACGGCGCCACCGAACCCGACGGCCACGCTCACGACCGTCAGTGCCGCCACCGCGATCAGCGCGCCGGGAATCAAGGGATGGATGAGCCGTGCGGTGAGCACCATCGCTCCGGCCGCCAGCGCGATGGCGACGCTGCCCGGATTCCATGTGGTCGGATCGGCGAGGGCGATGGCAGCCCCGAGGAGCGGGTTGGGGTGCCTGGTCGTGGTTCCCAACGCAGGAGCGATCTGCGAGCCGATGATCAGAAGCGAAGCCGCGCTGGCAAAGCCGATGACGACCGTCTGTGACATGAGGTACACGATGCCGCCCCAGCGCAGCAGGCCGATGCCAACACGGACCACCCCGACGATGAGCGCCAGCGCAATGGCCAGCCCGATGTAGGCGTCGGAGCCCGGCACCGCGACGGTCGACAGCGCGCCGAAGGTGAGCAGCGCGGTCATCGCCGTCGGTCCCGTGTGCAGGTAGCGGGACGAACCCAGCACGCCGCCGACCACTGGCGGAAGGAGCGCTGCCAGCAATCCCCGTTCGGGCGGCAGGCCTGCCACCGATGCGTAGGCGAGCGACTGCGGGACCAGTACCAGCGCGACCGAGGCGCCCGCGACGAGATCAGCCGTTCGCGGCCGAGGGAGATGCGGCATCAGGCCGTCGTGTCGACGGGTCTGCAACTCAGGGCTGCGAGCGACCGAGCGGCTCAGCGCTCCCAATCACTGGCGTGCGGCACCGCGGACGCCAGGACGCGCGCGATCTCGACGCGGTAACGGACGCCCGATGGGTGGCGCGCCAGCCAGCGGAGGTAGTCCGGGTCGGCCTCGGCCAGCTCGTGGATGGTTCGTCCGGCGTGGTGACCGAAGTCCAGCCGGCTGGGGTCGAAGCTCGTTTGCGCGCCCGGCCCGACCGGCACGCCCGGATCGCCGCCGATTTCAAAGGAGCGATGCTCGTCCCGTTCGTTCATCGGTGAGACTCCGAATGCAGCCTTGCTCGTCTGACGAGCATCCTAGCCCCATTCGGTGCGTCGCGACAACGGTTCGATCAGGACCGATGGATCTCGCGACCATCGACGATGGTCATGTCCGATCGAACCTGCGCCAGTGTCTCATCGGCTCGCAGGAGCTCCTCGAGGCTGACCGACAGGATCGCCAGGTCGGCACGCGCGCCGATGCGGAGATGACCTTCATCGGCTGCTCCGATTGCCTGCGCCGGTCCGAGCGTGTAGGCCGACAGCGCCTCGCTGACGGTGAGCGCCTGGTCGCGTCGCCAGTCCCCTCGCGCATCGTCCGGGAAGCGGCGGTGGAGTGCCGCGAAGATACCGAGCCACGGGTTGACGGATTCGACTGGCGCATCCGAGCCGGCCGCGAGCAACGAGCCGGCCGAGGCCAGCGATCGCCAGGCGTAGGCGTCGTCTGAGCGCGCGGCCCAGGCGGCCTCGACCAGGTCACGATCGGCCGCGGCGTGGATCGGCTGAACGCTTGCGATGACTCCGAGCTCCGAGAACCGGGCGGCATCTGACGGGCGCAGCAGCTGGACGTGCTCGACCCGGTCGCGCGGGACGCCGGCGCGTCGCGGCCCGGCGCGGGCGACGGCATCCAGCGCCGCTGCGACGGCGCGGTCGCCGATGGCGTGCAGCGCGAGCCCGATTCCGGCGGCTCGCGCGCGAGCGAAGTCGGCGTCGAGCCGGTCAGGTGTGAGGCGCATGATGCCAACCTCGTCCTCATCGGGCCCGAAGAGGGCTGCGGTGCCCGAACCGAGCGTGCCGTCGGTGTAGTGCTTGGCCCAGCCGAAGCGCATCGTCTCCCGGTCCTCCAGCGCGGCGCCGGTTCGCAGCCTGCGCGCGGCCGCCGCTGCGATCCCGTCGGCTGGAATGCCGAGCGTCATCCGCAGCCGTCCGTCGACCAGGTCGGCAAGGTCGGTCAGCGAGGAGTAGGAGTCGCCGAGGTCCGCATCGGCCCCGATGCCGTTCCAGTCCGTGTAGTCCCCCGCCTCGCTGGCGCCCGTGATGCCCAGCGTGGCGAGCTCGCGGAGCGTCTCGTCGAGCGGTGGCCGCAGGCTGTCGCCCTGGAGGCGCGTCACGAGCGGTGAGACCATGTCGATCGCCCGTTCGCGCAGGACGCCGGTCGGCTCACCGTGGTCGTCACGCTCGATGCGCCCACCGTCTGGATCCACCGCCTTACTGGTCACGCCGGCCCGACGGCGGGCCGCCGAGGATGCCCACGCCGAATGGCCGTCGTGGCTCGTGAGGAATGCCGGCCTCCCGCCGGCGGCGGCCTCCAACAGGCTCACGCCGCCGACCAGCTGAGCCTCGTTCCAGCCGCGACCGGTGATCCAGGCATCCGGCGCCAGGACCGCCGCTGCCGCGGCGATGCGGGCTGCGATGTCCGCCCCGTCGGCGGCATCGTCAAGGGTGATCGCGCGTCGCGTGCGCGCCAGGCCGACGAGGTGGACGTGGAAGTCGTGGAGGCCAGGCAGGACGGCTGCATCCCCCACGTCGATCAGGCGCGTCCGGGTGGTGACAGCCACCTCGTCACGATGACCGACCGCGACCACCCTGCCGTCCGCGATGGAGATCGCTTCGGCGACCTCCAGCCCGTCGGGGCGCGCGGCCATGACGACCGATCCGCGAATGACGACGTCGAGCCGAGGGTCGCTCATGGGTCTGATCGGCGAGGCGCGCGGGGGGTCTGGACGAAGCCACCGGGCTCTGAACCCAGCGCGATGCGCACGAGGGCGACCGGGACCACGACGAGCCAGTGCGAGAGGAAGAGCGCACCACGCGTCGCTCGGCCGAGCAGCGTCAGGCCCCGGACGCCGACCGCGGACAACCCACCCAGCGCCAGCAGGAAGACGCCCAGCCCATAGCCCAGGAAGAGCGAGGCCGGCACCGTCCAGTCCACCGGCCTCGGCAGCGGAATCGTGACCAGGGAGGCGACGATGGCCGCCACGAACAGCGGCGGAATGAGGAATTCGCCGGTGAATGCCAGGAAGTCGGCCTTGCGGCTCATCGGCTGGGACCCGGCCAGCAGTCCGGGCCCGTGCTCGAGCAGGCGACGCAGGCTGCCCTCCGCCCAGCGCAGCCGCTGCACCCACAGGGCGCCCAGCGTCTCGACGGCCTCCTCCCTGACCTCTGCCTCGGGCGCCAGCGTCACATGCCGCCCGTACGCGGAAAGCCGCGTCGAGAGCTCGAGGTCCTCGGTGAGGGCAACCTCGCTCCAGCCACCGGCCGCCTCGAGGGCCGCACGCCGCACGAACATCCCGTTGCCGCGCAGCTCGGCGGTGCCGTCGGTCACCCAGCGGCCGCACTGGCTCGCCATGTCCATCAGCTGCTCCTCGGCCTGGGAGCGCGTGAGCCACGACTCCGGCGCGTTGCGCGGCACTCGCGCCACCTGCAACGCCTCCGCCTCGGGGTCGCGGCGCCAGGCGCGCATGGCGCGCTCGAGGAATGC
>JBQTHZ010000046.1:0-2587 GCA_052388515.1 Chloroflexota bacterium | reverse complement strand
CTCGTCCTCGGTGCCTGTGCATCGCCGTCCGGCGAGGAGCGTCGTGGCTGCAATGCCGATTGGCTCGACGCCACCACCGTGGCCGCCACCGGCATCGGGGTGGGGGCCGACACGCTCGAGATCGCGTGCATCGAGGGAATCGCGAATCGCCGTGTTCGGCTGGGCTTCACGCTGCCGGCCGGTCCCGACTGCCACATCCTGCAACGCGTCGAGCTCCTCGAATCCGCCGATGCCGTCTCGATCACCCTCATCGGCGCGGTGAACGACGACCCGAGTGCGGGCGCCTGCCCGGACGAGCCGCGCATGGTCGTCACGGAGGTCGACCTTGCCGCCCCGGTCGGTGACCGCGTCCTGCTCGACGGCAGCATCGGTCGATAGGCGGCCAGCCGACTACCATCTGTCGATGATTGACGTCCCGACCAAGCTCCTCATCGACGGCGAGCTGCGCGACGCAGCCGCCGGCGCCACCTTCGCCACCTTCGATCCTGCGCACGGCGGCGAGCTCGCCACGGTCGCCCAGGCAGGCACCGATGACGTCGATGCGGCGGTGACCGCGGCCCGCGGCGCGTTCGATGGCGCATGGGCAAAGACGGCGCCCGCGAAGCGCGCGCGCATGCTCAACCGGCTCGCGCAGCTGCTGGACGAGCAGACCGATGAGCTGGCCGAGCTCGAGTCCCGCAACAACGGAAAGGCGAAGTGGCAGTGCGCCGCCGAGATCAAGGTGGCGGTCTCGACCCTCGAGTTCTTCGCCGGGACGGCGCAGCATCTCTACGGCCGTTCGCACGTCGTGAATCCGGCTGTCGTGTCCTACACGCTCCGCGAGCCCGTCGGCGTGGTCGGCGCCATAATCCCGTGGAATTACCCGCTCATGATGGCCGCCTGGAAGGCTGCGCCGGCGCTGGCGACCGGCAACACGCTGGTCCTGAAGCCGGCATCCGCGACCCCGCTGTCCGCCATCCGCCTCGGCGAGCTGGCGCTCGAGGCCGGCATCCCGGCCGGCGTCCTCAACGTCGTGCCCGGCCCCGGTCACGAGGTGGGGGAGGCGATGGCGGCCCACCCCGGCATCGACAAGATCGCCTTCACCGGCGAGACCGATACCGGCCGCCGGATCGCCGCGGCCGCCGCGAAGACGCTGAAGCGCGTGTCACTGGAGCTCGGCGGCAAGTCGCCCAACATCGTCTTCGCCGATGCCGACCTCGATGCCGCCGTCATCGGTTCGCTGTGGGCCATCTACTACTCGGCCGGCCAGTCGTGCGAGGCGCGCTCCCGGATCCTGGTCCAGGACGAGGTGTACGAGGCGTTCGCATCGGCCTTTGCCTCCGGTGCGGGGGCCCTGACGGTCGGCGATCCGCTGGACAGCGGCACGAAGGTCGGCTCGATGATCAGCCGCAAGCATGCCGACAAGGTCCGAGGCTTCGTGGACATCGGCCTCGAGGATGGCGGAGAGATGCTGGCCGGTGGCGATGTCTCGCTGCCCGATGGGCTCGACGCGGATGCCTTCGTGGCGCCGACGGTCATCGGCGGCGTGTCGAACGACGCGCGGATCGCGCAGGAAGAGGTGTTCGGGCCCGTCGTGACGCTCAGCCGGTTCAGCGACGAGAAGGAGGCGATCGCCTTCGCCAACGACGTCCGTTACGGCCTGGCGGCCACGGTCTGGACCGCCGACAGCGCACGCGGTCACCGGGTCGCGCAGCGGATTCGTTCCGGCGCCGTCGGCATCAACACGCCGTTCGTCGCCTTCCCCGGCGTCCCATTCGGCGGCTTCAAGGAGTCCGGCTACGGCCGTGAGCAGTCGCTCGAGGCGCTCGACCTCTACACCGAGACGAAGGCGATCCTGCAGGGGACCTCCCCCAAACCGATGAACCCGTTCGGCATCTGATCCGCTCCATGCCGATCATCCATGCGCGTTCCTGGGTCGCGGCGCCGCTCCCGGAGGTGTTCGCCTTCTTCGACGATCCGGCCAACCTGGGTCGCCTCATGCCGCCGCCAGTGCGCATCGACCTGCTGCGAGTCGAACCGGCGCCTCCGCAGCCGGGCTCCGTCTTCGAGTTCCGCTACGGCCTCGGGCCCTTTCAGCGTCGATGGACCGTACGCCTGCTCGAGCGCATCGAGGGCGAGCGATTCGTGGACGAGACCCTCTCCGGGCCGATGGCGCGCTTTCACCACTCGCACACCTTCACGCCGGCAAGTCGAGGTACCTGGATCGAGGATCGGATCGATTTTCATGTCGGACCCGGCGGGGTGGTCGGCGCGACCGTTGACTGGATCGCGGGGCTGATCATGCGGCTCACCTTCGTCTGGCGCCACGCGATGCAGCGGCGCGTCCTGCGCGACCAGGTGTAGCTACCAGCGACGTTGCGCACGTCGGCACCGGCGGGGTCGGGCGAGGTTCGTCCTCGTTCAGCCAATATATCAGTAACGATATAATCGCTCATTAGCGGAATGCGGCGCCCGAAACAGGATGGTTCGGTCGGGCAAGGTTCGTCCTCGTTCAGCCAAATATCAGTAACGATATAATCGCTGATAGGAGAGCGCGGGGCGCTCAAACGGATCGGTCGGTGCGAACGCGTCGCGCGGACCGAAGCAC
>JBQTHZ010000045.1:0-14710 GCA_052388515.1 Chloroflexota bacterium | reverse complement strand
CCGTCCCCGAGGTCACGCGCTGCGGTCGCGACCGCACGAAGGGGACGGGTCAGCCGGCTGGCGAGGACGGTCGCGGCCAGGAGAAGCGCGGCGACCGTCACGATCCCGGTCAGCACCAGCGCTGTGTTGAACGCGGCGATGAACCCGCCACGCACCGTCGGAACGGTGATCTCGAGGGTCCCGCCGCCGGCATCGGCCGAGAGGTCGGTGGAGAGTCTCTCGGTCGGCGCGCCGCGGTGCGGCCGCCCCTCTGCTGCCAGCACCGCGCCGTCCGCGGCTCGCACCCGGACCGTGCCACCGCTCTCGGCGGCGATGCGGCGGACCAGCATGTCGAGGCCGCGGCCATCGACTCCGCGCACGAGTGCCTCCTCGATGAAGGTGACGGCCAGCCCGAGCCGCTGCTGGTCCCGCCCGCTCAGGGTCTCGTCGAGGGAGCGCGAGGCCGCCTGGTTCACAACGATCCCGGCAAGGATGAGCACCACGGCCACCACCCCCGCCAGGAGCGCCGCCAGCCGCACCGCGAGCGGCCGACCCACCATCATGGCGTGGGATCCGGCGTCGCCGCCAGGCGATATCCGGTGGCCGGCACGGTCTCGATCAGCCACGGCGCGCCGGAGTCATCGTCGAGCTTGCGACGCAGGTTCGCGACATGGACGTCGACGACGCGCTCGTAGACCTCGTCCGGCCGACGAGCCACCACGTCGAGCAGCTGCTGCCGGCTCAGCACCGCACCCGGATGCGCCGCCAGGGCGGTCAGCAGGGCCGACTCACCGGGCGTGAGACGCCCCGACCGCCCGTCGGCCAGCGTGTAACGCCGCGACCCCGGGTCCAGCACGAGCCGTCCGGCGTCCAGGCTCAGGATCGGCGGCGGCCCGCCCACGTTGCCGGCGCGCGTGCGGCGCAGGATGGCAGCGACGCGTGCCGTCAGCTCGTGCGGGTTGAATGGCTTGGCGAGGTAGTCATCGGCTCCCGCGCGGAGGCCGGAGATCCGCTCCGCGTCGCTGCGCTTGGCCGACGTGATCAGGACCGGGACATCGCCTGCGTCGCGCAGCGCCTCCAGGACCGTCTCGCCCTGCATGCCGGGCAGCATGAGGTCCAGGATCACGAGATCTGCGCCATCGGCGTCGAACGCGGCGAGGGCAGCTGCGCCATCGCCCGCATCGGTCACGTGGTGGCCGTCTCGCTCCAGGTAGAGACGGATGAGACCGCGCAGCTGCGGCTCGTCCTCGACCACCAGGATGCGCGCGTTCATGGCCCGCATCCTAGACGCCGACCGATTCAGACGATGTGAAGACGCCGACCGCCGATCTTGGCGCGATCTTCATCGGCCTCGCGGATGCTGGCGTCGTCGAACTCCGAATCACCACGAGGACCACCATGCGACTCACCAAGACCCTCGGCTTCGCCGGGGCACTCGTCATCTCTGCCCTGGTGGGCGGCACCCTGATCGGGTCCGCCCTTGCGACTGGTGCGTCCACCAGCGCCGATGCGACCGGTACAGCCGGCGAGTACTGCGACGTCTTCATGGACGCGCTGTCCGCAGAGCTGGATGTCACGCGTGACGTCCTCGTCTCGGCCGGTCAATCGGCGGCCGTGGCCGCGATCGATGCGGCAGCCGAGGCGGGCGACCTCTCCGAGGAACGTGCCACGGCGATGCGCGAGCGCATCGAGCAGGCCGACGGCTCGGGCTGTGTGTGGTTCGGACACGGGTTCGCCCGCGGCTTCGGGCACGGGCTCGAGCGCGGACTGGCCCGCGGCTTCCTGGGCGGCGACGTGTTCGAGGCCGCGGCCGATGCGCTGGGCATCGAGAGCTCGGAGCTGATCCCGCAGCTCCGAGAGGCAGCGTCCCTCGAGGCGATCGCCGACGAGGAGGGCATCTCCTACGACGACGTCAAGGCTGCCATCCTGTCCGCGGTCGAGGCCGACCTTGACGCTGCCGTCGGGGAGGGGCTCGACCAGGAACGGGCCGATGCGACCATCGAGCGGCTCACCGCGTGGCTCGACGACGGCGGAGAGCTGCGTGGCTTCGGCCACCGATTCGGGCCTGGCCGTGGTGGCTGGCACGACCGCGGCGCGGACGGGGAGGAGGGAGCGTAGGGACTGGTGGCGTTGCCCTTCCCAGGCTCCCGTGGCCGCCGCCGATCCTCCTGACGACGGGGTACGCTACGTGGCATGACGAAGATCGGATACGCGGCCATGCTCGAGCAGTTCCACCCCACCGACCTGCTCGACTGGGCCGAACAGGCGGAGCATGCCGGCTTCGAGGCCGGTTTCCAGGTCAGCGAGCACTTCCACCCGTGGACTCCGCAGCAGGGCCAGAGCGCCTTCGCGTGGAGCTTCATGGGCGCGCTCGGCCAGCGCACGAGCCTGCCGTTCGGCACGGCGGTGACGTGCCCCGGGTTCCGCTACCACCCCGCCGTCATCGCCCACGCGGCGGCGACGCTGGGGGCCATGTATCCGGGCCGCTTCTGGCTGGGGCTGGGTGCCGGCGAGGCGCTCAACGAGCACGTCATCGGCGGCGAGTGGCCGGAGATCGGCGAGCGCAGCCGCATGATGTTCGAGAGCATCGAGATCATCGGCAAGCTGTTCACCGGCAAGGTGGTCAAGCACGACGGCGAGTACTTCACCCTCGAGTCGGCCAGGCTCTACACCCGGCCCGAGCAGCCGGTGCCCATCTACGTCGCCACCGCCGGCCCGGTGAACGCCAGGAAGACTGGGAAATTCGCGGACGGCATCATCACCGTCGGCGCCGCCGACGAGAAGATCGCCATGCTGTGGGACAAGTTCCGCGAGGGCGCGCGCGAGGCCGGCAAGGACGCATCGGCCATGCGCACCCAGCTCCAGATCCACGTGTCCTGGGCGCCCACGCAGGAGGAAGCGGAGCGCAACGCCATCACGGAGTGGCCGAACGGCGGCATGCCGTTCCCCAAGCAGGACATCAAGAACCCCGAGGACTTCGCCAACATCGCCAAGCTGGTACGGATCGAGAACTTCACGGACCGCATGCTCATCAGCCCCGATCTCGATGCGCACACCGCCCAGATCCAGAAGTTCGTCGACATGGGCTTCGACGAGATCTACCTGCACAACGTCGGGCGCGACCAGGCGGCGTTCATCTCGACCTTCGGCTCCAAGGTGCTGCCGAACCTCAAGCTGTCGTAGGACCGACGGAGGTCGTTCTCGAGACTGATCGTGCCCTCACCCGCCAGGCGTGGGAGCAGGATCGTCTTCCGGAAGCCGCACCCGCCGGAACGTGACGTACAGCGCCAGGTCGTAGACCACCTTGAGGCCACCGGCAACGAGGAACGGCAGGCCCACGCCGAGCGACATGGCGGCGGATGCGAGCGTGGGGCCGGCCGGGCGGACGATGTGCCGCGCCGCGTTCGTGTAGCCGGCGGCGGCAGTTCGTTCGGCCGGATCGACGAGGGCCGCGACGTACGCCTGTCGCGCCGGGACGTCCATCTGCGACAGCGCGGAGCGCGCGAGCAGGAGCAGTACCGCGGCGAGCAACGACGGCGCGAACGGGATGAGGGCCAGCAGCACGTTCGACGGCAGGTGGCTGAAGACCATCGTGTTGAGCAGGCCGATGCGTTCGCCCAGCCATCCGGCCGCGATCGATGATCCCGCCTGCAGCACGCCGACACCGAAGAAGACAAGGCCCATCAGGTCGGCATCGGTGCCGAAGCGACGGCCGAACCAGAACACGATGAAGGTCTGGACGATGAAGCCGCCGGCAAACGCATCGAGCGCGAAGAGCGCCGCGAGCCGCTGCACGATGCCGCGCGAACGTTGGAGTCCGCGCGCTCCGTCGGACGGGGCGTCATCGACCTCGACGCGTCGGCTGAGCCGGATCGCCAGGATCGTGCACGCGACCGCGCCGAGCGGGACGAGGAGCAGCCAGCGCTGGTCCGGCGGCAGGCCTGGCAGCACGCCACGCAGCGCGGTCGGGCCACCCGCGGCCAGGGCGCCGGCGGCGCCGGCCAGGTAGGCGACGGCGTTGTAGCGGCCATAGACCCGGCTGCGCTCGGCCGAAGGCTGCGAGGCGAGCATCGCCTGCTCGACCGTGGTGATGGGTCCCGACTCGTTGGGGTCGGTCGACATCGTGCCGGTCAGCGCGGCGAGCACCAGGAACGGCACCGACCCCGTCAGCGCGAACACGGCCCCCGACGCGCCCATGAGCAGCAGGAGCCCGCCGTACGTTCGGCGGCGACCGAGCCGCTCGCCCCATCGCCCGACGGCCAGGGACGCGATGGCCATTCCCAGCAGCATCGCGGTGAAGACGATGCCGACCGCCAGCTCGTCGAGCCCACCCGCCGCGAGCGAGGCGCCGATGAGGATGCTGCCGAACCCGTAGAGCGCGGCGCGAATCGCCTGGATCGAGAAGATGAGCCGGACGTCCGACATCCGTCGCGTCAGCCGATGACGCCGATCCAGCGCCGCGTGTCCCTCATTCGGTCGCTTCGAAGACCGCGGCGATCCCCTGGCCGACGCCGATGCACATGGTGGCCAGCCCGTATCGGGCGCCGCGCCGACGCATCTCGTGGAGCAGCGTCGCCGTCAAGCGGGCCCCAGAGGCACCCAATGGATGGCCGATGGCGATCGCCCCGCCGTTGACGTTCGTCCTCTCCGGGTCGAGCCCGAGCTCGCGAATGACGGGCACGGCCTGCGCGGCGAATGCCTCGTTGAGCTCGACGAGGTCCAGATCGTCGACGCCGATGCCCGCGCGCTCGAGGGCACGCCGGGAGGCCGGGATCGGTCCAAGACCCATCGTCGCCGGATCGACGCCGGCAACCGCGGAGGCGACCATGCGCGCCATCGGCTTCAGGCCGAGCTCGCGGGCACGAGCCTCGCTCATCACGAGCAGCGCGGCCGCACCGTCGTTGATCCCGGATGAGTTCCCGGCCGTGACCGAACCCGAGGCGTCGCGCTTGAAGGCAGGCTTCAGCCTGGCGAGCGACTCGAGGGTGGCGTCGGGTCGGGGGTGCTCGTCGGTGTCGACCATGCGGGTCGCCTTCCCGTCGGGGACCTCGATCGGGACGATCTCATCGGCGAAGCGGCCGCCATCGTGGGCGGCCTTCCAGCGATGCTGCGAGGCGAGGGCGAAGGCATCCTGGTCCTCCCGGCGGACGTCGCACTGCTCGACCACGTTCTCGGCGGTCTCGCCCATCGAGTACGGGTAGTACGCATCGGCCAGGCGGGGGTTCGTGAATCGCCAGCCGAGGGTGGTGTCGAACATCGTCTGCTCACCGCGCGGAAAGGCGGCCGATGGCTTGGCGGTCACGAACGGTGCGCGGGTCATGGACTCGACGCCGCCTGCCACGATGACCTCCCCGTCGCCGTAGGCAATCGCGTGTGCCGCGCCGACCACCGCCTGGAGGCCGGAGCCGCAGAGCCGGTTGACCGTCTGGCCCGCCACCTCGATCGGCAGACCGGCCAGCAGCGCCGCCATCCGCCCCACGTTGCGGTTGTCCTCGCCCGCCTGGTTCGCCGCTCCCATGATCACGTCGTCGATCAGCCCCCGATCGATCCCCGTTCGATCGACGAGAGCACGGATGACATGCGCCGCCATGTCGTCCGGCCGCACGTCCTTCAGCGCCCCGCCGTAGCGGCCGAAGGGCGTGCGCAGCCCGTCCACGATGACCGGCGAGCGATCAATGCTCCGCATGGACCCGATCGTACTCGGATCAGAAGCTGGGTGGGGTGATCACGAACAGGATGCGAGCGGTCGTCGGACCCGGGTTCTGGTTGCGGTGCGGGACCCGGCTCGAGTAGCGGATGGCATCGCCGGCTTCGAGCCGATGCTGCTCGGAGCCGACCCACAGGTCGAGCGACCCCTCGAGCACGATGAGGCACTCTTCATCGGATTCGTGGGTGTAGGCCTCCGGGCCGGTTCCGCCGCCGGGCTCGACGACGGAGAGGATGACCTGCAGACGCCCATCGCTGCCGTCGGTCAGGAATTCGTCCCGCGCGGCGAGGCCCGGGTAGTTCACGACCCGGCGATCCCCGGCGCGCACGAGCTGGCCATGCGGCCCGGCCTCGTCCAGGATGACGCCGATCGAAGTCCCGAGCGCCACCGCGATCCGGCGCAGGGTGGCGATCGACGGGCTGGCGATGTCCCGCTCGACCTGGGACAGGAAGCTCTCGGTGACCCCGGCGGACTCTGCCACCTGGCGCAGCGTCAGCTCCCGGCGCCGTCGGACGCTTCGGAGGCTGGCGCCGATCATCGGCTCCTGCTCTGTCATGGGCGCCATTCTAAAGGCTCGCTTCAGACATTCTCTTGACCCTGTCGCTGCCGTGCCGATAGCATCAGGCGGAACTGTAGTTACGCTTCAGGATCGCATGACCAGACACACCGATGCCGCGCGTCTGCCCGCGCCGGGGGCCAGACGAAGCTGGTGGCTGCGCGAAGCGCTCGGAGCCGAGGGCGAGCCGATGGCTGCCGCCCCGCTGCGGGGCGCGGTCGAGTGCGACGTTGCCATCGTGGGAGGCGGCTACACGGGCATGTGGACCGCCTACGATCTCACCGAGCGCGCGCCTGGCG
The DNA here is from genome assembly GCA_052388515.1 of Chloroflexota bacterium. GTDB lineage: Bacteria > Chloroflexota > Limnocylindria > QHBO01 > QHBO01 > JACDBZ01. The sequence goes on along the minus strand of JBQTHZ010000045.1, from coordinate 8,169 downwards.
TCCGGATCGTCCTGCTCGAGCAGGATATCTGCGGGGGCGGACCCAGCGGCCGCAACGGCGGCTTCGTCCACGCCTGGTGGGACCAGCTGCCCCTGCTCGTCGACCTCCACGGTCCCGACCGTGCGCTCGAGATGGCACGCGCCTCCGAGGCAGCCGTGAGCCAGATCGGTGCGTTCTGCGCCCGACACGGGGTTGATGCGTGCTTCGTGCAGGCCGGCTACCTCCAGGCCAGCGCGTCCCCGGCACAGGATGGCGACTGGGATCGAGCGGTGGCCGTGTGCCGCGAGCTTGGGGCAGAGGATGCCTACCAACCAGTGACCGAAGCCGAAGTCCAGGCCCGATGCGCCTCGCCGCGCTTTCGGAGTGGCGTCCTGATGCCAGGCGGGGCCACCGTGCAGCCGGCGCTCCTGGCGCGCGGCCTGCGCCGCGTGCTGCTGGAGCGCGGCGTCATCATTCACGAGGGAACCCGGGTTCAGCGCCTGGAGGCCGGCGACCCGGTCAGGCTCGAGACCGATGGCGGAGGGGAGGTTCGCGCCACCCAGGTCGTGCTGGGGATGAACGCGTGGGCCGCCGGCTGGCCCGGCTTCCGGACGCGACTGATGACGTGGGGCAGCTACATCGTGCTCACCGAGCCGATCCCCGACCGCCTGGAGGAGCTGCGCTGGACGGGCGGCGAGGCGGTCACCGACTCGCGCTTCACGATCCATTACTTCCGCACGACGCGAGATGGGCGGATCGCCTTCGGGGCGGGCGTGGGTGCCGCAGGGTATGGGGGTGCGATCGGCCGCAGATTCACCGACGACCGAGGCGCGGTGTCACGGGCGGCCGCGGGCCTCCGGCACCTCTTTCCGATGCTTGCCGACGTGCGGCTGGTGGATGCCTGGGGGGGACCGATCGACATCTCGTCCGACCGGCTGCCGGCGATCGGCTCACTCCACGGCGGTCGTGTCCACTTCGCTCACGGCTACTCGGGCAACGGCGTCGGCCCGTCGAGACTGACCGGGCGGATCCTGGCGGCCATCGTGGACGGCGGCAGCGATCCGATTGCCCGTCTGCCGATCGTGGGGGCACGAGCGCGTCGCTTTCCCCCTGAGCCGTTCCGGTACGTGGGCGCGAGGATGATCCGCGAAGCGCTGGTGCGCAAGGACGAGGCCGAGGACCAGAGCCGCCGGCCGAGCTTGATGGTCCGATCGGTTGCCAGGCTTCCGCGCTTGCTCGGGTATCGGATCGGCCATTGAATCGACCAAGAGGTTCTGAAGCGTCGCTTCAGAATATTGACCGTTTGGGCACTTCGGACTACGATCCGGCCTTGAGCGAGACTTAAGGGGGTATGCGCCCGGAGGTGGGGCGCAGCAGGAGGGCCGACCGAGCATGCGAACCCTGTATCGACCGCGGATTCCAGCGGTGCTGATCTCCATCGGTCTGCTGCTTGCGGCATGCGGCACCCAGGCCGGCGCGTCGCCCGACCCATCGGCTCCGGCCTCCGAAGGCAGCTCCGAGGCCCCCGCGCCGAGCGCCGCCGCCGAGCCCGACGAGCTCCTGGTCCTCGAATGGAGCGGGTACGAGGCGGAAGACTTCTGGACCGACTTTGCATCGGCCAATCCGGACACCGACGTCGCCTTCGAGTTCGGCGACACCGACGCCAACATCCTTGCGCTCATGCAGGGCGGCAGCCAGGCGGACACCTTCCACTTCTACACCGGCTGGCAGCAGTTCTACGTGGACGAGGGGCTGGTGCAGGAGATCGACACCAGCAAGCTCACGAACTGGGACAAGGTCCCCGTCGAATACCAGGAGCTCGGCCAGATCGACGGGACGCAGTACTTCGTCCCGTGGGACTGGGGCTTCACCTCCATCCTCTACAACACCGACGAGGTGGACGAGGTCACCAGCTGGGATGCGCTCTTCAACGAGGAGTACGCGGGCCACGTCTCGATGTGGAACGACGGCCCCGGAGCTGTCACCGTGTCGTCGTACATCAACGGCTGGGACGAGACCAACCTGACCGATGACCAGCTTGCCCAGGTCGAGGCCGACTGGATCGAGCAGAAGCCGCTGAACGCGTTCTACTGGACGGGCGAGTACGTCGACCTGTGCCCCGCCGTGCAGGACGGCACCGTGTGGGTGGCCTACGCATGGCAGGGCTGCTACGCGACGGCACTGGCTGCCGGCGATCCCGTCGCCTACGCGAACCCGGAGGAAGGTCGCAACTCGTGGGTGGGCCTGTACGGCATCAGCGCCGACAGCGACAGCCCCGAGCTGGCACACGAGTTCCTGGACATGAAGCTGGCCGAGCTCACCTGCGGCAATGCCGTGAGCCTGTTCTACTACGGTTGCGCCAACGGCGACGTGATGGCGGCCATCGAGGATCCGATCCTGATCGAGGCGTTCGGGATCAATGATCCGGACATCCTGGAGTCGACCAACTTCACGCCACTCGTCACCGAGGAGCAGCGAGAGGCGTGGACCGCGATGTGGGAGCGCGTGCAGGCCGAGTAACGCGTCAGATCGAACCCGCACGCGGGGCAGTCGCCGATGCTGGGTCGACGGGGAACGCTGCCGTTCCTCGCCGGGCCGCCACTGGTGTGGCTGGCGCTCTTCTTCGTGGTGCCGCTGGCCATGATCGCGGCCTTCAGTCTGAGGGCGGGATCCGGCGCGGTCGGGCCGTCGGATCCATGGGTGCCTTCGGGCGAGCACTACCAGGATGTCATCGGGACCCCGGCATTCATGCGGCTCCTGGGTGTATCGGCCCTCATGGCAGTCGGCATCGCCGGACTCGCGACCGTGCTCGCCTATCCCGTCGCCTACTTCCTGACGTTCCGGGCAGGGCCACGCGCGCCGCTCTACCTGACCCTTCTGCTGATCCCGTTTGCGGTGAGCTACCTGCTGCGGGTGATGGCCTGGAAGCTGATGCTCGGACCGGAAGGCGGCATCAACTCGGCCCTGGCAGGCCTTGGCATCACCGATGAGCCGATCCAGCTGCTTCTCTACAGCCGGCCGGCGGTGATCATCACCCTCGTCTACGTCTGGATCCCGTTCGCCGCACTGCCCATCTACGCCGCCATGCAGCGCATCGATCGGAGTCACCTGGAGGCGGCGGCGGACCTCGGCGCTGGGCCCTGGGCGCGCTTCTGGCGGGTCACCGTCCCGCTCAGCGCGCCCGGCGCGCTCGCGACCTTCTTCATGGTCTTCATCCCGACCGTCGGCGAGTACGTCACGCCGGCCCTCGTCGGCGGCACCGACGGGATCATGTACGGCAACATCATCCTCGGCTTCTTCACGCGGTCCGCCAACTGGCCGCTCGGATCGGCGATGGCGATGATCATGCTGACCCTGACGCTGGTCCTGGTCGTCGTCGGGCTGGGCCTCATCAATCGCCGGCGGGCACTGGCATGACGGCGGCGGCCCCGGCGCGAGCAACCCGGCGGCGCGCCATCGGCGTGGGGCGGACGCGCGTGCCGCTCCGACCGTTCTATGCCGGCATCCTTCTCCTCCTCTACCTCCCGATCGGCGTGCTCTTCGTGTTCTCGTTCAATGCGGGGACGACGCTCTCGTTTCCGCTGGAAGGGCTCACGCTCGACTGGTACGCATCCGTGCTCGGCAACACGGCCATGCTGGACGCCGCGCGGAACAGCCTCGTGGTCGGGCTTGGATCCGCCACCCTGGCGACGCTGCTCGGCAGCATGGTTGCCCTCGCCATCCTTCGCTTCCGTTTCCCGGGTCGCCCGGTCCTGCTGGCACTCGCCGGCATGCCGCTGCTCGTCCCGTTCGTGGTCCTCGGCGTCGCGTTCTTCCTGCTCTTCGTGGCACTCGACGTTCCGCGATCACTGGTCACCGTCGGCATCGGCCACACCGTCATCGCCATCCCGTATGCGACGCTGATCGTGCTCTCCCGACTCGGGGGGCTGGACCCCGCGCTCGAGGACGCGGCCATGGACCTGGGCGCGACCTATCCGACCACGCTGCGCCGGGTCGTGCTGCCGCTCATGGCGCCGACCCTGCTGTCGGCGTGGCTGACCTGCTTCATCGTGTCCTTCGATGAGATCGCGCTCGCGATCTTCCTGGTCGGTGGCGATCCCACCTTCCCGGTCTTCCTGTACGGGCAGCTCCGCTTCGCGCAGCGGCTTCCGGTGCTCATCGCCATGGCCGTGCTGCTGATGGTCGGCACCGTGGCGCTCACGCTCATCGCGCTGCGCCTGCGAGCCAGGGACACATGACCGATTCCGACCTCGACATCGTCGATCCGTCGCGCGGCACGGTGCACGCCCGGTCGCTCACGGTCGGTACGCGCGCTCTCCGCGCGCGGTCGCAAGCTCATGGATGCCTCGCAGACGCCAGCCGAGAATAACCAGAAACGCCCCGAAGGTGAGCGCCGATCCACCGATCAGCCACACCAGGCCGATCGCGCCCGTGCCGGGAAAGAGAACGAGGACGATCCCGAACAGGATCGAGACGACTCCCGCCAGGCCCAGCCAGATCTCGCCGCGGATCTGCTCGCGCAGCCGAACGGCGGCGACGATCTCGAGGATGCCGGTGATGATCGCCCAGGCGGCGATGATCAGGACGAGCACCTCGGCCGCGAACAGTGGGAAGATCAGTGCGAGCAGCCCGGCCGCAACGCCGGCGATCCCCTCGAGGATCTCGAGCCACCAGCTCCGGTCCCGGCCGCGCGTCCGGATGCCGGCCACGATGCTCGTCGCCCCGTCGATCAGCGCCCATGCCGCGAAGAGGCCGACGAGGACCGCGATCCCGAGTGCGGGTGCCAAGAACGCGAGGATGCCGAACGCGATCGCCAGGAGCCCGCGCACGATGAACGTCCACCACCACCTGGCCAGCTCCACGGTCCCGGTCAGGTCGAATGCCATGGGACGCACCTCAGCCTTCCTCTCGAGACCGATGGTACCCGAGCGATACGCGCCACCTCACCCCCGCTTGCGCCGCAGCGCAACGAACGACGAAGCAGGCGCTCGAATCAGCCCTGACCGGCCCGGTTGAGCTCGTCAGGCGCTGCGGCGTGCCTGGGGATGCGTGGCCGCGACCGCCTCGAGCAGATCCTTCGATGCGGCCGCCACCGCTACCACCGCCGCGTCGAACGCAGGCTCATTGGCGGACGACGGCTTGCGGTAGCCGCTCACCTTGCGCACGTATTGCAGCGCCGCGGCGCTGATCTCGTCGTCACTGGCCGGCACCGGGCCGGTCCGCAGGGTCTTGATGCTTCTGCACATGCGACGAGCATACCCCGATCAGGCCTCGAGGAGCTCCTCGAGGGAGCTGACGACGCGGTCGGCGGTGGAGACATCGGTCTCCGCGAACATCGGGACGGCGATGCAGGTCAACCCGGCCGCCTTGGCGGCGACGACGCCGGACGCGGAGTCCTCCAGCGCCACTGCCGCGGCGGGAGCCACGCCGAGGCGATCGCACGCCAGCAGGTAGATGTCGGGCGCCGGCTTCGGATGGTCGACGTCGTCGGCGGTGACGATGGTGTCGAACGCATCGGCGAGACCGGCGGTGGCAAGGGCGTCGTCGACGAGGTAGCGGGGCGAGTTGGACGCGAGACCCAGCCGAAGCCCGGGGAGCTGGCGGATGCCCTCGATCAGCTCCATGGCCCCGGGTCGCGCCTCGACCTGGACACGAACCCGTTCGTGCATGAGCGCCGTGCTCTCCTGGACCAGCTCCATCCTCCGCTCCATCGGCCATCCCAGCCGCTCGGCGAAGTATCGAGCGCTGACGTCGAAGCTGGTCCCGATCACCCGAAGCTGGTCGTCGCGCGTGAACTCCGCGCCGTGGCGCCGGAACAGCTCGGCCTCTGCCTCGTGCCAGAGCGTCTCGGTGTCGAGCAGCAAGCCATCCATGTCGAAGATGACGGCCCGGAAGCGGCCGGAGAGCGGCACCCGCTACCCCGACCGCGTGAAGAACGAGGCGCCGCCGTCCGCCAGGTAGCGGAGCAACGGCGTGACCCGGTAGCGACCGTCAGGCACCGATGCGTGCAGCGCATCGAGGGAGCGTACGACGGAGGTCAGGCCGATCCGCTCGCCCCACGCGAGCGGCCCATCCGGCCAGTTCGTGGCCAGGCGCATGGCCGTGTCGATCGCCTCCGGCGACCCCACGCCATCGGCTGCGGCGGCGGCCGCCTCGTTGACGATGGCAGCCAGGATGCGGGCCTCGATCTGCGTCGCATCGAGGTGCGGCAGCGCCGAGGATCCCCGCGTTCGCGGCACGGCCGCCGGCCATGGCGCGCCACGCGTTCCATCGGCCTCGTAGTCGTAGTACCCCGCGCCCTTCTTGCGCCCCAGCCGGCCGGCATCGACCATGCGCCGCTGGACCTGCGCCGGCCGAAGGCGCGGATCGCCGAAGAATCCCTCGAAGATGGCAATCCCGGCGGCCAGGTTGATGTCCGTGCCGACCACGTCGGCAAGCTCGAACGGCCCGAGTCGAAACCCGATCCCGCGCATCGCGTCGTCGATGGCGTCGAGATCGGCCAGCCCGCTTTCCAGGATGCGGCATGCCTCGAGGTAATACGCCCGCTGCACGCGGTTGACGATGAACCCGGGGGCATCGGCAGCGACCACCGGCGTCTTGCCGAGCAGCCGCGCCAGCAGCGCGACGCTGTCGGTCACGGCGGGATCGGTCATCGGTCCAGGAATGACCTCGACGAGGGCCATGAGCGGCACCGGGTTGAAGAAGTGCATGCCGATCACGCGGCCGGGGTGGGTGGTCGCCTCCGCAATGCGGGCAACGGCCAACGAGCTGGTGTTCGTGGCCAGGATGGTCTCGGCCTCCGCGACGCCATCGAGGCGCCGGAACGCGTCGCGCTTGAGCTCGAGGTCCTCGGGAATGGCCTCGATCACGATGTCGGCGACGGCCAGGCCCTCCAACATGGCCGCCGTCCCGAGCCGGCCGACGGCCGCTGCGCGCTCGGCGTCAGTGAGCTGCTCCTTATCGACCTTGCGCGCCAGGAAGCCGCCAATGCGCTCGCGCGCGCGGTCCGTGGCACCGGCGACCGGATCATGGAGGAGCACCTCGAGCCCCGCTTCGGCGGCGACCTGGGCGATGCCTGCTCCCATCGTGCCCGCGCCGAGCACGCCGACCGTGGTGACCTCGTTCATCGGCCGCGGAACTGGGGTTCGCGCTTCTCCGCGAAGGCGGCCACGCCCTCGGCATGATCGTCGCTCCGGCCGGCAATCTCCTGGAGCCCGGCTTCGGCCGCCAGGCTGTCGACCAGCGCGACGTCCTCGGCCGCGTTGACGAGCCGCTTCGTCAGGCCGATGGCGCCGGTCGGGCCGGAGGCCAGCCGCTGCGCCAGCGCTCGCGTCGTGTCGGCGAGCGCGTCGGCCGGCACCACCGCGGCGACCAGCCCGGCGTCATGGGCCTCATGCGCGCCCAGCTGGCGCTCGCCGAGCAGGATCTCGAGCGCGCGATGCCTGCCGAGCGCCCGGACCAGCGTGCGGGTCAGGCCGGAGTCGGGCACCAGCGCGATCCTGTTGAATGCCGGAACGAACCGGGCGTCCTCCGACGCGATCACGAGATCCGCGGCCAGGGCGAGGCTCACGCCGGCTCCCGCGGCGACCCCGTTGACGGATGCGATCACCGGCGTGCCGACCGTGCGCAGCGCCTCGATGAGCGGGTTGTACTCCGTCTCGAGCACCCGGCGAAACTCGCGCTCACCACTGCCGCCACGGAGATCGGCTCCGGCGCAGAACCCGCGCCCGGCGCCGGTGATGACGATGGCGCGCACATCGGCGTCCCGGCCGGCGGACCTGACGGTGGCGAGCAGCTCGCGACGCATGGTGGCGTTCAGGGCGTTCAGGGCGTCCGGACGGTTGAGCGTGATGGTGGACACGCCCGCCTCCGTCTCGAGGAGCAGCGCTTCGTACTGGTGGTCAGCCATCGCGCCCGATTGTACCGGCGACGTGCGCGAAAACGCCCGGTGCCTCGTCGGGCACCGGGCGCGCATCGGTCTGGGCGGATCGACGGTCAGACGGAGCGGGTGCCGCTCCGCTTGGTGATCATGTTCCACAAGAACACGACGATGATGGCGCCGACGATGGCGGCCACGATCGTGCCGATGTTGATGCCCGACAGCCAGTCGTCATTCCCGTTCAGAAGACCGAACAGGAATCCGCCGACCATGGAGCCGACTATGCAGGCTATCAGCCCGCCGAGGACTCC
>JBQTHZ010000044.1:0-2392 GCA_052388515.1 Chloroflexota bacterium | reverse complement strand
CAGCCCATTCGCCGCGGCTCTGCCGATGACGTGTGCAGCGCGTCCCGGCATCGATGACTCCGGCATCCCGGGTCCCAGCGGGTTGAAGACGCGTGCCACCACGCCGTCGATCTCGCCTGCGCCGATGGCAAGCTCGACCAGACGGGTTGCGGCCAGTTTCGTGATCCCATATGCCGTTTTCGGCTCGAGTGGATCGTCCTCCCGAGTGTTTGTGCCTCGGGGGGATGCCGCGTACTCCGCGGCTGATCCAAGGTGCACGAGACGCGGCATGCGGCCCCATTGGGCGAGGGCCTCGAGCAGCACGCCGACGGTGACGATGTTCGCCCGCCCGAGCGAGGGGCGATCGCCTTCCGTCTGCCCAATGCAATTGATCACTGCCGAAGGACTGACGGACACCAGGAGGTCGACCACGTTCGAGACAGTGGCGAATGTCAGATCGAGCTGATGCCCCCGATCGGCTCGCTCGACGCCGGGCGATGTGCGCCCGACGCCCGTCACCGGCGCATCACCCTCTTGACGAGCCTCATCGACGACGGCGCGCCCGAGCAATCCCGAGGCGCCCAGCACCAACAGGCCGGCCATCAATCAGGCAGCAGCGTCGAACGCAAGGCAGGGAAGTCCGCGTTTGCCTGGTCGTAGTCCTCGGGCCGGCCGATATCCAGCCAGTAGCCATTGAACGGAAAACTGGCAACGGGCGTGCCGTCGGCGATGAGATGACGCACGAGCTCATCGAACCCGAGGGCCTCGCCCACCGCATAGTCCTTGAGCGTCGAGCGCGAGAGTCCGTACACGCCCATGCTCACCGCATAGTCGAGAGTCGGCTTCTCATCAAAGCCGACAACTCGACCGGCCTCGACGTCGAGCACCCCGAAGTCAATGCCGACGGTGCGGTGGTAGGTTGCAATGGTGATGCCGGCAGCGGACTCCGAGTGAGTCTGCAGCACGCTCGCGTAGTCAAGATCGGTCAGGACGTCACCATTCAGCACAAGGAAGTGACGGGGTAGGCGGTCGAGGATGGCGACGACCGGACCCATCGTGCCGAGTGGTGCATCCTCCAGGGCGTAATCGACCGCAATACCCCACTGCGTGCCATCGCCGACAACCGCACGGATGAGGTGGCCGAGATGCCCGATGGCGATGGTCGCTCGCTCGAATCCCTGCCGTGCAAGCTGCCGCAAGACGATCTCAACGATCGACAGATCGCCGACCGGAACAAGAGGCTTGGGGAGCGAGGTCGTGTACGGCCGGAGCCGCGTACCTTTCCCGCCGGCCAGAAGAACGGCATGCTTCACACGTTGAACCGATCCCACCGATAGCGCGCGAGGTTCGACGGCTCACCGAACCAGGTGCAGGTTTCCTGCAACCCGTCGTGGAGCGACACCCGCGAAGTCCAGGCAGTGGCATCCCTGAGCGCGGTCGCGTCGCATACGAGCCTCATCACTTCCGAGTCCTCTGGTCGCAGACGGACGTCGTCCTCGGAGACCGTCGGCTCGATGCCAAGGATCTCCCCGATCGTGCGCACCACGTCAGCGATGGACGTTTCCGTGCCACTTCCCGCATTCAATACCCGTCCGACCACGGCGTCAGCCGGTGCCATTCCCACCGCCATGAATGCCTCCACCGTGTCGGTCACGTAGTTGAAGTCTCGTGTCGGTGACAGCAGGCCGAGGTGCAGCTCACCTTCTCGTGCCGCCAGCTGCGTGATGATGGTGGGAATCACGGCTCGCGCCGATTGCCGCGGACCGTACGTGTTGAACGGGCGCAGCGTGACGACAGGAACGCCGAAGCTCCGGTGATAGCTCTCGGCGAGCTTATCGCCCGCAATCTTGGATGCGGCATAAGGCGATTGAGCCTGCAACGGATGTGTCTCGGAGATGGGGACCACCAACGCGGTTCCATACACTTCGCTGGTCGAGGTATGAACGACCCGCGGAGTTTCGAGCTCACGCGCCGCCTCGAGCACGTTCAGCGTCCCTGTCGCATTCGTGTCGATGTAGGAACGCGGTGCCGAGTATGAGTAGGGAATTGCGATCAGAGCGGCAAGGTGATAGACCGTCGCTGCCCCCCGCATGACCTCGTGCACCGATCGGGGGTCCCGGACGTCGCCGAGAACCACGTCGACGCTCTGGAGCGCATCCTTCGGTAGCGCGTCCAGCCAGCCCCACGTGCCGGAGGCGTTGTACTGAGCCATCGCGCGGACGCGAAATCCGCGCGCAACGAGCGACTCCACGAGATGTGAGCCGATGAACCCGTCACCTCCGGTGACCGCCACGAGGTCGTTCAGGATTCCCTCCACTGAACAGGGCACAGCAGGAACGAAGCTTGCGATCGGCGCAAGTATGGCACCCGGTCATCGATATGCTACGTTCGATGAACACCGGCATGCGGACTG
>JBQTHZ010000043.1:0-2221 GCA_052388515.1 Chloroflexota bacterium | reverse complement strand
TCATGCGTGACCGCGAGCATGGCCGGTCCCAGCGGCACGGTCGTCGGGTGGCCGAACATGCGCACCGGGTGCCCGTCGCCGGCAAGGTCGCGGTCGCCGATGATGCCGAGCGTGCCGCCGGCGCGCAATCGCTGGCCGAGGGCGCGGCGCGCCCTGCTCAGCGGCACGAGCTCGATGCTGGCCCCGCCACGCCTCGCGGCCAGAAAGTCGAAGAGGGCGCGTGGCTCGATCTCCTCGACCGGCGCCAATGGATGGACGCCCCGGGCCGCGATGTAGACCCCGAATGGCTCGAAGTTGCCGAGATGCGAGCTGATCAGCATTCCCGGGCCACCACGCAGGAGGCCGACGATCTCGTCGCCCTCGGGCACCTCGACGATGGCGTTGATTCGGTGGGCCGGGTAGTGAGGCGCCCGGAGCAGCTCCACGTAGTAGCGGACGTGATTGCGGAACGCCGAACGGACCAGCGCGCGGAACGACCGGCCGCGCGATGGCCGCCCGGTCGCCTCGCAGACGCGCGCCAGGTTTGCCGCCACGACGCGCCGGCGGTCGGGTGCCATCCGATACCAGGCATCTCCGGCCAGGTCAGCGATCGCGTAGGTAACGCGTGATGGAAGGGCCGCAACGACGCGATCGGCGATCTCGAGCCCGAGTCGGAGCATCACGCGCCGATCTTCGTCCAATCTTCGCCACGCCGAGCGGCAGCCAGGGCAGCGCGCGCCTGTGTGCGGTCGGCATCGGTCCGCGGCCAGACTGGCCTGAACATGTACCACTGCCCGGGGTCCTCGGCAATGACGGCGCCCAGCGCGTCGGCGACCGCCTGCGTGGCGCGCTGGATCTCGGCCGGCTCGGTGCTCTCACAGCGGATGAACGGCAGGCCGCGTGCGTCGAAGCGATCGTCTCGCGTCCGGCGGCACCACACCGGCAGCAGTGGGGCGCCGGTCTTGGCTGCCAGCGTGGCCGGCCCGATCGGGAACGTGGTCGCTTCCCCGCACAGCTCGACCGGCACGTCCCCCCGACGATAGCCGCCGTCGCAGAAGAGGACGAGATTGCCGTTCTCGCGCAGGACCCGGAAGAGGCCGCGCAGGTTCCGCCAGCCGATCACGAAGATGCCCTGGCGCGCGCGCGTGGCCGACAGGTGGTCGTAGAGCCGCCCGTAGGTCGTGTCGTCAGCCACGACGTGCAGCGCCTCGCCGCTCACCTTCAGGCCGGGACCGATGAGGTCCATGCCGCCCACATGGATCGTGCAGATCAGGACGCCCTTCCCCTCGGCACGGGCCTCGGCGAGGACCTCCACGTTCGCGACCCTCACCAGCTTCGCGGCCGCGCCGGATGAGAGGCCGCCGATGCGCATCATGTCGACGAGGTACTTCGCGTAGTTGCGGAAGGCCCTCCGAGCGGCGCGCTTCACGCGTCGATCGTCCGGTTCCGCGCCCATCGGGTGCGCCAGGTTGGCGTGGATCAGCTCGCGCTTCGATCCGGCCAGGTCATAGGCCACGTTGCCGACGGCCGCCGCAGCAGGCATGGCGAGCCCACGCGGAAGTGCGGAGAGGACATGTTCGGCGGCTCGGTAGAGCCAGTAGGTGACGAGCTCTCGCTTGCGCTCGCCCCGCGTGTCGGCATCTCGCCGCTTCACCGGGCGGAGGTAACGACCAAGCGTGCTCTCGTTGCCCGCCTCCCTCACTGCATGACCGCCGCGGACAGGAACGGGATCATCTCGGGCCCCATCTTGGCCGATACCTCACTCCGTGGAGCGCGGCTCTCACGCGACCTCGGCCGCGGCGGCCTTCGCCTTCACCCGGGTGTTCGCGGCCGCGACCTTCCTCCTCTTGCGCGGGACGGGCTCTTCCGTCCCGACGAGCGTCTCGTTGTCCTCGCCGCGGATGAAGTCCTCGACCCGGTTATGGGCGATGTCGTCGTGCATCTGCATCGGCGGCGACTTCATGAAGTACGAGCTCGGTGCCACGAGGGTGCCGGCCAGCCCGCGGTCCAGTCCAAGCTTCGCGCAGCGGATCGCATCGGTGATGACGCCGGCGGAGTTGGGGGAGTCCCAGACCTCGAGCTTGAGCTCCAGGTTGAGCGGAACGTCGCCGTAGGTGGTGCCCTCCATGCGGATGTGGCACCACTTGCGGTCCTTCAGCCACGGCACGTAGTCGGACGGACCGACATGGACGTTCTCGTCGCCGATCTCGTAATCGATCATGCTCGTGACCGCGTTGGTCTT
>JBQTHZ010000042.1:0-4396 GCA_052388515.1 Chloroflexota bacterium | reverse complement strand
CGGCAGCTGGCCGACGGGGTGCGCGTTCCGCTGCTGGTCGTGGTGGGCGAGCGGGATGAGATCGTGCCGCCGGACCTGAGCCGACGGGTCCACGAGGCAGCCGCGGAGCCGAAGCGGTTGGTGGAGGTGGCGGCCGACCATCACAACGACGAAGCCCTGCTGGCCGGCGATGAGCTGCTGGCGGAGCTCTCCGCCTTCCTCGGCGAGTGGCTGCGCTGATCCGAGACGTATCATGAACCGACCGATCGATTCCAAGCGAGAGGCGATCGTGGCGCAGCAACCGAGCACGAAACCGGGCGGAGGCTCCACCAGGGACGAGGATTTCTGGCGGCGCTTCCTCGAGCAGGGCGGCGACAACTGGAAGGGTGTCGGCCGTCGGGTGCTCAAGCACATCCCCTCGGACCCACGATGCCGGATGTGCGCGTCGCCCTTCAGCGGACCGGGCGCCCCGCTCATGCGGATGATCGGCAAGCGACCGTCTGCCGCGAACCCGAACTGGTGCACATCCTGCTTCGACTTCATGGCGAAGCACCACGGCGGCGCCGAGATTCCCGGCGCGATGCTCTTCGCCGACATCCGCGGCTCGACCGCGCTGGCCGAGAAGATGACCGCCGGCGAGTACCACGCCATCCTGGACCGATACTTCGCGTCCGCCACCAGCGTCGTCTTCAAGCACGACGGCTTCGTTGACAAGTTCGTCGGCGACGAGCTCGTCGCGATCTTCTTCTCCCTCCTGACGGGCGATCGCTATGTCGCCCGGGCGGTGAGCGCGGCGCAGGACCTGCTCCGCGCCACCGGTCACGCCGATGCCGATGGGCCGTGGGTCCCGGTCGGCGCCGGGGTGCACGCCGGGCGGGCTTGGTTCGGCGTCGTGGGCGAGGGCAGCCACGTCGAGCTGACCGCTGTGGGGGACAGCGTCAACGTCGCTGCGCGCCTGGCATCGCTGGCCCGGGCCGGCGAGGTGCTCGTCTCGGCCGATGCCGCCGCTGCCTCGGACCTCGATCCCGGACTCGAGCGGAGAGCGCTGGATCTCAAGGGCAAGGAGTCCTCGATTGAGGTTGTCTCGGTTCGTATCGGTCCGAGCTAGCCATACCCCAACCACCTCCGGCGGCCTCGCGCCGAGGGGCAGGGATCCGCCGTATGGTCGCCTTCGCGACCCGTCCCACGTCGCCATGACCCTCTTGACGATGAGCCAATATGGCGCCATTATGGCGCCATGAGCGAGTCACGCCGGAAGAGGCTGCACGTGGATGTACCCGAGGCCATGAGTCATGGCATCCGGGAAACGGCCGAGCAGTATTACCGTGGCGCGACGGGGGATGCAGTGCAGGCATCAATCGCCGTCTTCAGCTGGGTCGTGCGACAACGCCAGGCCGGACGTCGGGTCATTGCAGTGGACACCGAGCACCTTCCGACGACGTTCGAAGAGCCGATCATCCCCGGGCTGGAGGAGGCACTCGCTCCGCGATGGCAATGGCTGGTGGCTCGGCCTCACCCATGGCGTCGGCAGCTCTCGATCAAGGGGCGACGGCTGCTCGCCGGCCGATTCGCACGCACGGTTGAGGCGAACGCTTGGTCGCCCGAGCGGGCAGCGAGCGAGTACGAGCTGCCGGTGGCTGCGGTGCTGGAGGCTCAGCGCTGGGCGGCTGAGAATTCAGAACTGATCGCCGCCGAGGAGACCGAAGAACGTCTCCTCGCGAGAGGCATGCTGTCGTCGGCTCATGACTCGTCTCCGAAGCGCAGGCGAGCTCCACGTGCGGCTGTGCGTTGACGAAGATCTGCGGAGCGGTGAGCTGCTGAACCGACTGCGGAACGCCGGCCACGATGTCATTGCGTTGGACAAGGGTCTGACCGACGAAGAGGTTTGGGGCTTCGCTCAACAGCATGATGCCGCGGTGCTGACGGGGAACGCTGCTGACTTCACCGGATTGGCCTTGACCGATGTTCATCACGCTGGGCTGTTGATCGTTCTCGCCGAGGGGGATGCGACTCGGGACATGACGCCGAGAGCGATTGCTAGGGCGATCGAGCGGATAAGCGACCGGCATCCCACGGGCCTGCGTGGTCTCACGGTCGTCGTGAACCACTATCGATCCTGACAGGAAGGCCGGATCTGGTATGCCTCGATCGGGCTATACCACATATGGTATGGTTGCAGGCAGAAAACGTTGGCGGGAGTCTGCAACCTGATGCGCCGATGACTGCGATCTCGCCCCGCGTCCGCGATTGGACCTACCAGGCGGCAGCGGACCGACTCCGCCAGTCGGCGACGGTGGAGTTGCCGGACCACCGCGCCCACATGACACTGGACCCGGTCGGCAACCGGGTCGTGATCTGCGGCTGTGGCTGGCACGGGAATGGCCTCGGCTGGCTCGCGCACATCGACCACGTCGTCAGCGCCGCGGTTCGCGACTGAGGGCAGCCGGCCGGCCCGCCGCGTCGGACAGGAGCACGACGCGGCAGGTGGGGTTGGCTGGATCGGTCAGGCGGTGACCTTGGCGGCCGACTTCCAGGCCTTGGCCGGTGTCCAATCGGTGATCAGGTCCGATACGGCCTTGCGCGCGACATCGAGCTTGTCGACGCCGACGACCACGGTCGCCTTCTTGCCGACGCGGCTCATGAACGGCGCGAAGAGCTCGAGGTTGACGCCGGCATCGGCCAATTGCCGGCTGGCGGATGCGGCCGCCCCGGGCCGATCCTCGAGCTCCAGGGCAATGGTCGACACTTCTCGGAAGCCGATGCCGCGATCGGTCAGTGCGGATCGCGCGGCCGTCTCGTCGCTGACGAGGAAGGCAGCGCCTCCACGGTTCCCGATGGCCAGGCATACGGCGTACAGGTTGATGCCGCGATCGGCCAGCACCTGGGTGTGCCGGGCGAACTCTCCCGGCTTGTTCTGCGCTTCCACGATGAACGCCTGCATCCGCATCCTCCTGCAGATGCCTCGCACGCCTCCTGTCACGAGCGCTCGGGCATCCGCGCATGGAGACGGGTCGGTCTCGCCAGTCGCTCAGCGCGGTCCGGGCGGCCGCCATTTGGGCCACGCGTCATCGCTTCCCGTCGGGAGGCCATTGTCTCGCCGGGCTGCCGCCTTCGGCAATGGAGTTATCCACCAGATGGCAGATTGGGACACGCCCTCGTCCACCATCGCCCGGTCGCGTGACGCCGTGCAGGAGGTCCATCCGGGATGATGCCGCGACTCAGTGTCTCGATTCGGTGTGATCCGCGTTTGGGCCACCGGTTGCCTCGGCGATGATCCAGAGCACCACGCACAGGATCACCACGAAGGCGACGGCCGCGCCGATCAAGATCAGGGGAGTCGGCATGCGCCGATCGTCTGGTTTGTCAGGAGGCAACACCATGGGCCGATGGTCCCGGCTCTGCTCGTGTACCACCGGACGGCGTGCAGTACCATGCGCCTGTTTCAACATTGACTCATGGCTGAATTCGATGGGGGCATCTGCATCGTGATGATCCGTCTCGCCAGCTCGATCACCGCGCGCCGATGTGCCGCCATGGCGATGGTCCTTGCGCTCGCCGCTGCCCTCGCCGGACCAACGCAGCCGGTATCGGCCGATGTCAACAGTGTCGCGGTGCAGAAGACGACGAGCGCGACCACCACGCGGTCACCCGGTGATTCGTACACGTACACCATCCGGGTGACCACGTCGGCAGCCGTCGAGAGCCTCATCGTGGCGGATGGCGCATTCGACTATCCCCAGATCTCGATTACCGCGGTGTCGTACACGCTCGACGGCGTGGGGCCGAAGGCCTGCGGGAGCCCAAGGCCGGACAATATCCGCTGCGTCGTCGGCAGCGTGGGCGCTGGCACCGAGGTCGTCGTGACGGTCAGCGTGCGGGTGGATCCGAACGTCGATGTCGCGTGCGACAAGCCCGGCGCGCACGGCACCGAGGACAGCACGGTGTTCAACGTTGCCAAGGCTAAATGGACGCAGGCGGGCACAGCGTTCACGAAGGAGAGCGCCCGCGTCACCGTGAACCTGGATTGCAGTGGCTACGACCCCACCGCCACGCCACCTCCGACGGTGACCATCCAGAGCGGCCCGCCGGCCAGCACGACCTCGAACAGCGCGCGCTTCACGTTCACCGGGACGAACAGCCCCACGTCATTCCGATGCGCGCTGGACGGTGGTTCCTTCTCCACGTGCACCTCGCCGAAGACGTACTCGGACCTGGCCCTCGGTTCGCACACGTTCGAAGTGCAGGGCGTCAATGCCACGGGTGCGGGTCTGCCCGCCAAGTGGACATGGCGGGCTGTTATGCCGTTCACCGACACTGGCTCGAGCGCCTTCAGGAACGAGATCTTCTGGCTCTACAACGAGGGCATCACCGCCGGATGCAGCGCGACGACGTTCTGCCCGACCGCCCGGGTGACGCG
>JBQTHZ010000041.1:0-9860 GCA_052388515.1 Chloroflexota bacterium | reverse complement strand
GAGTTCAGTCAAACGGCACCTGGAATATGCCCTCTGCGCACCGTTTCGACCGAGACGGAGCGAATTCCGGCCGGCGGCGCTGTCCAATGGTTGCTAAGGGCACCACGAATGCCACCTGACGGAATCCCCGGGTGCCCTCCGCCGCCAGCCCCATCCATCCCGCTAGACTCGCGCGGATGCCCGGTCTCGCCCCACTCGACGTCCTCCTCGTGCGCCATGCGGAGTCAGTCCCGATCGGCACCCCCGCCGTCGAGGAGGATGACCGTCCTTTGACGGATGCGGGCCGCGCGGCCGCGTCAGAGCTGGCCGCGGAGCTCGACGGCTACGAGGTGACGGCCGTGTACTCGTCACCCTATGCGCGGGCGCTGGAGACGGTGGAGATCCTTGCCCGAAGCCGCGGGCTCGAGGTCCAGGTGCTCGCCGACCTCCGGGAGCGGCGCCTGTCATCCACGCTCCACGACGGGTGGCGCGCCACGCTGGAGCAGGCCTGGAGCGATGCCGACTTTGCCGCTCCCGGCGGGGAGAGCGGCCGCGCCGCTCAACGCCGCGCCATGGGCACCCTGGATCTGCTGCGGACGCGGCACCCCGATGGCGGACGCCTCGTGCTCGGCAGCCACGGCAACCTGATCAGCCTCATGCTCCAGGCGCTCGAGCCCGCGGTCGGCTTCGCGTTTCACATGGCCATGCCGACGCCGGCCCTCTATCGGCTCAGCCATGACGGCCTCCGCTGGCGGATCTCCGGGGGTCACGGATTCGGCCCCCCGGAGTGATCGGACCAGGGCAACGCCAGCCGGGTTGGCGAATGAGAGGGCCACCACCCCACCCGGTTGGCATCTGGCTTGCGCATGAGAAGCGCATGGCAACGTATCAGTCCCCGCTGGCGGTGATCGTCAAGGGTGCCCTGGCCGGGGCTGCGGGCACGGCCGTGATGGGCGCGTTCATGGAACGCGCACCGCACATCCTCGAGAGCTTCGGGATCCGGCTCCCCGCCGATCGTCCAGGCCCCACGGCGTCCGACGCCCCGACCGAGGCGATCGCCGAGCGGGTCGCCGAGGGAGTTGCGAAGCACCCACTGGATGACCGGGCGAAGGCGACGGCAGGACAGGCAGTGCACTGGACCTACGGGGCGGCGTGGGGCGCCTTCTTCGGCGTGATGCAGTCGACCCTGAAGCTCCCGCATCTCGTGCACGGCACGATCTTCGGCGCGCTCGTCGGCGTCGTCGCCGATACACTCATGCCCGCGATGCGGCTGCAGCGCGATCCACGCACCAATCCCGCGCCGACGAACGTCATGCACATGGTTTCGCACATCGTCTTCGGTTGGACCACGGCCTTCGTATACGCAGCCCTGAACCTCGGGCGCCGCGGCTAGGCTAGGCGTCGAGCGCGAGCAGATCCTCGAGCGTCTCACGCCGCCGGCTGAGGCGAAGCTCCCCGTTCTCGATGACGACCTGCGCCGGACGTAGCCGTCCGTTGTAGTTCGACGCCATGGCGCTTCCGTAGGCACCGGCTTCACCGATCGCGAGCAGGGCACCTTCGCCGGCCGCGGCCGCGTCGAGGCGATCGGCAATCACGTCCCCCGCCTCGCAGATCGGGCCGGAGAGTGTCCAGCCGGTTTCGTTGGACGGCAGGTCCGCGCCCGAGGCCAGGACAGTCACAGGATGGCGGGCGTCGTACAGCATCGGCCTCAGGAGCTCCGTCATGCCCGCATCGGCGACCAGGTGGCCGCGTGCCTGGACGCGCGTGACACGCGCGAGAAGCCAACCGGCATCACGCACGATGCTGCGTCCCGGCTCGACGATGAGTCGCGCCAGGTCCGAAACATGCGGCTGCACAGCCGAAGCCCATGCCGCGGGGGTTCCGGCAAAGCCACCGCCCAGGTCGATCCGCTCGGCCCCGACGTCGCCGGCCACGCGCGAGATGAGCTCGGCCAGCTGCCCGAACGGCTGTGCGTCGGTGATCCCTGAGCCGATGTGCGCGCCGATCGAGCTCAGGCGCCGGCCGGCTCGTTGCAATCGCCCGAGGGCCGTCGGCAGCTCGTCGAGCGCGATCCCGAACTTCGAGCCGGCCGCGCCCGTGGCAAGATGCGGATGCGTGACCGCGTCGAGGGCAGGATTCAGCCTGAGACCGATCCGGCCCGACGCTGCATCGAGCAGCGCGTCGAGCGCACCGAGGGACTCGGCATTGACCAGTGCGCCGCTCGCGAGCGCGTCCGCAAGGTCCGCATCGGTCTGTCCGACACCGTTGACCACGATCCGCTCCGGCGGGCAACCGGCCGCGCAGCGCCATGGCCAGCTCGGTCGGGCCGACGACCTCGAAGCCGAAGCCGTCGCCGGCCAGGCGGCGCAGGAGTGCCGGATCGGGGTTCGCCTTGACGGCATACGCGACGAGAGCGCCCGGCAGCGCGCGGCGCCATGCATCCGCGTTCGCCGCTGCCGCGTCGAGATCGGTAACGTAGAGGGGCGTCCCCCATCGATCCGCCGCCTCGCGCAGGCGCTCAGCCGGAATCATGGGCGGTATTGTCGTCGCATGACGACACCAGAACTTCCCATGCCCGTCATCCAGATGCGCCTCGTGGTCGAGGCCGATGACTACGACGAGGCCGTTCGCTTCTACCGGGACATCCTCGGGCTGCCCCAGGAGGAAGAGATCGAGAGCACTGGCGGTGCCCGGGTTGCCATCCTCGATGCCGGTCGCGCGACCGTCGAGATCGCCAACCCGGCGCAGAAACGGATGATCGACGAGGTCGAGGTCGGACGCCAGGTGGCGCCGAGGATGCGGGTCGCCTTCGAAGTGGCCGACACCTCCGCGGCGACGGATCGCCTGGTGGCGGCCGGCGCCGAGCTCATCGCGCGACCGGTCGAGACGCCATGGCGCTCGCTCAACGCGCGGCTGGGCGCGCCGGCGGGGCTGCAGATCACCCTGTTCCAGGAGCTCGATCGGGGCTCGTGATTGTCCGCGTCATCGGACGAAGACGGCACATGACCCGTGCCGCGCGGCTCACGACCAACGAGCCGCACCAGGGCATGAGCTCCGTCGCGACGTGACCCGTGGTGTGTGCGAACCGCCAATGATCACCGCTCCGTTGGCCATTCGCCCCGCCCGGCGGGTCAGCCGCCGCGGAGCACGCGCCAGTGGAGCGGCTGCTCCGGCTCGTCCGATCGGCAGCTGATCGAACGCGGCGGTTCCGAGGGCTCGGCGACCAGCTCGAACCGATGCGCCACGCCGTCCGGCGCGGCGAGCGTCACCACCGCGCGCGCGGCATCCATCTCCACGGCCGCGAGGCGCACGTCATCGACGCCGGCGAGGTCGAACCGCAGGCGCAGATGTTGCTCGGCGACCTGCGCCGGCGCCGGCCAGGCGGATCGGCCCCGCAGGAAGGACGGATCCAGGCGTCCCGCGAGGTAGGCATCGGCCAGGCGCGGGCCATCGGCGGCGGTGACGCGGCCGTAGACGATGCCATCGGGCAGGCAGACGAGGTTGCCTGCGAAGCGGTGCCCGCCAAGGTGCGTGCATTCCCACACGCGCTCCCCGTAGTCGGCCGCCAACGCACCAACCAGGGCCCGACCACGCAGCGCGCAGCAGGCATCGCGCTTGCCGTTCGTGCAGACGAGGAAGATCGGGTCGTGCATGGTGGCGCCGAACGCAGCGATCGGCGCATCGACGATGGCGTCCATCGTCACCTCGGAAAGGCCTGTCACGGTGCGGATCGCCATCTCGCGTGTGACGGTGTCGACGAGCATCACGCGCCGGACGGTGTCGGCCGCCGGGTCACCCTCGCGGCGCCTGGCGAGCAGCACGCGCGCGCCACGTCCCCTGGCGACGGCCGCGAAGTCGGAGCCCAGCACGTCGTTGACCGCATCGGCGCCCCAGGGGCTGCGGTCCTCGACCACCAGCCAGCGCACGCGCTGATCAACGCTGCCGATCATCGGCTCATCCAGGCGCTCGGCAACGGCCGAGCAGCGCATCGGTGCCTGGAGGGTCATGCTGAATCCGCGTCAGGGATCGCCTGGAGCGCGCGGACCGGCGAGAGGAGGACCGGCAGGAACCCGACGAACGAGCCGATGGCGCCGACCCAGATGGTCGCCTGCAGCCCGATCAATCCACCCAGGAGCCCACCGGCGATCGAGCCGATCGGGATGGTGCCCCACACGATGAATCGCATGGTGGCGTTCATGCGGCCCTGCATCCGCTCCGGCGTGATCGCCTGGCGCAGGCTGACCTGGTTGATGTTGTAGACCACCGCCGTGGCCGCACCGATGACGCCGCCG
Organism: Chloroflexota bacterium; assembly: GCA_052388515.1. Lineage (GTDB taxonomy): Bacteria > Chloroflexota > Limnocylindria > QHBO01 > QHBO01 > JACDBZ01. The sequence continues at coordinate 5,589 of JBQTHZ010000041.1, read as the reverse complement.
GCGATGAGGAACGGGATCGGCGCGTCGCGCGGCGCGATGGCGACGAACAGGAGCGAAAGCGGCGAGAGCAGGGCACTCCCGACGATCGTGGGACCCATGCCGAACCAGCGGGCCAGGCGATCGGCGCTGATGGCACCCACGAAGACGCCCACGTTGGCGATGGCGAAGACGATGCCGAGCGTGCCGGCATTGAGGCCGAGCTCACGCACGATGTACAGCACCAGGATCACTTCCCCCATGTTGCCGAACAGGTTCAGCGTGCCGGTGCAGGCGGCGATGTTGCGCAGGTACCGATGACGGAGCACGTAGCGGAGTCCCTCGGCTGCCTCGCGCCGCATGGAAGGTCTCGCGCCGGCCGCCGGATCATGCGGCGCCGGCGGCGTCTCCGGACGTCGAATGAAGAGCAGCATGATCACGGCGCCGATGTACGAGAGCCCGTCGAACAGGATGGCGATCGGCGCGCGTACCAGCTCGACCAGGAACCCGGCGATGCCCGGACCGATGACCGACGAGGCCGACATCGATAGCTCCAGCTTCGAGTTGCCCTCCACGAGCTGGTCGCGCTCCACGACCGCGGGCAGGTACGACTGGTAGGCGATGTCGAAGAAAACCTCCAGGCAGCCGACGGCGAAGGCCACGATGTAGAGCTGGGGAATCGAGAGCCAGCCGCCCACGAAGGCGACCGGCACCGAGGTGAGCAGCACGGCGCGGCCGATGTCGGCGCCGATCAGGATCGGCTTGCGCCGCATGCGGTCGACCCAGACGCCGGCCGGGATCGTCAGCAGGATGAACGGCAGAAACTGGAAGGTGCCGAGCAGGCCGATCTGAAAGGGGGTCGCCTCGAGGGTCAGGATGGCGACCAGGGGAAGCGCCAGCCGCGTGATCTCGTCGCCGAACTGGCTGATCGTCTGTGCGGACCACAGCTTCAGGAAGTTGCCGTGCCGCCACAGGCTCGGCCGCCGCGGCGTGGCGGCGCCGAGCTCGGAGCGTGAAGGCTCGCCGGGCGGAGACTCGAGCGACATCTAGTGGGCGCGTACCCGAGCGATCGTCAACCCGTCGCCGATCGGCAGGATCACGTGGTCGACCCGCTCGTCGGCCGCGCTCTTCTCGGTCAGCGCGCGCATGACCTTGACGGTCTCGTTGTCGACCGACGGATCGGCAACGTCGCCGCTCCACAGCACGTTGTCGATCAGGATGAGCCCGCCTGGGCGCACGACCCGCAGACAGCCTTCGTAGTAGGCGTCGTAGCTCGGCTTGTCAGCGTCGATGAAGGCCATGTCGAATGACCCGTCCTCCAGCGTCCCCAGCGTCTCGGTGGCGGGCGCCAGGCGCAGCTCGACCCGGTCCTCGACGCCGGCATCGGCCCAGGCGCGTCGGGCGACATCGGTCCATTCGCGGCTGACGTCGCAGCACAGGATTCGACCGTCGGGCGGCAGCGCGAGGGCCATGGCAGTCGAGCTGTAGCCGGTGAAGGTGCCGATCTCGACGATGCTCCTGGCGCCGCTGACCTGGACCAGCAGGGCCATGAACGCTCCCTGGTCCGGGCCGATCTGCATGCTGTGCTCGGGCAGGGTCATCGTCTCGTCGCGGAGCGCGGCCAGCACCGGGTGCTCGCGCACACCGAATCGGTGCACATAGGCGACGAGGGCATCGGTCACATGGAGCGTGCGGTTTGTCATGGCTGCCGATGGTAAACGGTTGGGCGTTGCCGCAGCGGTTCGGACCAGCGACGCCATCGGTGTCAGAGCAGGGAGGTCTCTCGGGTCGTGGCGGGCACCTCTGCGCCGTCGAGCCAGCGCAGGACGTAATACTCGGTGTCGATGGCCTGGTGGGCGAGGTCGTCGGGCATCTCGAGCAGCCAGCCGAGATCCTGGCGCTGGGTCCTGTGGCAGTCCATGCTGCGACGTTTCGCGTCACGGTACGAGGACACGTCGACGATGGTGGTGACCTCCGCCTCGGCGCGGCCGAACTCGAGTGCGTCGCTCTCCTCGGCCTCGATGGCCTCGCCCACCTGAGCCAGGGCGGCGGCGTTCGTCGGATTCAGCTCGTCGGCGGCCGGCGTGATGGCGTCCTCGATGTCCCACGGCAGTGCGATGCCACGCTCCTTCATGGCGGTCATCAGCTCGAACCATCGCTCGCGCACGAACGCGATCTCGTGGAAGCGCGACACCGCCCAGGGCTCGACGCGTGAGGCCTGGTACGCGTCGCGGGCAATGCGCGCAGCGTTGATGTGGTCGGGATGGCCGTAGTTGCCGTTCTCGTCGTAGCTGACGACCACGGTCGGGCGCGCGACCCGAACGATCTCGAGCAGCCGGCGCGTCGCTTCCGCAAGGTCCGCCTGCCAGAAGGCGTCGGGGTGGGCATTGGCATCGGTCCCGATCATGCCGGAGTCGCGGTACCCGAGCATGTGATGGTGAATGGCACCGTCGCCGAGCGCCGAAACCGAGCACGCCAGCTCCGACGCGCGGATCTGCGCAAGCCGCGGTCGAGCCTCCTCCGGGTCGAGCGTGGGATCGTGGATCTCGCCCTCCGCGCCATCCGTGCAGGTGACGAGATCGACGCGCACGCCCTCCGCCACCAGGCGCGCGATGGTGCCACCGGTGCCCATCGACTCGTCGTCGGGATGCGCGTGGACGAAGAGGACGCCGCCGGTTGCGTCAGCCTGCATGAACCATCGCCTCTGCACTGCTCGGAGCATCGATGGTAGCGAGTGCCAGCCGAGCGTCGTGCTCCCCGATCGCGATGGCGTCAGACACCCGGCCGAACTGGAGCGCGTTGAGGCGTCCCATCCGTGGCGCGATGAACAGGTCGGGTGGCTGGCGGACCACCGGATCGGCCCATCGGGCTGTCAGCAGCGCCAGGTACCGGCGAGCGGTGAGCCGGTCTGCGGCGGTGCCGGCGCCGAGCCGCGCGGAGACGGCTCGGAGGAGGATGGCACCGGCGCGGCTGGCCAGGAACGCGGGCTTGGGGATGTCCGCCAGCACGCCGATGACGGGGAGCGACGGATCCCAGGCACGCGCCAGGGTGACGGGGATGCCCTCCCACGGTCCCGCGTCACACCACACGCCATCCGGATCGCGACGGGGCGGGAAGAAGAACGGCACGGCGATGCTGATCTCGAGGGCATCGACCAGGCGACCCCGGGTGATCAGCCGTGGCGCGCCCGCGACGAGGTCGTAGGCGGTGATCCCGAGCGGCGTCGGGAGATCCTCGATCCGCGGATCACCGAGCTCAGCCGCGACATGCTCCAGGACCGGGCGCGGATCGAACAGCGCGAATCGACCTCGCCTGGCCATGAGCCGATGCATCGGCGCGCGCAGCGCATCGGCCTCGATGCTGTCCGGCGTCCGTCCGGCCGCGAGCGCGGCACCAACGATGGCGCCCATGCTCGTCCCGACGATCCGCGTCGGCCGCAGGCCGCGCTCATCGAGCGCGCGGGCCACGCCGACGTGCGCCCATCCACGGGCTCCCCCGCCGCCGAGCGCCAGCGTGAAGCCATCGTGGAAGCCGGTCGCGTTCATCGGTCAGGAAGACGCAGCATGCTCCGCGCACTCGCACGACTGGCGAAGCTTCTGGTACGTGAAGAGGCCGGTGTCATGGCCATCGGCCCAGATCGGCGCCAGGGCATAGCGGCCGATCCAGCGCACTTCGTTCATGTGCGTCTGCTGCTCGTCGAAGAAGGTCTCGAGGGTGACGACACCGGGAAGGTTTCCCTCGCCGGCGCACAGCGCGCAGGGGCAGGCGCGCCGCAGCGCGAGCCACGACCATTCACCGAGATGCCCATCGTCCCAGCGGATGCTCATCCGCCGCGCCGTCTCGTCGAGCTCGACGCCGATCGGGTTCACGATGTCCGCCATCAATCTCTCCAGAGTGGCTGGGTACCGAGCCATTCGGCCCCGAACGCCGCGCCGGTCGCGGTCAGCTTCATCGGTTCCTCGGGGTTGAGGTCCCACAGGTAGAGGTCCTGCAGGATGCCGCCGCCGGTCGCCGACGTGCCGACCGTGAAGGCCACGCGCTCGCCGTCAGGAGCCCACCGGAGGTGGCTGACGCGCCCGGCGATGCTCGTCGTCTCGAGCTCGGCATCCCCTTCGTCAAGGACCGCGATCGTGGTCGATCCGTTCTCGAACGTGGCAGTGATGTGACGATCTGCGTCCGGTGACCAGAGCGTCGGCCGTGCGTCCTCTTCCATGTCGGTGACCGCACCGTCTCCCGGATCGATCTGCCACGTGCCGGCTCCGAGCGCCCAGAAGCGCAGGGTTCCGTCCTCCATCCAGTACAACCGCACAACGCCGCCTTCATCGCTGAACTGCGCCTCGGCCAGGGCCTCCTCTTCGCCGATGCTGGGGCGTGCATAGGTGGTGCTGGCCAGCTCCGTCACATCCCCGCTCGCGAAGTCGATGGCCAGCACGGTCGCGACGTCATTGGTACCGTCCGCCGTCACGCGGACCGCGTAGAGCGTTTCGGCATCGTCGCCGAAGGTGATGGTGCTGATGCCGTCGGCGAGGCGGCGCTTCTCTGCGCCCGGCGCTATCGAGACCAGGACGTCCGCCAGTAAGCCCGCACCTACGGTGCCGTCGGGAGCCCAGGCATATCGGCGCACGTCGAGGGTCGGATCCTGCGCAAGGATCTGCGCCTCCTCGTCGATGGTGAAGTCGCGGCGCAGCAGGTAGATCGGCGCCAGCGCCGCGCTTCGCCCCTGGTAGACGATCTCCAACGGGCCGTACTCCGGTAGCTCGACCGGCGACGGCGTCGGCTCGACGCTGGGCACGGCGCTGGTGGGAGCCGTGCTTGGGGATGACGACGGAATCGGAGCCACGCTCGCGACGAGGTCGGAACTCGGGACGGCCGCGAGCCCGCTGTCCGACGGAGCGGCGCCGCCGGCTCTGCTGAGCGATCCGTCGCCGGCAAAGATGAGCGCGAGCAGGACGATCACCATCCCGGCCAGCAGCAGGATGACGCCGATGAGCCACGGCACGGCCTGTTCGGCGGTCGATGGCTCCTCCTCGGCATCGGCCTCGCCCTCCGCATGCTGGGCCAGCGAGACCCTGATGCGTCCGACAACGGGGTCGAGATCGGTCGGCCGGTCGGTGACGATCGGCTCCGATGGTGCCCACGTCGACGGCAGGACCTGGGTCGACTCGCCAAGGTCGGGCCACGCCGGCTCCGCTCCCCAGACTGCCTCCGGCTCGGCCTGGGACTCGGCGGTCGGTTGGAGCTCCGGTTCCGGCTGGGGTTCCGGCTGGGGTTGCGGCTCGGGCCACCGCTCGAGCTGCACTTCGGGTCGGGGTTGGACGTCGGGCCTGGGCTCCGGCTCGGGCCAGGTCTCGAGTTCGAGCTCCGGCTGGGGTTCCGGTTCGAGCCATGCCTCGAACCGGGGCGCTGCTTCGAATTGGGGTTCGAACTGCGGCTCGGGTTCCGGCTCGGGTTCGGGCTCGGGCTCCGGCTCGGGCTCCGGCTCGGGTTCCGGCTCGGGCTCCGGCTCGGGCTCCGTCTCGGGATCCGGCTCGGGCTCCGGCTCGGGATCAGGCACCGACTCCGGCTAGGGTTCCGGCACGGGCACCGCCTCGGGGTCCGCCTACGGCTCGGGCT
>JBQTHZ010000040.1:0-22281 GCA_052388515.1 Chloroflexota bacterium | reverse complement strand
GCGGTCCCCTTGGGCGCTGCATTGCACGGGGGGGCGCCCTGTACCCGCCGCCACACGACGCTTGCCCAGGACGCCACCCAGCAGGCGCTGCTCGAGGCGTGGCGCCACCTTCCGCAGCTGCGAGATGCCAGCCGCTTCGAGGCGTGGGCACACCGCCTCCTGGTCCATGCCTGCTACGCCGAGGGCCGCCGCGAGCGACGCCATCGCGGCAACCTGCGACTCCTCCCGTCGGATGGGGGTAGCAGCCCGGACTCATCCTCACGCGTCGCCATCCAGGACCAGCTCGACCGCGCGTTCCGACACCTCAGCGTCGAGCATCGGACCGTGGTCGTGCTCGTCCACTACCTCGGGCTGAGCCCGACCGAGGCAGCTGATCGGATGGGGACGCCCGCCGGCACGGCCCGCTCCCGGCTCCACTACGCCCTCCAGTACCTGCGCTCTGCCATGGAGGCCGACGCGCGGTCGATCCCCACGCGAGGCACGGCATGACACGCGACGACGACTTCATCCGCCAGCTCGAGGGCTACCTCGAGGACTACGACGGCACGACCCCGCTCCCGGAGCCCGTTCGCGACGCGGTCCGTGCTCGCCTCCCCATGACAGCCCAGCTCCCGGCCTGGTGGCCGGAACGGAGGTCTCCGACCATGAACACCATGATGCGCGTCGCGCTCGCCTCGGCGGCGGCCGTCGCCGCGGCCATCATCGGACTGAACGTCCTCCAGCTTGCGAACATCGGCGACCGCGGGCCCAGCGATCCGTCGCCCTCGCCGACCTCCGAGGCACAGCAGGGCCTGGGGTTCTGGTCCGGCTTCGATCTGCCCGCGGGGGAGTACCTCGTGGATGACCCCTTCCCGCATCGGATCCGGATCACCGTCCCCGAAGGATGGGAGTCCCACGGCGTCGCGGCAGGGCTCGCCAGCCTCTGCTCGAACGAGTGCCAGCTGCCCGAGCGGTCCGGGCTCGCCTTCTGGGACGTGACGAACGTGTACACCGATCCCTGCGACCCCGGCGGCCTGGCCGATCCTCCCGTCGGCCCCAACGTGGACGTCCTAGTGACCGCGCTCACCGAGCTGCCGCGCCACGAGGCCTCTGCGCCGACGGCCACCAGCGTGGGGGGTCTCGACGCCACCTACCTGGAGCTGACGGCTGATACAGACCTCGGCGACTGCAGCCTCGGCGGCCTGCGCGGTTGGATCGCCGGCTCGGACGCCCGCACCTCGCCGCCGGGCGACCACGATCGGCTGTGGATCCTCGAGGTCGACGGACGGCGGTTGATGATCGACATCGCCTCACCGTCCGACGCTTCCGCATCCGAGATCGCCGAGCTCGAGGGGATGGTGGATTCGATCCGCTTCGAGCCGGCAGGAGGGTGAGCCATGCGAGCACTCCGTCGATCCGCGTGCGGCCTGCTGGCCGTGCTGCTCACGGCCTGCGCCGCGACCGTCCAGGGTCCACGGGCCAGCCAGCCGCCGCCCACCCCGAGCCCCACCCCGGCGTGGGGGACCTTCACCAGCGACCGCTACGGCTACTCGGTCGCCATTCCGTCCGGCTGGGAGGTCCTGGAACGCGCCGGAACCCTCCTCCTGCCCGGGACGCGACCGCGGCACCCCGGGACGGACACGATTTCCACCCCGGAGGGCCATCGGGCCGATTCGCGCGATGGGATCGTGGTCATCGGCGCCCGCGAGCTGGAGGCCGGCCAGTCATTGGAGGCGTGGGCCGAGGAGGCCTCGGGGGCGACGCCGTGCGGCCTCCCGTTCGGCTACGACACGACCACCCTCGGCGGGGAGCCGGCCGACTTCCGGAAGTTCGACTGCGGCAACGTGTTCTGGGCCCAGATCACCGCAGTGCATGGCGACCACGGCTACATGGTCTGGCTGGTGAGCACCGAGCGGCCGCGTGCCGATCGGCGGCCGATCAACGAGCAGCTCCTCGCGTCCTTCCGGTTCACCGATTCGCCGTAGCCACCGAGTGGTCTGCCGCCTTGCAGATCCAGGATCGCGACCCCGGACGAGCTGCCCCGGCCCGCGGATCGGTTTGGTCGACCCATGAATGGGCGTCGCCACCTGCCACCACCCAAGACGTCGCGCATGGCACCATGCCCGTCATGACATCGACCTTTGCCGAGGCCCAGGCCGCCTTCTTCATCGACTTCTTTCGCCACTACCCGGTGCATGCGACGAACGCCGGCAACCACGATCACGACGATGCTTGGCCCGACCTGACCGATGCGGGCACCCACGATCGCCTGGCCTGGCTGGCGGAAGCCCGCGCCGGCCTCGAGGCAGCAGAAGGGCTGACCCGCGAGGAGGAGATCGATCGGCGCGTCCTTCTCACCCAGATCGATGAGCTCCGTTTCGACGAGGAGGACCTCGACGAGCCCTCCTGGGGCCCGATCGTCTACAGCTACCTGCTGGGCGGCGGCCTGTTCGCGCTCGTCTCGCGCGACTTCGCGCCGCTGGAGGATCGGCTGGCGAGCACCGCCGGTCGGATGGAGGGCATCCCGGCCGTCCTCGACGCCGCGCGCGCCAACCTGACCTCCGGTCGCGGTCGCGCGGTGAGCGGCTTCCACGTCGAGAAGGGCATCGCCACCATGCCCGGCGTGTCCGACCTGTGCCGCACCGCCATCGAGATGGCCGCCGACGTCGACACAGACCTCCGCGATCGCGTGAACGCCGCTGCGGCGCCGGCCATCGAGGCGGTCGACGCCTTCATCACCTGGATGCGGGACGAGCTGCTGCCGACCGCGGACGGCGACTTCCGGCTGGGCCGCGACCTGTACGAGCGCAAGTTTCAGCACCGGCTCAAGGCGACCGTCACGGTCGCCGATCTCGAGGCGCGCGCCACGAAGGCCTACGACGAAGTCCGCGCCGAGATGCTGCGCCTGGCGAGCGAGCTCTGGCCGGACCGCATCGACGGCGAGCCGATGCCGGAGGACCCCGACCTCCTCACGCGTCGCGTCCTCGACGATATCGCCACCGATCACCCGAAGGCCGATGAGCTGCTCCAGTACTGCACGGCGGAGCACACACGCATCGAGGCCTTCATCCGCGAACGCGACCTCATCGGCCTGGCTGAGGAGCCGCTCCAGATCATCTGGACGCCGCCCTTCCTGCGCGCCTTCGGGGGAGCCATGCTCATTCCACCGGGACCGCTCGACCGCGGGCTCGACAGCTTCTTCGCCATCACCCCACCGCCGGACGACTGGACCGATGAGCAGGTCGAATCGATGCTGCGCGAGAACAACGCCCGCAGTCTGCGCATCCTGACCATCCACGAGGCGACGCCGGGCCATTACCTCCAGCTGGCATGGTCGAACCGGTGCGACTCGTTGCCGCGCGCCGTCTTCGGCTCGGGCGTCTTCGCCGAGGGCTGGGCCGTCTACGTCACCCAGGTGATGATGGATGCCGGCTACGGCGCGGACGACCCGGCATTGTTGCTCGCCCACTGGAAGTACTTCCTGCGCGCCGTCACCAACACCCTGATGGACATCCGGATCCACACCGGGGAGATGACCGAGAACGAGGCCATGACGATGATGGTCGCGGGCGGCTTCCAGGAACGCTCCGAAGCGTCCGAGAAATGGAGCCGTGCGCGCCTGTCCAGCACGCAGTTGTGCGAGTACTACCTCGGCAGTGTCGAGATGACCGAGCTCGAGCGCGAGGCGCGTCACCGATCCGGCAACTCGTTCGCATGGCGACCCTTCCTGGAGTCCGTCGTCAGCCACGGCACGCCACCGATGCCGGTCATCCGCGACATCCTGTACGGCGAGGCCTAGCTTCGCGGGGCCGCCTGGCTGCAGGCTCGGTTTCGCCGGCGTTTCGGTCAGATGCTGGCGTGAACGGCAGCGCCGCGCAGGCCGCAGCCACGGTGGACACCGATATTTCGGGCAGACCCGGCCCTACGGCGACGTGGCGCGCGATTCAGAGGAAGTATCGGTGCCAGTCGAGCGAGGTCCGCGCGAGGACCCGAGGATCGTGCCGCGCGTCACCGATACATCGGCGAAACCCAGCCGGGCAGCCGGTGGGGTCGCCAGGTGGTATCGCGAGCATGCCGGTTCCCGTCATATGGCACCACCAGTGCCGTTGACACGCTTCGCCCGCGTCGGTGCCGTCACATGCCACCACGGACGTGGCATGTGCGCATCAAGGGGGTCGAATTGGGCGATTACGGCCCAGGCCCGCCGTCCAATGGGAGCTGATGGCACAGGGGGTGCCACCTGACGGCACTTCCGGGCGCGGGACCTTCAGTATCGACTAGGGGAGCGGCAGCGCTGGTGGCTCCACGCCGAGGAGCTCGAGGAGCGACGGACCGTTGGGAGGCTCCGCGGCCAGCATGCCGGCGAGATCGACATGGCTGCGGTTCACCAGGAGCGCGATGGTGAGGTCGTCCTCGGGCAGGTGGACGAGCAGCGTGGTGTAGGTGTTCAGCAGGCCGGTGTGGCCGTAGCCGAGCGCGCCCGGCAGCTCGATGCGCTGGAGGCCGAGCCCGTAGTCGTGGCTGTTGAGCTCGATCATCTCGTCGCGAGATGCCTCGCTGAGCACCTCGTCCCCGTAGAGCGCATCTCCCCAGCGTGCGAGGTCCTCGGCCGATGCGCTCATCGCGCCCGACGACCAGAAGATGGTGGCCCATGCAGGGGACAGGGGACCGCCGTCATCGGCCGCGCCGGTCAGCAGCCGGGTGTCGTCGAGCCCGAGCGGATCCAGGAAGCGCGTCTCGAGCTCTTCGGCCAGCGATGCGCCGGTGAGCTGCTGGATGACGAGCCCCAGCAGGAAGTAGTTCGTGTTGGCGTAGGCCCAGCCCTCGCCGGGCTCGTACCACGGGGCGTGGATCGTTCTGAACACCTCGGCCGTCGTCCAGGCGCGCTCTGGGTGCTCCTCGAGGCCCTCGCGAGTCTTGTCGTTGAACACGTCGGCCAGGCCGCTGGTGTGATCGAGGAGCTGACGGATGGTGATTTCGCGGCTGATGCTGGACATTTCAGGCAGGTGGTCGCGGACCGGGTCGTCCAGTCGAAGGCGTCCCTCCTCGGCCAGCTGGAGGACGGCTGCGGCGACGAAGGTCTTCGTGACGCTGCCGATGACGAGCGGATCGTCAGCAGCGAGGGGCACGGTGCCGACACGGTCGCGGCCGGCTGCGCCGGCCCACACCAGCTCTCCGTCATCGAAGGCCGCGAACGTGATGCCGTAGGCACCTGCCGACTCGCGGGCTGCCCAGGTTGCCGCCTTGAACTGCGCTTCGTCGCCGCCGGCCGCCGTGGCGACTGCGCCTCGGCCGGGCTCGGGGGCAGGTCCCGGGGCCACGAGATCGATCGGCTGCGGGCGTCGCGGCGTCGCAGGCGAATCGATGCGGTCGATCGGAACCGGCCCGGCGCGCTGCGGCTCGACCGCGCTCAGCGGTGCGAGCATCAGATCGGGCGACAGGAACACGAGGAGCGAGAGGAGGAGCGCAATGGCGGGCGCGCGAAGGCGCGGGCGGAAACGGCTGGGCTGCTCCCCCCGGCGCTGGATCGCTCGGACCGGTCGTGTGGATGTGCTCGTGCCGCGCATCATGCCCGATCCCAGGTGGTGTCCTCAACCCCGGATCGCCCGACCCTCGACTTGCCGAGGCCTCCGCTTTTTGTTAGCATAGTTAACAAATGACGATTCTCCGGCTCTTCCCGCGTGCTTCACGCCGTCCCGATGGGGCGGCGTCATTGTCGCGCGCACCGGGTCGCGGCCTCGCTCGCGGCTTCAGCGCCATGCGTCATCGCAACTACCGTCTCTATTGGTTCGGGCAGATCGGCAGCCTCGTGGGCGCCTGGATGCAATCGGTCGCCCAGCCGTGGCTCGTTCTCGAGCTCGGCGGCTCGCCGCTGCAGCTCGGAGCGGTGCTGGCGCTGATGTTCGCACCGTCGATGTTCCTGGCCCCCATCGGCGGCGTGCTCGCCGATCGCGTCGACAAGCGTCGCGTGCTGATGATCGTGAATTCGGTCGCCATGCTGCAGGCCCTCCTGCTGTTCGGCCTGGCCGCCAGCGGTCTCGTCGAGATCTGGCACGTGTACCTGCTGGCACTGCTGGCCGGCTTCGTGAACGCGGTCGAGATGCCGGTCCGCCAGGCATTCGCCGCAGAGCTCGTCCCGGCCGAAGATCTCACCAACGCGATTGCGCTCAACTCGACCAGCTTCAACCTGTCGCGCGTCATCGGCCCCGCCATCGCGGGCGTGACGATCGCCGCGTTCGGCGTGGCGATCAACTTCGGGATCAACGCGGTCAGCTACCTGTCGGTCCTCGTCGGCCTGTGGATGCTGGATGGCACCGCGCTGCGTCGCATCGAGCGGCCCGATCGCTTCCCGTCCATCCGCGCCAGCCTGGCCGAGGGCCTTCGGTACGCGATCGCCACGCCAACCGTGCTGTGGCCGCTCGTCCTGCTCGGTGGGACGGCCATGTTCGCCATGAACTTCCAGACACTCCTCCCGCTCTTCACGCGCAACACGCTCGGTCTCGATTCGGGCGGCTACGGCGCGCTCTTCGCGGCCATGGGGGCGGGCTCGCTCATCGGCTCGCTGATGCTCGCCTTCACGACCAGCCAGCGGCCGATGCTGACCCTCATCGTGGGTGGCGGCGCCGTCTTCCTGGCGCTCGAGCTCGTGCTGGGCTTCGTGCGCGCTCCCGTGGCGGCGTTCCCGCTCGTGGCGGGCATCGGTCTTGCCTCGATGCTGATGGTGAACACGATCAACGTCACGATCCAGAACAGCGTGCCCGACGTCCTTCGCGGCCGCGTGATGTCGCTCTACGTCACCGTCTTCGCCGGCTCGGCGCCGCTCGGTGGCCTGCTCGCGGGGGCCCTCGCGGAGGGCTTCGGGGCACCGGTCGCCTTCATCATCGGCGCGATGCTGGCAGTCGTCGTCCTGGTCCTGGTGGCATGGCAGCTGCGTTCGGTGCAGATGCCCCGCGGCGGCATCTCGACCGGGGACCGGCAGCCGCAGGAATCGGCTCGAACGATCGCCAGCCGCGCTGCATGACGGTGCCCGGCAGGGTTGTTAGCATGGGCAACCTCTCGGAGACCCGATCGCTTGACTGAATCCGCTCCCGGCGCCCGCCCCGACCAGCCCCGCCCACTGCCGCTGCGCGCCGCCCTCGGTGGACTGAAGCGTGGCTTCTCGGCCCTCTCGGTCCGCAACTACCGGCTCTACTGGTGGGGGCAGGTCGTCAGCCTGGTCGGTACCTGGATGCAGCAGGTGAGCCTGCCGTGGCTGATCCTGGCGCTCGGTGGATCGGCCATCCAGCTGGGTTACGTGGCGGTCCTCCAGTTCGGGCCGGCCCTGTTCCTCGCCCCGTTCGGCGGTGTCATCGCGGACCGGATCGACAAGCGCCACGCGCTCATCGGCTCCCAGCTCGCCGCCTGTCTCCAGGCATTCATCCTGTTCGTCATCATCGCCACCGGGGTGGTGGAGATCTGGATGGTCATGGTGATGGCGCTGATGCTCGGCCTGGTCAACGCCGTCGACATGCCGATGCGCCAGGCGCTGGCAGCCGACCTGGTGCCGCGTCATCTGCTGCCCAACGCGATCGCCCTGAACTCCATGGCCTTCAACTCGGCCCGCGTCGTGGGACCAGCCCTGGCGGGCGTGATCATCGCGGTCGGCACCACCGTGACCGGATCGACGATCGCCGGCGTGGCGGTCAACCTGGGCGTCAACACGCTGACCTACGCGGGCGTGCTCACCGGCCTGCTGCGCATGAACCCGCGCGACATCAGGCGCATGGAGCGGCCCGAGCAGCACCCGCCGGTCCTCGAGAGCCTGCGCGAGGGATTCTGGTACGCGGTCCGGACGCCGCTCGTGCTGTGGTGCCTGGTCCTGCTGGGCGGGATCGCCGCCTTCGGGTTCAACTTTCAGATCCTGCTGCCGCTCTTCGCGACCGGGATCCTGGAGCTGAATGCCGACGGCTACGGAGCGCTTTTTGCGGCACTCGGGATCGGCTCGCTCGCCGGCTCGCTGACGCTGGCCATCATGCAGCGCCGACGGGCCATCCTGCTGATGCTCGGGGGCGGGGCGGTCTTCTCGGTCCTGTTGGTTGCAATCGCCGCATCACGCACGGCATGGCTGGCCGCGCCGCTGGTCCTGGCGGCCGGCTACTCCAGCATGCTCATGATCAACACCATCAACGCCACCGTGCAGGCCAATGTCACCGATGCGCTGCGCGGCCGCGTAATGAGCTTTTACGTGACGGTCTTCGCGGGATCCGCACCCCTGGGTGGCCTCTTCGCCGGCTTCGTGGCGGAGACGTGGGGCACGCCGGCCGCGTTCGTGACCGGAGCCGTGCTGTCGCTCCTGACGGTCACGATCGTGGGGCTCGGGCTGCGCTGGGCAGGGCGTGGCGGATCATTGGGAGTGACGCTGCTCGACACCTCCTCGGAGCGGCCACCTGGATCTCCTCGCGCCGTGGAGGCGCGACCGTCAGCGGCTCGTTGAGTGCTGAGGGAGCAGGACCTGGAGCTCCTCGAGCGCCGCGGCCACGCCCGCACGCCGCTCTTCGGGGATCGGCTCCAGCAGCTGGTGGGCCGCCTGGAGGAGGTCCTGCCGCATGGCACGCGCCTGGCGACGGCCAACCGGCGTCGGGGCCAGAAGGACGGCTCGCTTGTCGGATGGATCCGTCCGGCGTTCGACCAGGCCGGCGTCGGCCAGGGTGCCGGCCAGGCGGGTGACGACCGGCGCGGTGACCATGAGCCGCCGCGCGACATCGGCCTGTGTCTGTGGTCCCAGCGTGTCGATCATGCGCAGCACGTTGTACTGCTGATAGGTGAGATCGCCCCACGTCTTGAGGCGACGAGCGTGGGCAACGAGGTGCCGCATCACGGGGCCCACCGTGCCGATCAGGCTCGCCTCCAGGCTCGGTGGCTCTGGCGGTGGCGGGTCGCTGATCGGCGTCCGCTTCGTGCGTGCGGCTGGGGCGTTGCTGGGCATCAGCATGGATCGTAGCAGCCAGACGCGGCCGGCATTGGCCCTCGCCCTGCTCGCCACGGCGCATGCGGCGATCCACGCACAATCGGCGCTCATGCCGCTCGTCTACGCGGTGGTGATCGTCGAATACGGCCTCAACGAGCGCGACATCGGCCTGTTCATCGCGATCACCACCGCGGTCGGCGGCAGCATGCAGCTGGCCTACGGCTTCCTGACACGGTTCGTCGCGCGGCCGATACTGCTGGCCGGCGGCCAGCTCATCTTCGGGGCCAGCCTCCTCGTCGGCGGGTTGTCCCAGTCGGTCACGCAGCTGCTCGCCGCCATCAGCGCGGCACGCATCGGGTCGAGCCCCCAGCATCCGGTCGGCAACGCGCTCCTGTCCGACATGTACCCCGCCGAGCGCCGGGGGTTCGCGATCAGCGCCCACATCAGTGGCGGAAACGTGGGGACCGTGGTCGTCCCATTCATCGGCGGCGCGATGCTGCTCGCCCTCGGCTGGCAGGCAACCCTGGCGCTGTTCGGGATCCCGGCGCTCGTCATCGGGGTGCTCGTCGCGTTCCTGGTGCGGGAGGACCACGCGGCCTACCGGCGTCGCGCTCGGGCGTCGGGGTCGGTGCGCGCCCAGTTCCGCGAGGTCATCGGCCGTCGCGATCTGCGCCTCATCCTCGGTGCGTCGCTGGTGGCGGCCGGGGGGAGGGGGCTCGACATCGTCGCGCCATTCATGGTGCTTTACCTGTCGGGTCCGCTGGGGTTCGACGAGAGCACGGTCAACCTGCTCTATGCGTTGCTGCTGGTCGGCGCCGTGGTTGGCCCGATCCTGGCCGGCATCGTCTCCGATCGGTTCGGTCGCCGGCCCACCCTCATCACCTACTACCTGCTCTCCGCGGTCGGCATCCTTGCCTTTCTGGCGGCGGGCGCCAACCTGCTCCTGCTCATCCCCCTGCTCCTCCCGTTCGGCACGGCGGTCTTCAGCGAGTCTCCAGTGCTGCAGGCTTACCTCGCCGATCGGGCGACCGGACCGATGCGCGACGTCGCCTTCTCGGTCTATTTCACCTTCGCGTTCGGAATCGGTGCCGCCTGGGCGTTCGTCATCGGCTTCGTGGCCGATGCGTTCGGCTACCCAGTCGCCTTCGTGATCATGGCCGCGTCGTACGTCGCGGCCGCCGCCCTGCTGGTGGCGGTCAGGGAGCGCGGCGGCGCGTCGCCCGAACGCGACGCGGAACAGCCGCTGGGTGGCGCTCACTGAGGACCGGCGCGGTCGCGTCGTCCCGCCCACCACGCCACTCGCCGCTTCCGTCAGATGGCACTCCCAGTGCCGGTAGCGGGGTCTGGGCACGTCTGCGGTGCCGGAGAAGCCCCGATCTGAGCGTGGGACCTCCCGAAATCGGGTGCCGCACCCCTCAATTCCCTGTCTTGCGGCACCCGTGGTGCCAGGTGACGGAACCATCGTCTGATTCGCGCCTCGCCTGAGGCACGGCCCAGTCGTCGCCGATCGGCCTCGGCCCGAAGCTCGGCGATCCGGGCCGCGGCCAGGAGCTCGTAGGTTCCGGGCTGCATGTCGTGGCTCTCCGATCAGTGGTCGCGCGAGTCGACGCCGAACCGGACGGCGGCCAGGTCGAAGGCGATGAGGATCCCTACTGCAATCAGCGCTGGCAACAATGCGTCCATGTCAACCTCCAGGGAATGGTGCTTCGTACGGACCACATTGGCAGCTAGGTGGTCCTGCTGTAAGATCCACTCTCATGGTAACAATCAGGACCAGTTCAGCCACCGAGCTCCTCGTCAACGTTCAGCGCGATGACCCTGAGCCGATGCACGCCCAGCTGGAGCGGGAGCTCCGCAGCGCCGTGCGCAATCGACGGCTGGCCCCGGATTCGGTCCTGCCCTCCACCCGTTCGCTGGCCGAGCAGCTCGGAGTCTCGCGTGGCGTGGTGGTCGAGGCCTACGAGCAGCTCGTCGCCGAGGGCTACCTGGTCGGCCGGCACGGCTCGGCGACACGCGTGGCGGAGAGGGCCGTCGGTCCCGCCAGCAGGTGCCCCCTGGAGCCGGCCGCGCCCGACGTGCACGTCGACTTTCGCCCCGGGCGCCCGGACGTCAGCCAATTTCCCCGCGGCGTCTGGTTGCGCTCGGTGCGGCGGGCCCTGAACGAGGCACCGGCAGATCGATTCAACTATGCCGATGGGCGCGGGCTGAACGAGCTGCGCGAGGCGCTCGCCACCTATCTGAACCGCGTGCGCGGCACGGCCGCCGAAGCAGATCGCATCGTGATCAGCAATGGCTACTCCCAGGGCCTGTCGCTGGTGTGCCAGGTGCTGCGTGCCGCCGGTGCGACGCGGCTGGCGGTCGAGGATCCGTCGTACGAGGGCGCGCGCAACACCGTACGCGGCGCCGGCCTCGAGCTGGTCCCGATCGGCGTCGACGACGACGGGCTCCGGATCGACGAGCTCGAGCGCACGGTGGCCGACGCCGTCCTCGTCACGCCGGCGCACCAGTACCCGACCGGTGCCGTCCTGCCACCCACGTGTCGCGCGGCCCTGGCGGCGTGGGCCGTGCGACACGATGCGCTCATCATCGAGGACGACTACGACGCCGAGTACCGCTATGACCGCGATCCGATCGGCGCCATCCAGGGCATCGCGCCGGACCATGTCATCTACGCCGGGTCGGCCAGCAAGACGCTCGCGCCCGGCCTGCGCCTCGGCTGGCTGCTCGCGCCGGCCGCGCTGGTGCAACGGTTGGCAGACGCCAAGCTCGCGGCCGACAACGGTTCTCCGGCGCTCGAGCAGCTGGCCTTCGCCGACTTCGTGTCACGCGGCGAGCTGGGACGCCACCTCCGGCGCATGCGGCTGATCTATCGGCGCCGACGCGACGTCCTCGTCGCGGCGCTCGCGACGCATACGCCCATGCTGCGCGTGACGGGCACCGCGGCGGGCCTCCACCTGCTGGCGTGGCTGCCGCCCGGTTTGGAGGAGGCCGTCATCCTCGAGCGCGCCAGCCAGGTCGGCCTCCAGCTGTACGGCATGGAGCCGCACCGCGTCCGTCCGGCATCGCCGGGAGGACTGATCTTCGGCTACGCCAACCTGACCGAGCCGGAGATCGAAACGGGTGCGCGTCTGCTCGCCTCGGTGATCGAGTCGGTGCGTCGCTAGGCGAGTCGATCAGCAGACGGGGACGTTCCCGCAGATCTCATCGACCCGCGCATCGAGGGCGTCGATGCGCGCCAGCACATCATCGAGCCCCTCGAGAATCTCGTCGATCGCCGTCGATCCGCCGGCCGGCGAGGACGGGTCGCTGCTGGCCGGAACGTCACCACTGAACGCGACGACCCAGTCACGGATGTCGTTCTCGAGCTCGGCGAGCTCCATCGAGAGCTCGCTCATCGGGACACCGCGCTCCAGGCTATCCATCTCCGACTGCACGACTGCGAGGTCCTCCCGTGCCGATGCAAGGTCCTCGCGCAGCCCGATCGTCTGGAACAGCACGAGCACGAGGACCAGGGCGGTCACGAGGCCGAGGACGACGAGGACGGCGCCGAGGGGTGAACGCATGACCGCCTCCGTCAGCAAGTGGCGCGCCTCAGCCGAGGAGCGCACCCGCGAGCACAGCCACCCCGGCGATGGCGAAGAGCAGCGCCGAGCCGATGCGGACCATCCTGGGCGACAGCCGATGCCCCACCTGGTGACCGACGGCCACTGCCACCAGGTTGGCCGCCACCTCTCCCGCCGTCGAGCCGATCCACGTCGGCAGCGCTCCCTGGCTCGCGGCCAGCGCGAACGTGGCGAGCATCGTCTTGTCGCCGATCTCTCCCAGGATGAACGTGCCCGCCACGGTGAGCACCAGGCCGGTGCCCACCAGCCGGCGATCCCCGCGCGTGGCGGACGCCTCCTCGAGCTGATCGTCGTCGTCCCCGCGGAGCGTCCAGGCCGCGACCGCCAGGAAGGCGATGCCAGCGACCACCGCCACCGTCGTCGTCGGAAGCGCGGCACCCACGATGGCGCCGACCGCCACGCTGGCGCCCTGGATCGTGGCCGCGGCCAGGATCAGTCCGAGCACCACCAGCCGCGCCGCGTATCGCGTGGCGAAGGCGAGGATCAGGAGCTGGCTCTTGTCACCGAACTCGGCCACGAAGATGGCACCGAAGGCGAGCGCTGTCGCCCCGAGAAAGGTCAGCATGGGCCGCCGATGGTATCGGACGGCTCCACCTGGCCGCTCGATGCTGGCGGCTGGAGGCGGGTGTCTGCCGCATTTGCTTCGGAGCGCGAGGAACCACGACATTCGGGCCAGTCCCGGCAAGTACTTGCTCGACGACGCAAGCGCTCAGCCCTTGGTGATCAGGCGCTCCCGGGCGTCGCTGTCGGCCGTCACCAGGCGCCGAACCGACTCCGCGTCCACATCGGCCACGATGATCTCGCCGATCTCATCGTTCACGGCCGTGAAGATCGAGAGCTCCAGCATGCGCTCGCACTGGCGGCGGTTGTCCTCCGTCGGCGTCAGGTAATGGACCGATGACGCGCGGTAGCGATGGATCAAGAAGAGATGGATCAGCGCCATGAGCCGTCGGCGGCGCAGCGCCGGATCGAGGGTGTTCTGGTCACGCACCGACAGGATCGAGCGGCCTCGCCGATCAGCGATGGCGCTGAAGACGACGTTCGCCACCCGCTTGCCCGCGTGATCGATCACGCTCAGCTCCAGCACCTCGGAGCCGGCGGTGTGCGGCCGGAGGGCGACCACGAGCTCGCCCGCCACGTCGTGGTGGCCTGCCCATTCGGCGAGCCAGCTGGCGAGCAGCTTGGTCGGCACCTCGGTCTGCACCAGGTGCTGGGCCTGGGTCGAGCCGAGTCCCATGGCCTTGGTGGTGGCCGTCTGCCCGGATGCCGCCAGCAGGGCGGCATCGGCTCGTGGTCCGCCCACCAACGTCTGTGGCGTGCGGTACGGCGACTCGAGGAGGCGCAGCTTGCGCTGGAGCCGGGCGAGGGCCAGCATGCCGTCCTCGAGGAGCGCGGTCGTGAACTCCTCGGCGGCGAGGCCATCGATCTGGTGGCCGCCGTACGTGATGAAGTTGAAGACGAAGCCAAGACGGCCGAGCTCCTCGGGGAAACGCCGCATCTCCTCGTCGGTCATGCCGGTGGTGTCCCAGTTGAACGACGGGGACAGGTTGTAGGCGAGCATCTTGTCCGGATGGACGGCATGGATCGCATCGGCGAATGCCCGCGCGTCCTCGAGGTCGGCGGTCTTCGTCTCCATCCACAGCAGGTCCGCGTAGGGCGCGGCGGCCAGCGACTTTGCGATGGCATAGGGGATCCCGCCCTGCACCTGGTAGTAGCCCTCCGGCGTCTTCGCCAGGTCGGCGCTCCAGGCTGGATCCAGCCCCATGCCCTGGGCGCGCCTGCGGGCGACATGCCATGACGCAGTGGCGGCGAACGCGAGCCACTCGTCGACGCTCATCTCGAGCTCCGCACCCTCGTCGGCACGGAAGGCCATGGCATCGGCGACCGCCTGTCCGTAGGTCTTCAGGCCGGCCTCGGCCTGCCAGGCCCCGATGAATTGATCCGCCGCCGCGTCCAGGGCGCGCACGGCCGATCCATCCGGCTCGGCGGCATGCGCCCGCGCGATCTCGTCGATGGCACCCAGCATGCCGACCCGGTCGAGCCAGGCATCGGCCGCGGTGTACTCGTCGTCGGCCACGGCGTACAGGAGATGGCCGTTGACCTCGTCGACGCCCGCCCGCCGGAGCTGCCGCATGACGGCGAGGAATCCCACCTTGTAGGAGGGCACGTCCTGGCCGGTCACGCCCAGGATGAACGGCTGGTCGCGCTCGTCGCCGCTCCCGTCGAGGAGGTTGGCGGCCTCCGCATCGGTGCGGGCGACGATGATGCCCGCGACGTTCATCACGTCGAGCTGGAGGCGCGCCGCGTTGAGGCGCTTGATCTGCTCATCGCTCGGGACGAGCACCTTGCCGCCCTGGTGCCCGCACTTCTTGGCGCCCGGCTTCTGGTCCTCGATGTGGTACCCCGGCACCCCTGCCTCCACGAACCGGCGAATCAGGTTGCGGACGTGGGCATCGCCACCGTGGCCGGTGTCGGCGTCGGCGATGATCATCGGCGTGAAGTCGATCGCCGGGGTCGCCTCGCGATCCTCGTCGGTCATCCGGGAGCGGGCGAAGTGCTGGTTGCGGTCGGCCGTCAGCAGCGCGCGAACCAGGCCGGCTGCCTCGTCGGGAACCTGTCCGAGTGGATAGCTCGCCAGGTCAGGGCCGGGATCCTCGTCGACGGATCCCTTGGCCGAGGTTGCCCAGCCGCCGAGGTAGATGGCCTCGATGCCGGCACGCTTCATCGCCACCGCGTGCCCTGGTGAGTAGGGGCCGAAGGTGGTGATCGAGCGTCCCTCCGCGAACAGCTCACGCAGGCGCGCGTACAGGCGGTCGGCCGCGACACGGGCGACGGGGTGGTCTGTCTCGATCGTCCCGCGCTGCTCGATCACCTGCCGCGGCGAGTAGAGGCGCAGCGTGTCAGCGAAGCGCTCGCTTCCCATCCACCCGCGGATGGCCTCGAGCTCGGAGTCGGTGGCGGCCGGCGGCGCCGATGCAGTGACGACCATGAAGGGCTGCTGCCTACTCGTTGGCGTGGTCGCGGTCGCACAGATCCGGGCAGCGGCACTCGGCCAGCTCCGCGACGCTGAGCACCTCTCGCTCCTGGGGCGTCTCGACGCTCCAGAGCATCCACGGGTTGAAGGTACCGTCGGAGGGAAGCCGGCGCGACGTCCGGTGGGTGGGGGTCGGCGTCTGGGTGAACATGCCGTCGATCGTGCCGGGCCGCTGAGTATCAGTCAACACGATTCTTACAATGACATCCATCACGGAAACGAATATCATGCACGAATGGCCGATGCAGACGCGCTCCAGCTCGCCCAGCTCGAGGCGTTCACGGCGGTCGTCCGCGCGGGATCGATCAGCGGCGCGGCGGAGGAGCTGTTCGTGGGACAGCCGGCGGTCACGGCGCGCATCCAGGCGCTCGAGCGAGCGGTCGGCACCGACCTCTTCGTCCGCGCACGGACCGGAAGCCGCCTGACCGAGGCGGGACGCGCGCTCCTCCCGCACGCGCAGCGCGCGCTGACCGCCGTCGGCGCTGCCCGCCGGGCGGTCGGCGACGTGATCAGCGGGTCGGGCGGCCGCCTCATGATCGGGGCCGCGCCGGCGGTCAGCACGTACGTCCTGCCGGCCGTCCTGCATCGGTTCCAGCAGGACCACCCGCGGGTGCAGCTCTCCGTCCGCAGCGGGCACAGCGAGGAGGTGCTGGCGATGGTCCTGCGCGAGGAGGTCGAGGTCGGCCTGATGCGGCCGATCCAGCACGCGGAGCTCATTACGTCGCCGCTCTACGAGGACGAGCTGGTGCTGGTCGTGCATCGCGGGCACGATTTCGCCTCGCGCGGCGAGATCCGAATGGCGCAGATGGCCACCGAGCACCTCATCCTGTTCGACCGCACCAGCTCGTACCACGAGCTGACGAGCTCGATCTTCCGGCAGGCGGGGATCGACCCGCGTGGCTACATCGAGGTGGACAATATCGACGCCGCCAAGCGCATGGTCGAGCAGCGGTTGGGCATCGCGCTGCTCCCGCTCACCAGCGTGCAGGCCGAGATCGGCTCCGGTCGGCTGGCGCCGGTGACCGTCGCCGACATGACCACCGTGCGTCGCCAGATCGTGGTCGTGCGGCGGCGCGACGCCGGCTCGCCATCGGTCGTGGTCTCGGACTTTCTGCGCACGCTCGACGATCTTCGGCCCGACCGCCGGCATGCGCCTCGCTTCCTGGCCTGAGAGTCCGCGCCAGCCGCTTCTCCCCGATCGCGGCCGTGTTCTCATTCGCCATGGCTGACGAGAACGCGCGGCCGGCCGGCCGGGGATCACATCCGGCCCGTGAGCGGCACTGGACGGCACTAGAATCGAGGCCATGACCACCGAAGAGCGGAATCCGCGCGCTGACGCCATCGAGAACCTGCTCCGCGAGGACCGGACGTTCGAGCCTTCGAGCGAGTTCGTCGCCGATGCCGTGCTCAGCGACGCCGGCATCTACGAGCGGGCGGCGACCGAGGAGGGGTTCCGCGAGTTCTGGACCGAAGAGGGCAACCGTCTCGACTGGATGGAGCCGTGGAGCGAGCTCTACACCTGGGAGGCGCCATACGCGAAGTGGTTCATCGGCGGCAAGCTCAACGTATCGGTCAATTGCCTGGACCGCCATGTCGCGAACGGGCTCGGTGACAGGGTTGCCTACTTCTGGGAGGGGGAGCCGGGTGACACGCGCACGATCACCTATGCGGAGCTGCTCGACGAGGTCTGCCGCTTCACGAACGCGCTGCGCGGGCTCGGGGTGAGGAAAGGCGACAGGATCGCCATCTACATGCCGATGATCCCCGAGCTGCCGGTCGCCATGCTGGCCTGCACCCGCATCGGCGCGCCGCACTCCGTGGTCTTCGGTGGCTTCAGCGCCGATGCCCTGGCCGACCGCATCGACGACGCCGAATGCACGGTCGTCATCACCGCGGACGGTGGCTACCGCAAGGGCGCCACGGTGCCCCTGAAGAAGAGCGCGGACGAGGCGATCGACCGCACCTCATCGGTCAAGCACTGCGTGGTCGTCAGGCGCACCGGCGACGACGTGGCGTGGGACGCGAGGCGCGACCACTGGTACCACGACCTCGTCGCGGACGAGCCGACGACCGCGGACCCCGAGCCGATGGACGCCGAGGATCTGCTCTACCTGCTCTACACCTCGGGAACCACGGCCAAGCCGAAGGGCATCATGCACACCACCGGCGGGTACCTGGCCGGGGTGGCGACGACGCACCGCACCATCTTCGATCTCAAGCCGGAGACCGACATCTACTGGTGCATGGCCGATATCGGCTGGGTGACCGGCCATTCGTACATCGTCTACGGGCCGCTCGCCAATGGCGCGACCGGGATCATCTACGAGGGTGCCATCGACTATCCGGAGAAGGACCGGTGGGCGCAGATCGCGGCGAAGTACCGTGCCACGATCCTGTACACCGCCCCGACCGCCATCCGGGCGCTCATGAAGTACGGCGCCGATGCGTTCGCCGATGACGACCTTTCATCGCTGCGCCTGCTCGGATCGGTCGGTGAGCCGATCAACCCCGAGGCCTGGGCCTGGTACTGGAAGGAGATCGGCGGCGGCCGATGCCCGGTGGTCGACACGTGGTGGCAGACCGAGACGGGCATGATCATGATCACCCCGCTGCCGGGCATCACGACCCTCAAGCCGGGAAGCGCGACCTTCCCCTTCCCGGGCGTCACCGCCGACGTGGTCGACGAGGCGGGCAGGTCGGCACCGCTGGGGGGTGGCGGGTATCTCGTCCTGGAGCGACCGTGGCCGGCGATGCTGCGCGGCATCTATGGTGACCCCGAGCGCTACGAGCAGACCTATTGGTCGCGCTATCCCGGCCGCTACTTCCCCGGTGACGGGTGCAAGCGCGACACCGACGGCTACTACTGGCTCCTCGGCCGTGTCGACGACGTGATGAATGTCTCCGGGCATCGCATCAGCACCACCGAGGTGGAGTCTGCACTCGTCTCACACCCGAGCGTCGCCGAGGCTGCAGTCGTCGGCCGCACCGACCCGATCACGGGCCAGGCCATCTTCTCCTACGTCATCCTGCGCTCGGGCTTCGACGCGTCGGACGAGCTCGGCCGCGAGCTGCGCGAGCACGTGGCCCAGATGATCGGCAAGTTCGCGCGCCCCAAGCAGATCCTGTTCACCCCCGATCTGCCGAAGACGCGCTCCGGCAAGATCATGCGGCGGCTGCTGCGCGACATCGCCGAGCAGCGCAACCTCGGGGATGTGACGACGTTGGCGGATGCGAACGTGGTGAACACGATTCGGGATCAGTCGGGCAAGGGCGAGGACTGAGGGACCCGGCGCCGCACGGGACGGGGCCGCCGAAGCGGCCCCGTCCGATGCTCGGGCGTGGTGTCCTACCGGGGTGTCGGGGCCGTGGGTGACTGCGCCTCTCCACCTCGTCCAAGTCCGCCCGGAGACTGCTGGATCTGCTGACGCTCCCACTCGTGCGCTGCGTCGAGGACGGCAGCGGACACGACGCCCGCGCCGGCGGCGCTCTGCTGGATCCGCTGCTGCTCCCACGCGCGTCCCGACTCCAGGACGGCCTCGTCCTTCGTCTGCGTCTGGGTCGCGGTCCCTCCGTCGAATGTCGGTCGCTCCATCTGGACCATGACGAGGGCGGTGCTCAGCGCGGCCACGGCCACGAGGGCACCGAGTGCCGACTGCAGCAGCGAATCGGTCCCGCTGAAGGTCTTCTGCGCCTGGGTCATCGGATTCTCCTTCGCCTGCTCGGTGGCGGTGGTCCGCACGCCGCGGTCCCGTGATGTCGATGGTTGCCCGGCCGCAGGTGTCCGAAAAGCGACCACCACACAGCGGAGCTGTGAATCCGGCGACACCCGCGGCGTCGGCTCGGCGCATCTAGAATCGAGGGATGGCGCAGCAGGCGACGAGCAGCGGTGAGCCGACCGAGGCGGCGGCCGAGTACCTCATGACGATCAGGTACATGCACGGCGAGGGGCAGCCGGTGATCGCCGCACGGCTGGCCGAGCGTCTCGGCGTCAGCGCCGCCACCGTCAGCGAGATGGTCACGCGACTCGTCCGCGAGGGGCTGCTGGGTGTCGAGGCAGAGACGCGGCTGCTGACGCTCACCGACACCGGGAGGACGGCGGCGGAGCGAACGTTCCGACGCCACGCCCTCTCCGAGTGGCTGCTGACCGAGGTGATCGGCCTTGGATGGGCGGAGGCGGATGAAGAGGCGCACCACCTGCAGCATGCGTTCAGCGATCGGGTCACCGATCGGATCGATGACCTGCTCGGGCGACCACCGACCTGTCCCCACGGCAATCCCATCCCCCGCGACGGCCGGACACCGGAGCGGCCCTCCGGCCTTCCCCTGTCCGACGCGGCTGCCGGAACGGATGTGACGATCCTGCGCGTCACGGAGGAGGCGGAGGAGGATGCGCGCCTGCTCACCTTCCTCCAGGAGAACGGCGTGCGGCCGGGGCACATCTTCGCGGTGGTCGACGTCGCGACCCATATCGGCACCATGACGTTGAGGCGCGTCGCCGGCGGTCCCGATGACGGGCACGAGGTGACCATCGGACTCGTCGCTGCTGCGAAGCTGCGAATGCTCGAAGGCCGCGCCGATCAGGCGCTCTTCCATCGCGTTCCCGAGCGTGCCCGGCTCGCCACGAGCCGCTGATCGGTGTCTGCTAGGATCGGCGCCATGGTTCGAAACCGAAGCAAGCGCGGCATCATCGCCGGCGTGGCCCTCGTCCTCTGGTTGGGCTACATGGCCGTCGGCCTCGCCGTCATCGACACGCTGGCTCCGACTGTCGGCGGCGAAGGTCCGGAGGGCACGGCCGCCTTCGTCGGGCTGGTCTTCGGCGTCGTCACGGTTGGCCTCGTCATGTGGGCCGCCTCCGACTGATCCGGCTCCAGGTTCATTCTGGCAGCGCACAACGTTCGCTCAGCGGGCATTGTGCAGGGCGCGAATCTCCGTCTGGAGTACTGAGCACGTCCGCGTGCATTGCACGGCCGAGTCATCCCCGAGACGCGTGGATCACGCTCGATACGGTCACCATTCGGGCCGCGTCGCCGTGCAATGCGCGCCCGGCTGAACATTGTTCAATTCGCAACACCTCCTCGAGGCCCGATCCATCCCGCGCGGGAGCGTCTGGCGAACGCTTGCGTTAGCCTTGGTGGGATGTCCGATCGTCCACGCTGGCTGCTGCCGGCTGCATTCGTGCTGCTCGGGTTGATCTGGGGCTCCTCATTCGCCTGGATCAAGATCGCGGTCGACGAGATCCCGCCCGCGAGCCTGGTCGCCTGGCGCATGGGCCTCGGCGCCGTCGCCATGCTCATCCTGCTTGCGTTCATCCGTGCACCGATGCCGCGTGGCGTTCGCGAGTGGGTGCCGCTGGTCGTGCTCGGTGGGGTGAACGCCGCCATCCCGATCTTCCTGATCAGCTGGGGCGAGCAGTTCGTCGACTCGGGAACCGCGGCCGTCCTGAATTCGCTCACGCCCATCTTCAGTCTGATCCTCGCCGGTGTTGTGCTGCGTGTCGAGCCGGTCACGGCGCTGCGCGTGGGCGGCCTGGTCCTCGGCTTTCTGGGGGCCGCGCTGCTCGCCAGCCGCGAGCTCGATCTGCGTGCGGATGCATCCGGTCTCATCGGCGCCGGAGCGGTCGTCCTCGCCGCCTTCTCCTATGCGGTGGGCGCCTCGTATGCCCGGCACCGGATCAGATCGACGCATCGGTACATCGTCGCCGGCGGAACACTCCTGTTCGCCGCCATCGACATGGTGGGTCTCGCCCTCATCACCGATGGCGGCGTGATCATGCCGACCGAGCCCGATACCATCGTTGCGGTCGCCTGGCTCGGCCTGCTCGGATCATTCGTCGCCTATCTCTGCTTCTTCTTCCTGATCGAGCATCTTGGTGCCACCGTCGCGTCCATGGTCACCTATGTGTTTCCCATCGTCGGCGTGACGCTTGGCGTGGTTGTCCTGGGCGAGCGGATGGATGCGCTTCTGATCCTCGGCACGGCGCTGGTGCTTGGTGGCATCATCGTCGTGACCCTTCGCTATGATGCCGCCGTGAGCCGTGTACCCAGCGGAGCGCGCGAATGAGCGGTCCGTGGGATCGAATGCCGCCCGGCAATCCGGACGAGAGCTGGCCGAGCGAGGACTTCAGCAGGCCGGCTGGGGACCAGGAGACGGATCGCTGGTCTCTCGACGATCCGTCGTCCGGTTGGGGATCGTGGCCGCCTCCTCCACCTCCGGGAGAACACCTTCCCGACGACGCGGACCTGCCGGTCAGCGACCCGTGGGCGGAATCGTGGACCGAGGACGTGCCCGACGCCACGGATGCGTCCCCGTCCCCGTTCCCTCCGCCGGCGCCCCCCGACCCGGAACCCTGGGCGCCATACGAGCCACCGCGCGCGGAGCCATGGACGCCCTCCGACGATCCGTGGTCCACGGAAGTCATGGCCGATTCCGCACCCGCTCCGAGATGGGAGCCCGAGCCCGAGTCCGAGGCCGAGCCGGAGGCAGTCTGGGGAGCGGAGCCGGCGTGGCCCGACCTTGGCGAGTCGACCCAGGTCCTGCCGTCGACGTGGGCACCATCGGAGCCGATCGTCACCGACCGGCCAACCGATCTCGACCCCGTTGTCGGACGCATCAGGGTCTCGCTGGCCCAGCATGCGGAGGGCGAGGCCGATGCCGAGGAGGAGCCATCGACCGCCGAACAGGCCGTGCCGTGGCTCATC
>JBQTHZ010000039.1:0-22101 GCA_052388515.1 Chloroflexota bacterium | reverse complement strand
TCGTGGCAAGGGGGATGAGGAGGAACTCGGGTCCACTTGGCGAGTAGCCTCGAGCCGATCCGGGGAAACGCTTACGGGTGGACAGTCAGCCTCCTCCATGATGGCTACGGCTCGGATCGCGCAAGTTTGGAGTGGCCGGAGCGTGATCGAGGTCGACAAGGCTCTTCGTCGGTCTCCGTCACCGGCGCAGCTGGCATGGGTCGAGCACGCCATCGGAGGCGGAGCGCGGGTCACCGGCGTTCGGCGGATGTTTGGCGGCATCACCTCGTCGGTGCACCGACTGTCTGTCCTCTCGCGGACCGGCGCTCGTACCCAGGTTGTCCTGAAGCGGTTCTCCGGTCGGCGGTGGGGTGACGAGAACGCGGTCATTCGCAACGAGGCCGCAGCACTTACGGCAGTCGACGGGACCGACACCCCCGCGCCGCGCCTGCTTGGCCTGTCGCCCGATGGCACAGAGACCAGCGGGGTGCCGTCGTTGCTCATGACACGCGCCCCGGGCCGCGTGTGGCTGGCGCCCGTGGACGTCGACGCGTGGACCCGCCAGCTGGCGAGGCTGCTGCCGACCCTCCACGCCGGGTCAGCAGCAGTCTGGACACACTCGCGCCGCGACCCCGATGCCCTTACCATCCCGCGATCGGCGCTGCGTCCCGACCTGTGGGCCGCTGCCAAGGACGTCGTCGCCACCGAGCCACCGCAGTGCGAAATAGGGCACACCCATGGCGACTACCAACACTTCAACGTGCTCTGGAAACGCGGACTGCTGAGCGCGCTCGTCGATTGGAGCGTGTCGCGCATGGCACCGGCCGACGTCGACGTCGGTCACTGCCGCTTGAACCTCGCCGTTCTGTTCTCCGCGGAGGTCGCCGAGCGATTCCAGCTCATGTACGAGTCGGAGGCCGGCCGACAGGTCGAGCCATGGTGGGACGTGCATCAGCTGCTCGCCTACGGCGACGACTGGCCGGCCTTCATTCCGGTGCAGGTCGCGGGCCGCGCGCCACTCGACGTGCGTGGGATGACCGGTCGGGTCGAGAAGCTGCTGGCCGACGGCCTGGCACGCCTCTGAGCCGGGCGCCGTTCGCCACCCGACGGAGCTCGGGAGTCATGCCTTCGAGACAGGCCACGTCGATCCCCCTTGCTGAGCGATGGTCGACGGATCATGGACGCGCGGCGAGGCGCGCCGCAGGCGCCGAGGGTCCTCCACGCATCGCGTCAGCGGGGCTCGAGGATGACGACGGCCGTCTCACGCGGCCGACGCGCGGCCCAGGCGTCGAGCTCGTCGCCGTCGTACTTGCGCCACAGCTCCCACAACCGTGGGCGCTCCTCCGGCGTGGCGGCGCGGCCCCGGACGGCCAGGGTGCGATCGTGGAGCTCGACCGTGGTGTCGGGGTGTGCCTGGAGGTTCAGCCACCACGCCGGCTCGGGCTCGCCCCAGCCATTCATCGCCATGGTCACCAGGTTCGGGCCGTCCTCGTAGTAGCCCAGGATCGCGGCACGCTCCCGGCCGCTCTTCCGGCCCATCGTCTTCAGCCGCATCATGCCCCACGTCTTCTCCGATGCCGGTCGCAGGCCCATCCGTCCGCCGCTGAGCCGATGGATGGCGCGATGGATGACCCAGGCGGCGCGGATCACCGGTCGCGGTGGGAGTCTTCCACCCGGCTTGTGGGCGGTCTCGGTCGTGGTCGTCATCGTAGGGTCTCCTTGGTGGTGGTGGCTGGATATTGGAAGACGGCGTCGAGGGAAACGCCGAAGGCGCTGGCGATCTGGAAGGCCATCTCGAGCGACGGGGAGTAGCGGCCCTGCTCGATGGCGATGATCGTCTGGCGGGTCACGCCGACCCGCTCGGCGAGCTCAGCCTGCGTCATCTCGCCGTTCGCGAAGCGCAGCCGGCGGATGTCGTTCGTGACCCGCGTGGGCCTGACCACCGGTCAGAACCCCCGACGGTAGGCGACGAGCTTGATCACCGTGCCGACCACGGCCTGGACCACGAAGACGAGGTAGATCGCATTGGCGATCCAGAAATGATCGGCCTCGACCAATGTGAGGACGAACGGTCCAACCATGCCGATCCCCATGATCATGCCGGACACGTATTCCCCGAACCGGCCGATCTCGCGGTCGCGCACGTCCTCCCGGTGCGACTCACTGGGCCGGACGATCTCGATCGCGATGCGACCGATGATCGATCCCGCGACCGCCGCCCCGATGGTCCACAGCAGGATCGGCTGGTACTCGACTTCCGGCAGCGGCGTCGTGCCCGCGCGGCCGAGCATGAGCACGAGGTAGGCCCCGTACGCGATCGTGGTGGCGGCGAGGTAGACCCACTGGCCTTTCTCTTCGTAGGACACTTCCGGAGCTCCGATGTACAGAATCCTTGACATCGGCTACTGTAAAGTACAGCGGACATGATGTCAAGAGTGTTGTACATTTCCACACGACGGGCGGCTGCGGCCGACGTCCCGCTGCCGGACCTAGATAGCCCTTGCGGGGTGGTGATATCGTATATGCCTCCATATACGATCTGAGGCAGCCCATGACGCAGAGCCCCACCACGCGAAGCGTCCTGCTGGACGAAGTGATCCCCGCAAAGGGCCATTGGGCTCGCGAGATGAAGCGCGGGGAGGTGCTGCGGATCACGGATATCGACGGCCAGCAGGCGATCGATTTCATCTGCTATCGGCTCGATAACCTGGCCGAGAAGTTCTGGGCCGCTCACAGCGCCAAGCTGAACGGGACCATCTACCTGACAGCGGGCCACGTCCTTTATTCCGACCAGGCCAACCCGATGATGACGATCACCGAGGACACCGTCGGCGTGAACGATGTCATCTGCGGCTCGTGTTCGAGGGCCCTGGACGTGGTGCGCTACGGCGAGGAGAAGGCCGTCCCGGGCTGCATGGACAACTTCGAGGCGGCCATCGAGCCATGGGGGCTCGAGCGCAAGGACGTCCCAATGTGCTTCAACATCTTCCTGGACTACCCGGTCGAGGAGCAGGGGAGGGTTGCGATCGACAAGGACGCTCCGTCGAAGCCCGGAGATCACCTGGACCTGCGGGCTGAGATGGACCTGCTTGCCGTCATCTCCAACTGCCCGCAGGAAAACAACCCCTGCAACGGGTTCAACCCCACGCCCATCCGCGCCACGGTATTCGCCGCGGAGTGAGGCTCGCCGCGCCAATCCGATAGCCCGTCATGTATCCACGTGGAGGAGAGGTAACGATGTTCGGACGACACATGGGTGGGAAGGCGGCTGGGGTAGCCGCAAGCTTCGTGCTGATGCTCGGAGCGTGCACAGGCGGGGGCACCGACGCATCCGATGGAGCCGGATCCGGAGATGCGGACCTGCCGCTGGTGCGAATGCAGGGCCTGCCGGCCGACCCGGCCGCGATCCCGATGCTCGTCATGCAGGAGCAGGGCATCGATGTGGCCCATGGCTTCAGGGCTGAGTTCATCGAGGTCGACCCGGATGCCGCAGCGAACACGCTGCTCATCGGCGAGAGTGATGTTGCGATGGAGCAGGATGCCGTGACGATGACCCTGGCACAGCAGCAAGGGCAGGCAGGGGTGGTGTTCTACCCGGTTCTCAACACGATGATGGGCGTCGTGGTGGCCGACGACTCTGAGTACCAGGAGCCGGCGGATCTCGTCGGTCAGCGAGTTGGCCACTTTGGCGTCGACTCGGGGACGACCTCGATCATCTGCCTGATGCTGGCTGAGCTGCATGACGTCGACTGCTTCAATGACTTCGATCTGCGAGAGGCTGGCCCGGCAGCTCTCCCTGAGCTGTTGGCTTCGGGCGAGGTGGAGGCCATCTTCGACTATGAGCCGCTCGCCCTGCGCGCCGTGATCGAGACCCCCGGCCGATACCTCTTCGAACCGGCCAAGGCATGGGCTGATCGATCCGACGGCTGGTCGCCGCCCCTCACCAATCTGGCCGCCCGCGTCGATTGGCTCGAGGAGAACCCGGATCTCGCGATCGCGGTCCGCGATGCGTGGGCCGAAGCTACCCAGGTCGTATCGGACTCGAATTACGAGATCCTCAACGACGAGCCCTACAAGACATTCATGGCCATGGGAAGCGAGGAAGAGCTGGCGGCCTTCATCGAGTACTGCGCCGACCTGCCGTGCCTGCTGAACAGCTGGACGGAGGAGGATGTGCAGCACACGAACGACTGGTTGACCCTCATGGCCGACCGGGATGTGCTCATCGAGGAGACCGCAGCCGATCCCGTGGCGGTGGTGTTGGAGGACTTCCTTGGCCGATAGGTCCGCGAGTGTCGGAGGCTCCGCGCCGCGATGATCGCGGCGCGCGACCTCCGCGGGGCAGCCAAGGGGACGGTGCTCGGGCCGTCCCCTTGGCTCACCCGGCTACTGAGCGCGCTTGGCGGGCTCGCCTTCGTCGGGCTCTGGTGGCTTGGAAGCCGCACGACGCGCTTCGTCCCGCCCATCGAGGAGGTGCTGGCTGCCGCGCCAGCGTTCCTGACCGAGCAGGACATCTGGCCCGACATCCTGGCCAGCATGGCGCGCGTGGTTGGCGCCTTGGCGCTCGCGCTTGTCATCGGCTTCGGCGCTGCCTACGTCATGGCCCGACAGGGGTTCTGGGCGCAGGTCGTCGCGCGCTATGTCGACCTGACCCTCGGGCTGCCGAGCACCATCGCCGCGCTGCTGGCGCTCTTCATCTTCAAGCGCTCGGAGGTGGGCGTGTACGTCGTGGTCGCGATCACCACGTTCCCATTTGTTGCCATCACCCTCTACCAGGGACTGATGGCCGCCGATCAGAGGCTCATCGACATGGGTCGCGTGTACCGGTTCGGATCGAGACGGCACGTGCGCAACATCTCGATACCGCATCTCGTGCCCTACAGCTTCGCCGCCGTCCGCAACGAGTACGCACACGCCTGGCGGGTGGTGGTGCTGGCTGAGCTGTTCGCGGTGAACAGCGGAATCGGTTGGCGATTCTCGCAGGCATTCGACCGCTTCCTGCTGATCGACGTCTCCCTGTGGCTGGTCACCTTCATCGTGATCCTGCTCGGGACCGAGTATCTGATCCTGCGCCCGATCGAGCGCTATGTCCTCCGCTGGAGAGGAAACGACGCATGACGAGTCTGGAAACGACCGCACGCGCAGCGGCCGCTGCGCGCACGGGCTACATCGAAGTGCGCGACCTGAAGGTCTCCTACGACGGGCGGCACGAGGCCCTGTCGAGCGTCGACATGACCGTCGGCGAGACGGAGTTCATGGCCGTCCTTGGCCCGAGTGGCTGCGGCAAGTCGACGATGCTGCAGGTTCTCAGCGGACTCCTCCAGCCGGTCTCGGGGACCGCAACGATCGCCGGATACGACGTGACCGCCAGGGGAGGGGATCGGCCGCGGGTCGGGTACGTCTTCCAGGACCACCGGCTGCTGCCGTGGCGCACGGTGCGGCAGAACATCGAGCTGGTCCTTGCGGCCGCCGGGATCCCAGAGGCCGAATGGGATGAGCGCATCGAGCGCTACCTGTCGATGCTGGACATCGGCGGCTATCGCGATGCCTGGCCGATGCGCCTCTCGGGCGGCCAGCGCCAACGGGTCTCGATCGCGCGCGCGCTGGCCATCGATCCAGCGGTCGTGTTGATGGACGAGCCGTTCAGCACGCTTGACGAGGTGACCGCGCGCCTCATGCGCCAGCAGCTGGTCGAGCTGTGGCGGCAGAGCGGGCACGCCATCGTGTTCGTCACGCACTCCATTCGCGAGGCGGTCTATCTCGCTGATCGCATCGTGATCCTGACGAAGGGCCCCGCCACGATCCTGGAGGAGGTCGAGGTCGACATCCCACGCCCGCGTCGGTACGAGGATGCAGCACTCACCGAACTCGAGGCATCGATCGTCGAGCGCGTGATGCGCGAGTGGGGCTACGGCGATCCCGACACGCCGGCATGACAGCCCTCGCCGCGCAGGCCGGCTGGCACCGAGGCACCCGTTTGCGCAATCCTGTTGCCTTCATCGTCGCGGTTGCGCTTGCCGCGGTTGCCTGGCAGCTGGCGACGGTGGTCTCGGACGGATGGGTTCCGTCGCTCGACCGCATCGGTGTGGCGATCGTCGAGAACATCACGGACCCCGTCATCTGGGGCGAAATGGCGATCACCGCTCGGCGCATCCTCATCGGTTTCGTGGCCGCGACGGTCATCGGCGTGGTGCTGGGGTTCGGGATGGGGCTCGATCGCCGAGTCGAGGCGTTCTTCCGCCCCCTGGTGGTCATCGGCCTGGCCATCCCGGATCCGGTGTACATCATCGTCGCCATCCTCGTGCTCGGCACCGATGAGTCGAGCGGGCTCGTCGCACTCATCGTGGCGCTCATCCCGTTCATCGTCGTGATCGTCCACGGGTCGGTGCGCGCTCGCGAGACGCAGCTGGACGAGATGAGCCAGGTTTACCGACTTGGGGGCTGGCGCTACCTGACCGAGGTCCTTGCGCGCCAGATCGCCCCAGCGCTGCTCGTCGCAGCACGCACGTCCTTCGCGTTCTCCTGGAAGATCGTGGTCCTGGTCGAGGCGCTGAGCCAGCCGCAGGGCATCGGCTCACAGATGTATTACGCGTTCCGATTGCTCAGACCGGCCGACATGATCGCTCTCGCCCTGATCTTCATCGTACTCATGCGGGTGGTCGAATCCGTGGCGTTCGGGTACGCCGAGCGCCGCCTGCTTGCTTGGAGGCACTGAACACATGCAACTTGCCCACCTCGTCACCGATGACGGCCCGCGCCTGGCATTGGCGGTCGGCGGCGGCTACGCGCGCCTGGACTCGCTGCTGCCCGGCGCGCCCGTAACCCTGGATGAGCTGCTGCAGGAGGGGGACGGCTGGTTGGTGAAGTTGGCATCGCTCGACGCCAGTGGCCGCATCGAAGCCGGGACCGAGCTCGCGGCGCCGTTCGCCAACCCCCGTGCAGTGATCGCGATCGGCCTGAATTACCACGATCACTGTCGTGAATTCGGTACGCCACCGCCAAAGGAGCCGATCGTCTTCGTGAAGCTGCCGCCGTCGGTCGTGGGGCCGACCGCCGAGATCTGCTGGGACGCGCGGGTGACTTCGCAGGTCGACTGGGAGGCGGAGCTGGCGGTCATCATCGGCCGCGAGGCGAAGGATGTGGCCATCGCGGATGTGGATGACCACATCTTCGGCTACACGGCTCTCAACGACGTCACGGCACGGGACGTCCAGCGCTCCGAGCAGCAGTGGGTGCGCGCCAAGAGCCTCGACACGTTCTGCCCGATCGGCCCGGTGGTGGTGACGCGGGACGAGATCGACCCTGATGATGGCCTCCGCATCCAGAGCTGGGTCAACGGGACGGCGATGCAGGAGTCGTCGACCGCCGAGATGATCTTCGGCGTCCGCGAGCTGGTCTCGTACCTGTCCCGCTCGTTCACCCTCCAACCGGGCGATGTGATCGCGACGGGGACGCCGCTGGGGGTTGGTGCCTTCCGCACGCCACCGATCTTTCTCGCGGACGGTGATCTGGTCGAAGTCGAGATCGAGGGTATCGGTCGCCTGCGGAACCGATGCCGCATGACGAACAGCTGAGGAGTCTTCGGTGACCGTTTCCTACGACAATCCCATTGAGCTCGGCGAGCCGCTCGGCAAGTATTCGCACGTCAGCTCCACCGACGGCTTCGTCTTCGTGGCCGGCCAGGTGGGCATCTACGGCGACGGAAGCCTGGCAGGCCCGGACCTTCCGGCCCAGATGCGCCAGGTCTTCGCGAACATCGGCGCCGCCCTGAGAGCTCGTGGTGGCGGCTTTCACGATGTCCTCAAGTTCACGACCTACCTGACGGACGCTTCTCTGATCGCGCCCTTCTACGAGACTCGTGAGGAGCTGTTCGCGCAGCTCTATCCCGAAGGAAAGTACCCGCCGAATACACTGCTCGTCATCGACCGGCTGGTGCGGCCGGAGTACCTCCTGGAGATCGAGGCGATTGGCCACGTCGCAACGCCCCAAGCTGCCGACAGAACCTGACGCGAAGTCGGATGGTCCATCTCCGACGAGCGCCGTCGAGAGGGTCTACCAGCATACGCGGACGGCCATCCTGATGGGCGAATACCCGCCAGGCTTCTCGCTGCGCATGAGCGATCTTGCCCGGATCAACGGCGTGAGCGCCATCCCGGTCCGAGAGGCGATGCGTCGCCTCGAGGCGGAGCGGCTCGTCGAGTCCGTGGCCAACAAAGGCGTGCGAGTCGCGCAGCTGTCAAACGCGGACCTGGCAGATGCGTACCAGCTGCGCACCATTCTGGAGGCCGAGGCCGTCCGCCTGACCGTGCCGAAGCTCACCGAATCCGATCTGGCGCGAGCTGAGTACCTGCGCGACGAGATGGCGCGCCACTTCGCGGCTGGGGACGTTGCGGCAGCGCACGAGGCTCACCGCGCGCTTCATTTCATCGTCTACGAGCGTGCGGGCTCCCCATGGCTGGTCCACACAATCTCAACGCTGTGGGATCACACAGAACGGTATCGGAGACTCGGCATGCAATGGCTGCAGCAGCCTGAGTTCCTGTCCTCCCAGCACGACGACGTGATCGCTGCCCTATTCAGCGGTGACGTGGACGCAGCGGTGGGTGCGTTGCGCGATCACTTCGACGAGTCGCGGCGCCTCATGCAACAGCGTGCAGAGGCGCGCCGGTGACCCGGCATCGTGGTCGACATCATCGCGTGATGCCGACAGGTTGATGGCGCGAGACGGTGGGTGCTGTCGGTAGCATCGGTGCATGCAGCGCGTCGATGTGGTCGTGGTGGGGGCAGGGCTGGCGGGGCTCTCGGCTGCGCGATTCCTCGCCGGGAAGGCGGACGTGCTCGTGCTCGAGGCCCGCGACCGAGTGGGCGGGCGCACCGTGGGCCACACGTTCCCCAACGGCTGTTCGGTGGAGATGGGCGGGCAATGGGTAGGAGATACCCATGCCGAGCTGCTGCAGCTCATCGGCGAGCTCGGGCTCGAGACGTTCCCCACCTACGACATCGGTGCCGGCCTGACGGTGCTCGCCGGCGAGCCTCGGCGCTGGGTCGACGAGACGTTCGGGCTGCCTGAGTCGACTGCCCGCGAGATCGGTCGCCTGACCGAATCCGTCGGTGTGCTCGCCGAACGCGTCGATCTCGAGGCTCCCTGGCGAAGTCCGGGCGCAGAGGCGCTCGACCAGCGAACCGTGGAGTCGTGGCTCTCAGAGTCGACCGATGATCCGCTCGCGCGGTCGTACTTCCGGGTCGTCACGCCCGCCGTGTTCGCAGCCGAGACCTATGAGGTCCCGTTGCTCCACTTCCTCTTCTACGTCCATTCGGGCGGCTCACTCGATTACCTGGTCACGACAGCCGGAGGTGCCCAGGAGTCGCGGATCGTCGGCGGGACGCACCGGATCTGCGAGCAGATGGCCGCCGATCTGGGGTCGGGCAGGGTGATCCTCGACACGCCTGTCCATGCCATCGAGCAGGATGCGGAGGCCGTGCGGGTGATCCACGATGGCGCGGTCACCGAGGCGCGGCGCGTCATCGTCACCCTTCCGCCCGCCATGGCTGGGCGGCTCCGGTACCGGCCATCGCTGCCGTCCGGTCGGGACACGCTCACGCAGCGGTACCCGATGGGGCGGGTGATCAAGGTCCAGGTCCTCTACGACGCGCCGTTCTGGCGCACCGACGGTCTGAACGGCCAGGTCGTCAGCTTCGACGACCCGATCGCCACGACGTTCGACAACTCACCGCCCGACGGGCGTTGCGGCGTGCTGATGGGTTTCGCCGAGGCCGATCACGCGCGGCGGCTCGGTCAGCTCGATCTCGTCACGCGGCGTCAGACCGTCGTGGATTGCCTGGTGCGCTCCTTCGGGCCGCGCGCCCGCGACCTTCGTGATTACGCGGAGCTCGACTGGAGCGCGGAGGAGTACACCAGAGGGTGCTACGGCGGTCGGCCCGCGGCGGGCTCATGGACCGGCTACGGTTCCGCGCTCCGGGAGCCGATCGGGCGAATCCATTGGGCCGGTGCCGAGACGTCGGCGGTGTCGAATGGCTACATGGACGGCGCGGTTCGCTCGGGTCTTCGTGCCGCAGCCGAGGTCCTCACGTCCCCGTATGGGTCGTAGCGGGCCAGGAAGGCGGCATCGCTTTCAGCGAGACGCCGCTGGACGGTGATCCAGTAGGCATCACGCTCGTTCGGCTCCTTGATGGCCCGGCGGTCGAAGGGACGCAGGCTGCGCAGCCACGCCGCGAAGCCAGTGGAATGCCGCCGTTCGCGGAGGACTGCGAGCTGCAGCTCGAGTTCGGTCATGTCGGACCGAGTGTGGCCGCCACCCTCGGCGGGCTGTATCCATCGTCTGCCGAAGCGTGACCAGTACTTTCGCAGAAGGCAGGAGGATGCCGAGATGGTGTCGTTTCCACTTCCCGACTTGGGAACCCCCGTGGTGGGACTGGCACGGCACCGTCCTCGCGCCTGGGCCGGGGACGTGGGACCAGCGTGGGGCGCGGCTGACGATGCCGTCCGCGACGTCCGCTACCTCGACGTGCTCCCGCTGCCGGGCGGCGGCTATCGGATCTGGTACGAGGCACGGCTGCCGGACGAGAGCCACGAGCTGCGAACGGAGCTGATCGAAGCTTCTTGATTCTGCGGAGCAGAATGGTCACGCTGCCTGGTTCCCCGAGATCGGCTGAGATATCGTCGAGGAGGTCCCGAGCATGGACGTGCTGATCCTGCGGCTGATCCACATCGGCGCTGGCGTGTTCTGGGTGGGATCCATCTTCACCTTCTTCCTCTTCGTCCAGCCGGCGGCCGCTGCGGTCGGGCCGGATGCGACGAAGTTCACCTTCCAGCTCCTTCACCATCGGCGCCTTGCGGTGGCGATGATCACTGCCGCGGCGATCGCGGTGCTGGCGGGGACCTGGCTGCTGGTCATCACCTCGAACGGGCTTGACCCCGACGCGCTGCTCAGCGAGTCGCGCGTCGGGTTCACGATCGGTGGCGTGGTTGCCATCCTCACCTTTGCCGTCGGTGGCCTCTATGTATTCCCCCGCACCCGGATCGTGGAGCGGATCATCGGCAGGCTGCTCGCCGAGGGTCGACCGCCGACGCCGGACGAACAGCAGCTCCTGGCTCGGACGATCCGCGAGTCACGGGCGGCCGGATGGATCGTCCTCGCGGGCCTCGCGGTCGCTGTCGTCTGCATGGCCACGGCGAGCCACTGGGGCGTCTTCCTCTGACCTGACTCGCAGAGCAGCGTCGCCGACTGCCATCAGGTCCCGATCGTTCGCGTCTCCTCGCCCGTGAGGTCCCGGTCCTCCATCTCCCAGGCGATCGAGGCGTCGGGCACCGCCGGCCCCGATGACATCGCCGCGGCGGTCGAAGCCTCGCTCGCCCAGTTTGCCCCGGACACCGGCGACACAGCCGACCATCACGGGCACACCTGATCGTCGAGCCTCGCTGGTAGCATCGGCCAATGAGTGGAGACCGCTCGAAGGCCACCAATGCCATGCGTGCGGCGACCGTGGACGACGTCCACGAGATCGCACGTGCGTTGCCGGGCGTGACCCTGGCCGAGGGTGGCCGTCAGGTCTACCAGGTCAGCCGCCGCAGCTTCCTGTTCTTCCGCAACCCGCGTCCCGACGCGATCGACCCGGGCACGGGCGAGCGGTACACCGATGTCATCGTGTTCTGGGTGGAATCGGAGCTCGAGAAGGAAGCCATCCTGGCCGATGCCTCCTTGCCGTTCTTCACGACGCCGCATTTCGACGGCCACCCGTCCGTGCTGGTTCGCGGTTCGCGAATCGGCGAGTTGAGCCGGGACGAACTGGCCGGTTTCGTCGAGGGTGCGTGGCTGGCGCGTGCGGGTCCGCGCGCCATCGCCGGGTGGCTGAAAGCCTGAGGGACGGACTTCACCCCGATCGATGGCTGCGCTAAGGTTGGGCTGGACCCTCCCCAGGGAGCGAGTTCGTGTCCGAGGCGCTTCACTCCGAGCATACCGCCAGTGCGCCGGCGAGCCTGCGCGACGGCAGCAGTGAGTCGCTGGCCGCAATCGGCGAGGTCCTTGGTGCCGTCATCGACGGCGGCTTCGAGCTCACGCCGGTCCTCGAGAAGATCGCGGAACGCTCGGCGGCGCTGTGCGGTGCGGATTACAGCTTCGCCTACCTGCGCGAGGGCGACCTCTTCCGGCTGATGGCGAACAGCGGTGGGACGGACGAATTCAACCAGTACGAGCGCAGCAACCCGATCCCGGTGGGTCGCGCATCAGGGGTGGGGAGGGTTGCCCTCGAGCGCGGGCCCGTGCACATCCACGACGTGCTGGCCGACCCGGAGTACGCGTGGCGTGAGGGCCAGCGACTGGCCGGGTATCGGACCATCCTCGGCGTGCCGATCATGATCGACGGTGATGTCATCGGCGTCGTTGGCTTGGCGCGTAATCGAGTCGATCCGTTCAACGACGACGAGATCGCCACGATCTCCGTCTTCGCCGGGCAGACCGGCGTCGCCGTGCGTTTGGCGCGCCTGCTGGGGGAGAAGCACGAGGCGGCGGAGCGCGAGGCAGCCGTCAGCCACGTGTTGCAGACGATGGGCCGGTTGTCCTTCGACCTCCAGGGCGTGCTGGACACCGTGGTCGCGAGCGCTGTTGCGCTCTGCCACGCCGATAGCGGCAACATCGTCCGTCACGATCCGGTGCGTGACGTCTATCGGATCGCAGCCATTCTCAACTTCCAGCCTGGCTACCGGGAGGCGGAAGAGGCCGTCGACTACGTTCCGGACCGCGGATCGATGACCGGCCGGGTGCTCCTCGAACGCCGCCCGGTGCACATCATCGATGTCGTCGCGGACCCCGAGTACCAGATGCGGGAAGTGCAGAAGATTGGTGGGTATCGCACGGTGCTTGGCGTGCCGCTGCTTCGAAACGGGTTCCCGATCGGCGTCATCGGCCTTGGACGGCGTGAGGTGCGACCGTTCAGCGGCCGAGAGATCGCGCTCGTCAGCACCTTTGCCGACCAGGCGACGCTGGCCATCGAGAATGCGCGCCTGTTCGAGACGGTCGAGCTGCAGCGCACCGAGCTGGCGCGGTTCGCCCCGCAGGTGGCCAGCATGCTATCGCGCGCAGACGGACAGGCGATGCTCGCCGGGCATCGGCGCGAGATCACCGCCCTCTTCTGCGACCTGCGGGGGTTCACGGCATTCGCCGAGACCGCCGAGCCCGAGGAGGTGCTGGGCGTGCTCCGCGAGTACCACGCGATGGTTGGCGAGCTCGTGATCGCCCATGCCGGTACGATCGAGCACTTCGCCGGTGATGGGCTCATGGCCTTCTTCAATGACCCGGCGCCGAAGGTCGAGCACTGCAGCGACGCGATCCGCGCAGCCCTGGCCATGCGCGAGCGGTTCGCCACCCTGGCGGGTCGTTGGCAACGCCTCGGGTACGACCTTGGCCTCGGGATCGGGATCGCCGTCGGCTACGCAACCCTCGGCCGCATCGGCTTCGAAGGGCGATACGACTACGGTGCCGTCGGCAATGTCGTGATCCTGGCGTCGCGTCTGAGTGAGGCGGCGGCGGCCGGCCAGATCCTCGTCAGCCAGCGCCTGCTCGCGGCGGTGGAGGATCAGTTCGAGGCCGAGGAGGTGGAGCCGCTGGCCCTGAAGGGCTTCAGTCGCCCGACCAGCGTTCACAACATCGTCCGCTCGACTGCACGCGACCCGAGTACACGAGGGCGCCGGCCGTCTTGAGCTTTCCTCGACGAGCCGAGGCGTAGGATCCGAGCATGGAGCAGCCTGAGTTCAGCCTCAGCGGGCAGGTCGCGCTGGTCACCGGTGCCTCGCGTGGCATCGGTCATGATCTCGTCCTGGCCCTCGCCGGGGCCGGCGCCACCGTCGCTGCCGGCGTACGGACCGTGAGCGACGCGCGGGACCTCGTGGCCGAGGTGGAATCGCGCGGCGGCCGGGCGACGCCGCTCGAGCTCGACGTCACGGATCGGCGGTCGATCGACCGCGCCGTGCGCAGCCTGCTGGAGGAAACGGGACGGATCGACGTCCTCGTCAACAACGCCGGCCTCGGGTCGAACCACGATGCGCTCGACATCACCGAGGCGGACTGGGACGAGATGATGAACGTGAACCTGAGGGGCCTCTTCTTCATCACCCAGGCGGTGGCGCGCTCGATGGTCGAACGCGGCTACGGGCGCATCATCAGCCTCAGCTCCCAGGCAGGGCTCGTCGGGATACCGCGTCATGCCGTCTACTCGGCCAGCAAGGGCGGCGTCAACATGCTGACGCGCGTGCTCGCGCTGGAGTGGTCACCGCATGGCGTGACCGTCAACGCCGTCGCGCCGACCTTCGTGCGCACGCCCGGCACCGCCGCCCGCCTGGATGATCCTGCGTTCGCGGCCGACGTGCTCGCGCGCATCCCGGCCGGCCGCTTCGGCACGACGGCTGACGTTGCGGGAGCCGTCCTCTATCTCGCCTCGCCGGCAGCAGGGCTGGTGACCGGCACCGTCCTGCGGGTTGATGGAGGCTGGACGGCGCAGTAGTTGTCAGCTGTCGCGCGGGCGGCGTAGACTGCGAAAGTGAACATTCGTTCTATTATCGCTCCGACGCTGTCCCGCTATCCGACCGAGTATCAATGGGAGGAGCTCGAGGATCTGCTGCGGCGGACGCTCAGCCAGATGCCCAGGCAGACGTTGCCCGAAGCGCTCGCCGATGAGCCGGCGAGGACGGTCATCGACGAGTGGCGGCACCGGCACTGGCTCGACGAGAGCGCGGCGTTCCTGCCGTAGTCGGGCCCTGATCCATCGATGAAGGCAAGCACTGGCCAGTCCCGGTGTCAACTACCATTCCTCCATGGAACGTGACGAGTTGATCTCCAGATTTCGCGAGGGATATGCCGCGGTCGAGCAGGCTGTCGCGGGCATGACCGATGACGACCTCGACCGGCGCGGCCCCGATGGGGGCT
Organism: Chloroflexota bacterium; assembly: GCA_052388515.1. Classification (GTDB taxonomy): domain Bacteria; phylum Chloroflexota; class Limnocylindria; order QHBO01; family QHBO01; genus JACDBZ01. Next base: position 7,183 of record JBQTHZ010000039.1, on the reverse strand, counting down.
GGACGCCGCGCCAGGTCGTGCACCATCTCGCCGACAGCGAGGCGACGGCGTACGTTCGCCTGCGCAAGCTGATCGCGGAGGACGACGCGATCATCCAGGCCTACGATGAGCCGGAGTTCGCGCGCCGGTTGCATTACGACCGGCCGATCGGCTCCTCACTGGCGGTCCTCAAGGCCGTCAGGGCGGCCAGCCTCGAGCTGCTGGAATCGCTGACGCCGGCCGAGTGGGATCGGCGAGGGACCCATGCTGAGTCTGGCGAATATTCGGTTGACAAGTGGCTGGGCATCTATGCCGGACATTCCCACGACCACGCCAACCAGATCCGCGAGGCAGTGCCCACGGCCTGACGGCTGCGCGCGCCGTTGGAGGGTGCCCACCATCGGCCTTCCATTCGTTGACGATCCCCGGCTACGATCCGCGGATGGAGGCGCTCCTGCGCCGCGTGTCGCGGCTGATCGCGATCGCGGACGATCCAGGCGACGATGACGATCTCCGGCTTCGCAAGCGAGTCGGCGTCGCCGCCGGGTACCTGACCATCCTCGCCCCGCTCAGCCTCCCGATCCAGGCCATCGGACATCCGTTCAGCTATCCGCTCGCGGCGTCGCTTTCGCTGTTCAGCGTCGCGAACCTCACGATCCTGCGCGCCAGCGGGCGCTTCGATCGGTACGTGGTTGCCCTCATCGCGGCCGGGACGGTGTGGGTGCCGCTTGCCCAATTCGTGGGTGGGGGTATCACCGGGTCGAGCCCGGCGTTGGTGTGGGCCTTCCTCATCCCCGCCTACGCGATCCTGGCCCTCGGCCCCCAGCGAGCCTTGCCCTGGTTCGTTGCGTTCCTGCTGAGCGTCGCCGCGATGGCGATCGGCGACCCGTGGGCGCGCGACGCGTTCGGGCCCGCTCCGTACCTGTTCCGGGTGATGGGATGGGTGATGAACGTCGTCCTGCCGCTGACCATCGTCTTCGTGCTGCTGCGCTATACCGATCTGCGCCGCCGCGCGGCCGAGGGTCGCGCCGACGAGCTGTTGACGAACGCGATTCCCGCCTCGATCGCGCGGCGTCTCAAGCACGGCGAGCAGCGCATCGCGGAGGCATACCCCGAGACGACGGTGCTCTTCGCCGACATTGTTGGCTTTACACCTTGGGCGCGACGGACCGATCCGGACCGCGTCACCGGCCTTCTCGACGACCTCTTCACCCGGTTCGATCAGGCCGCCTCCGAGTGCGGCCTGGAAAAGATCAAGACGATCGGCGACGCCTACATGGCGGTCGCGGGTGCGCCCGTCGCGCGGACCGATCACGCCGAGGCAGCGGTAGAGATGGCGCAGCGGCTCCTGGCGGCGGCCGAAGCGTGGCGCACCGACCACGGCGTGGGGCTCGACGTGCGGATCGGCTTGGCCAGCGGGCCGACGGTCGGCGGCGTCATTGGTCAGCAGCGGATCCAGTTCGACCTGTGGGGCGACACGGTGAACACGGCCTCGCGGATGGAAGCGCATGGCGTTGCCGGGAGGATCCACCTATCGGCTGCGAGCAGGGAGCTCCTCGAGGGCCGCTTCGATTTCGTGCCACGGTCGATCGAGGTGAAGGGCCTTGGCGAGATGACCACCTACTTCCTGGGAGAGACGTTGCCCACAGCCTGACGGCTGGGCGCTCGTCCGACGGTGCAGGGTTATTCCTCGCCGATGTCCTCGTTCCAGATCTCTGGGTGTGCGGCGATGAACTCGTTCATGAGCTCGACGCACTCCGTGGAGTCGAGGTTCACGACCTCCACGCCCCGGGCGCGGAGGTAGTCCTCCCCGCCGACGAAGGTGCGGTTTTCGCCCATGACCACGCGCGGGATGCCGTAGAGCAGGATCGCGCCGGTGCACATGTCGCACGGCGACAGGGTCGTGTACATCGTGGAGCGGCGATAGACCGATGCCGGGAGGCGGCCGGCGTTCTCGAGCGCATCGGTCTCGCCGTGTCGAATCGCGCTGTTCTGCTGGACTCGTCGGTTGTGGCCGACCGCCAGCACGGTGCCATCATCGGCAACGAGCGCCCCGCCGATCGGCACGCCGCCCTCCGATCGGCCGATCCTGGCCTGCTCAATCGCGTGCTGCAGGCCTGCGCGGTCGCGGTCCACGGTCTCCATCGGTCCTCCTCATGGGTCAGGTGCGGCGATATGGCTTGAGGTAGGCGCCCGGATACGCCACGTTGCGGCCGGATAAGGCCAGGGCGCCGATGACGACGAGATAGGGGAGCGCCAGCAGCAGCTCGAACGGCAGATCGCCGAACCCGGGCAAGATCCGCAGTCGGAACTGGAGCGAGAAGACGAGCGAGAAGAGCAGTGCGCCGATGACCCCGCGACCGATCCGCCAGCGCCCGAAGATGACGAGTGCCACGCAGACCCAACCGCGTCCGGCGATGATGTCGAGCGTGAAGCTGCCGAGCAGGGCAAGCGTGAAGAATGCACCGCCGATGGCCATCAGCCCTCCGCCGATCATGAGCGCCATGTAGCGGGTCCGGGCAACGCTGATCCCGGCCGCGTCCGCCGCCTCGGGATTCTCGCCGACGGCCCGGATCTCGAGCCCGAAGGTCGAGCGTTGAAGGAGCCACCATGCGGCGGGCACGATCAGCAGGAACGCGATCCAGGTGAGCGCGTACTGCTCGGTGACGGCGCCCATCTCGCCCATGCCGCCGAACGGGTTGATGGTCGGCATCGGCTCGATGCGCTGCAGCTCGCCGCCGGCGAAGATCAGCCGGTTCGCGAACTCGCTGAGGCCGATCAGGCCGATGGTCAGCCCGATGCCCGACACGTGCTGGTTCGCGCCGAAGGTCACCGTCATGAGGGCCATGACCGCCCCGGCGCCGATACCGACGAGGATGGCCGCCAGCAGGCCGAGGAGCAGCGATCCGGTGGCCCAGGCCGTGGCGAAGCCCGCGAACGCGCCGGCATACATGGTGCCCTCGATGCCCAGGTTGAGGACGCCGCTTCGCTCGGCGTAGGTCTCGCCGACGGTGCCGTACACCAGTGGCGTGGCATTGCGCAGGGTGGCGGCCAGCAGGTCGACGACGAACGTCATCCCGGCTGCGCCTCCGCGGCGACGTCACCGGTACCCGAGCCCGCACTCGCCTCCACGGGCCGACGCGCCCGGCGGCGGCGCAGGGCCAGCAGCGCGATGGTGGTGAGCAGCAGCACGCCCTGCACCACGGCGCCGAGCTGCGAGGGAATGCCGAGCGAACGGGCAGCCGAGCTGGCGCCAACCGTCAGGTCGCCCAGGAAGATCGCCGCCATGGTCACCCCGGGCATCGTGAGCGTCCCCAGCGTGGCCACCACGATGCCCGTGTAGCCATACCCGGGCGAGAGGCCACCGGTCAGTCGGTTCTGGATGCCCGCCACCTCGCTCACGCCGGCGATGCCGGCAATCGCCCCGCTGACCAGGGCGGCGCCGAGAAGCGTGCGCGAGACGTTGATGCCCGCGAAGCGCGCACCGTGGGGGCTCAGACCGGCGGCGCGGAGCCGCAGGCCGGCCGGGGTGCGAGCGAGCACGTACCACGCGAGTGCGATCACCGCCAGCGCGAGCAGGAAGCCGAGATGCAGGCGCGAGCGTTCGACGAGCGTCGGGAACTCGGCCGCAGCGGCGATCCGCGGCGACTCGGGAAATCCGGTGGTGGGATCGCGCCACGGACCGTGGAGCAGGCCGTTGACGAGCAGCAGCGCCACGGGGTTGAGGAGCAGGGTGGTCACCACCTCGTCGATCCCGAATCGGACCCGCAGCAGGGCCGGCACGAGCGCCCAGGCGGCGCCCGCCAGGGCGCCGCCGACGACCATGATCGGCAGCGCGACGATCGGCGCCAGGCCACCGACGAGTGTGCCGATGCCGGCCGCGGCGATCGCCCCCAGCAGCAGCTGGCCCTCCGCGCCGATGTTCCAGTAGCCCGCTCGGAACGCGATCGCCACCGCTGCCCCGGTGAGCATGATGGGCGTGGCGGTGACGAGGACCTCGAGCAGGGTGAACTGCGAGGTGAGGGGCACCACGACGAAGGCGCCGTACGCCTCGATTGGATTGGCGCCCGCGAGGATGATCGGCCCGGCGGTGATGGCGAGCGTGATGAGGACGGCGGCGACCACCAGGACGGGCGTCGACCACGGAGTGATCCGCATCACGCTGCCCTCCCTCGGCCCGCCATCAGCATGCCGATCCTCTCGACGTCGGCGCCGGCGGCGGCCATCTCGCCAACGATGCGGCCCTCGTACAGCACGATGAGCCGATCGGACAGGGCGAGCAGCTCGTCGAGATCCTCGGAGACCAGGAGGATGGCTGCGCCGTCACTCCGGCGCGCGAGCAGCTGCGAGCGCACGTACTCCGTGGCCCCGACGTCCAGGCCGCGCGTCGGCTGCGACACGACGAGCACTCGCGGGTCGCGCGAGAGGACCCGCGCCAGCAGCACCTTCTGGATGTTGCCGCCCGACAGCGTCGCGACCGGATCATCAGGCCCCGCACGGATGTCGAACCGCCGGACCAGGTCCTCCGCATGCTCGCGGACGCTCCGCTCATCGATGCGCCCGCCGCTGCGGAAGTCGTCCAGCCGTTCCAGCACCAGGTTGTAGGCGACCGACAGGTCGCCGACCAGGCTGGCATGCCGGTCTTCCGGGATGCGGCCAACGCGCGCCCGCATGACCCGCCCGGGGTCCGCCCCGGCCAGCTCGACATCGTCAACCCTGACCGATCCGCCGGCCGGCTGGCGCATGCCGGAGAGCGCCTCGACCATCTCCGTCTGGCCATTGCCCGATACGCCCGCGACTCCCACGATCTCGCCCGAACGGACGTCGAGCGTCACGCTCGACACTGCCAGCTGACCGTGGCGACCGGTGACGTCCAGGTCGCGAACGCGGAGGATCGGCTCGGCGGGACGCTGAGCGGCATCGGCCGGCCGCACGACGCCGAAGGTCGGACGGCCGACCATCATGCGAGCCAGCTCGCCCTCATCGGTCGAGCCGGTGACCGTTCCGACCAGTCGCCCGCGGCGCAGGACGCTGACGCGGTCGCTGATGGCGCGCACCTCCCCGAGCTTGTGACTGATGAACACGACCGAGAGTCCGTCAGCCACGAACGAGCGCAGCGTGGCGAAGAGCGCGTCGACCTCCTCGGGCACCAGGACCGCGGTCGGCTCGTCCAGGATCAGGATCCGGCAGTCGCGCGACAGCGCTTTCAGGATCTCGACGCGCTGCTGCTGACCCACCGACAGGTCCTCGACGCGGGCCGTCGGATCGACCCGGATCCCGAACCGGTCCGATGCGTCGGCCACGCGTCGTCGCGCATCGACCAGGTCGAGACGCAGGCCACGCGACCGTCCCAGGGCCAGGTTCTCTGCAACCGTCATGGGTCGCACGAGCGCGAAGTGCTGGGTCACCATGCCGATGCCCGCGGCGATCGCATCCCGCGGAGATCGGATGGCGATGGGCCGAGCGCCCACCACGACCTGGCCCGCATCGGCCTGGGTCAGCCCGTAGGCGATGCGCATGACCGTCGTCTTGCCGGCTCCGTTCTCGCCGAGCACGGCGTGGACCTCGCCGCCACGGACGTCGAGGTCGATGCCGTCGTTGGCGACGAGGTCCCCGAACCGCTTCGTGATGCCGCGCAGCTCGAGGGACGGGGCGCTAGCGGTCACCCGGCCGTGCCGACTACTCGTCGGGGATGGTCGAGCCCGGCGGCGTGCCCTCGTTGATGTCGACGCGGAACGTGCCGGCCTTGATCTGCGACTCTCGTTCCGCCACCTGCGCGGCCAGGTCGTCCGGGATCCCTCCGGTCACGTCGGCGTTGATGGGCGCCAGCGCGGCACCGCCCTTGCCGACCATCGAGAAGTCCTTGAGATCCTGCGCCGTGTACGAACCGGCGATGACCTGGTCGATGACGTACTTCGCGGTGGGAGTCATGTTCCAGGTCACGCTGGTGGCCACGTGCCCCGGGGCCAGCTCCTGCTGGTCACTCATGTTGCCGATGGCGACGAGGTCGTTCTCCTGGGCGGCCTCGATGACCCCGAAGCGCTCGGCAAACAGGACATCCGCCCCCGCGCCGACCTGGGCGAGCGCCGCCTCCTTGGCGGCGGCCGGGTCGAACCAGCTGTTGAGGAACGTGACCCTGACATCGACGTCTTCGTTCACCTCCTGGGCGCCGGCGATGAAGGCGTTCGTGATGCGATTGACCTCCGGCACCGGATACCCGCCCACGACGCCGAGCACGTTCGACTCGGTGACGCCGCCGGCGATCATGCCTGCCAGGTACGCCGGCTCGTGGATCCAATTATCGAAGACGCTGAAGTTGGGCTCGGCGGGCCCTCCGCCCGATCCGAAGACGAAGGCGATGTCGGGATAGTCGGCGGCCACCGCGCGGGCGGCCTCTTCGTTGCCGAACGCGTCCCCGAAGATGATGTCCGGCTGGTCCTGCTCGGCGGTCTCGCGCAGCACGCGCTCCATGTCGCCGGCATAGCCGATGTCGTCGGTGAAGGTGTACTCGATGCGCCCTGCCTCCATCTCGGCGTTGAGGGCGGTGTGGATCACCCCATCCCATGGCTCCTCGATCTGGGTGGCGTAGGCGCCGAACACGGTGACGACACCATCACTGTCCCCCTCGTCGGCTGGGCCGCTTGGCGCCGCCGCACCTCCGCATGCGCTCAGCAGGAGCACGGAGCTCATCGCAAGGGCGAGCGGGCCGCGGAGCGACCTTCGCTGCTGGAAGAAGGTGGGAATGCGTCGAACGTCCATGACTGGAACCTCCTGCCGAACGACTCGGGAGCGACCGCGATCAGGCACGAGCCACCATGAACCGACTCGTGCGACCGCCCGTTGCCGTCATCTTACTGCTCGGTTTCCGCGGCTCGGAGTTCGGTTGACGGACGGTGCAGAATGTGGGTGGCACCCACGATCCAGCGGCGCGAGCACGACAGCTGCCGGGCGCCTCCCTGCCGGCACCTTGGGCCGTGGTCATACCGCGATGTGCCCGCGCCTTTCCCGAGGAGGCCCCCGAGTGCGTTCCCGAGTTCACGCGCGTCGTTCTCTCAGCGCCCTGCTACTGATCGCCGCCCTGTCGCTGCCAACCCCCGCGGCTGCCCTCCGTCTCCCGGAGTCATTCAGCTTCACCACCCCAGCATTCCATGTCAGCGCGGCGCTCCGCGGCGGCCTGTTCGTTGCCGATGCCGGAGCCGGCATC
>JBQTHZ010000038.1:0-24204 GCA_052388515.1 Chloroflexota bacterium | reverse complement strand
CCGGCGAGCAGGCCGAGTTCATCTCGCTCGGCGTCACGGTCGAGGGCGCGCGGATCCTCGATATCTGGCGCGTCATCGGTCCGGGCGAGGTCGAGCTCTATGCCGATGCAACCCACGATTACGGTGGCGCGCTCAGCTGGCAGCTCTACCGATGCACCAGCCTCGATGGCGAGCGGCGCGAGGATGAAGGCGTCATCTTCTTCGGCCTCGGCGCCCGTGACACCCCGATCCAGCTGGATTCCGCACCGCAGCAATGACGCCGCGCGATCAGTTGGTGCCGCCGAGTTTTCGTCATATGGCACCACCAGTGCCGTTCGGGGACGCCGTCCGCTTTGGTTCCGTCACCTGCCATCCCGGAGGTGTCTTCTGCAGACCGATAGGGCCCGAACGGCGCGCGTTCGACCCTGCGGAGCCGATCCGAGGTTGCTAACGGCACCACGAATGCCATCTGACGGGAACGTGCCGGCATGGGCCTCGACTGCGCCACGCGGAGCGCCAAGGAAGCGAGCCGATCCCGAAGGACCGGCTCGCGCGGCGAGGGGAGAGGAGCGAAGCTACCGGACCTCGGTGGTCGCGCCGGCCTCGGCCAGCTTCTCCTTGGCCGCCTCGGCCTCCTCCTTGGTGACGCCCTCCTTGACCGCCTTGGGGGCGGCGTCGACGAGGTCCTTCGCCTCCTTGAGGCCAAGGCCGGTCAGCTCTCGGACGGCCTTGATGACGAGGATCTTGTTCGCGCCGACCTCGGTGAGGACGGCATCGAACTCGGTCTGCTCCTCGCTGGAAGCGGCGGCGGCGCCGTCACCACCGGCCGCAGGGGCGGCGGCCACGGCAGCAGGGGCAGCGGCGGTCACGCCGTAGCGCTCCTCGAAGGCCTTGACCAGCTCGCTGAGCTCGAGGACGGTCATCGTGTCGATCGCCTCGAGGATCTGGTCCTTGTCCAGGGTCTTGGTCGCCATCGGTATGGTTCTCCTGTCTTGTTCTCGAGGCGGCGTCAGGCCGCGGTCTCGTTCGTTCGCTTCTGGTCGGCCACCGCGTTGAGCACGTTCGCGAGGTTGCGGATGTTCGCGGCGAGCACGTTGGCCATGCCGCTCATCGGTGCAGCCATTCCGCCGGCGATCTTGGCCAGCAGGACCTCGCGCGACGGCAGCGTGGCGAGGCGGCTGAGCTGCGACGCGTCGATCGCGACGCTGCCGAGCATCCCACCGCGCAGGGTGACGACGCGGGAGTAGGGTCGGAAGGCATCGGCCAGGGCCTTCGCCATGGCCGCCTCGTCGCCGTCGATCGTGGCCAGCGCAGTCGGACCTTCGAGCATCGGCTTGAGCTCGGTGCGGTCCGCCTCGTCGGCGGCGATCTTCAGCAGGCGGTTCTTGGCGATGTGCAGCTGGACGCCGTTCTCGCGGAGCGTCCGGCGAACGGACTGCATGTCCGAGACCTTCAGGCCACGGTAATCGGCCACGGCAATGGCCGAGCTGGAGCGGAGCAGCTCCGCGAGCTCGGTGACGGCCTGGCGTTTGACATCGGTCGGCATCGGTCTGTCCTGGTCTCCTCCTTGGCATGCAAAACGGCGGTCCCGTGCACGCGACACGAGAACCGCCGTCATCCAGCAAGGTTCGTCTTCGTGCCTGCGTGTGCCGCGACGTCACTGCGTCGACGATTGGACCGGGAGTCTCACCCGGATCGCATCACGGTCTCTGGCTTCTTCGGTTGAACGGGCATCTTAGCCGATGCGCAGATCGGTGTCCTTTCGCGCGGTCCCGGCCGCCGTCAGGCGCCAGCAGTCAGGCCTGGGCGGCGGCGAGCGCGGACGGGATGTCGACGCGGACGCCCGGGCCCATGGTGGGTGCAAGGGTGAGTGACCGCATGTAGGTGCCCTTGGCGCCCGTCGGCTTCGCGCGCTGCACCGCGTCGACCAGCGCCGCCGCGTTGGCGGCAAGCTGCTCCGGCGTGAAGCTCGCCTTGCCGATCGGCACGTGCACGATACCCGCGCGGTCGACCTTGAACTCGACGCGGCCGGACTTGATCTCGCTCACCGCACGTTCGACGTCGAAGGTGACGGTGCCCGACTTGGGGTTCGGCATCAGGCCGCGCGGCCCGAGCTTCTTCCCGAGGCGGCCGACCACGCCCATCATGTCCGGCGTCGCAATCGCCACGTCGAACTCGAACCAGCCCGCGTCGATCTTTTTGACGAGATCGTCGCTGCCGACGTCATCGGCGCCGGCGCGCAGCGCAACCTGGGCATTCTCGCCCTGTGCGAACACGATCACGCGCGTCACGCGTCCGGTGCCGTGCGGCAGGACCACGGTGCCCCGCACGAGCTGATCGGCATGGCGCGGGTCGACCCCGAGCCGCAGATGCAGCTCGACTGTGCCGTCGAACTTGCTGAGCGACAGCTTCGGCAGCAGCTCGGCAGCCTCGCTGATCTCGTAGCGGCGCTCCGGCTCGACGAGCTTGGCGGCCTCCACGTACTTCTTTCCGTGCTTCGTCATGTCAGGCCACCTCGATCCCCATCGAGCGCGCGGTGCCCTCGATGATCTTCATGGCCTGCTCGACGTCGTTGGCGTTCAGGTCGGTCATCTTCATCTCGGCGATCTCGCGGACCTGGGCGCGAGAGACGCGGCCGACCTTCTCCTTGTTCGGCTCCGCGCTGCCCGACTCGATGCCGGCGGCCTTCTTGAGCAGGGCGGCCGCAAGCGGCGCCTTCGTCACGAAGGTGAAGCTGCGATCCTCGAAGACGGTGATCTCGGCCGGCACGACGTAGCCGCGCTGATCGGCGGTGCGCTCGTTGAAGGCCTTGATGAACTCCATGATGTTGATGCCGTGCTGGCCGAGGGCCGGCCCGACGGGCGGCGCTGCGGTGGCGGCACCGGCGGGCGCCTGCACCTTCAGCATCGCCCTGATCTTCTTTGCCATGGTTCTCCTCTCGAGGTCCGATCGGGGGCGAACCCCTCCCTCGTTTCTTGCGACGGCGCGGTCGCGCCGCCATCGGTCTTGTCTAGGTGATTCGCCCGGACGTTGTTGCCGTGCACCGGTTGCGCGAAGCCTCGCGCCCTCCACTCTGGACCGGATGGCGCCGTCGTGGAACGCCTGGCTCCGCTCTCAGCGGATATAGCGTTATTGATATATCCGCTGATGGTGGACGAGTCTCGCTCGAACGCTGCTGCGACGCGAGCAACGTAGCGGCGAACCGCACCTAGAGCTTCTCGATCTGCAGGAAGTCGAGCTCCACAGGTGTCTCCCGCCCGAAGATGCTGACGAGCACCTTGACCTTGTTGCGCTCCGGGTTGACCTCGTCCACGGTGCCGATGAACTCGGCGAACGGACCGTCCTTCACGCGCACGCTCTGGCCCTTGGCGTACTGGACCTTGAACTTCGGCGTCTCGACCCCCATCTGCTTGAGGATCTTCTTGACCTCGGTCTCGTCCAACGGCAGCGGTCGGTTGCCGGAGCCCACGAAGCTCGTCACGCCCGGCGTGTTGCGCACGACGTACCAGCTCTCGTCGCTCATGGCCATCTCGACCAGCACGTAGCCGGGGAAGACCTTGCGGTTCACGGTCTGGCGCTGGCCGTTGCGGATCTCGATCTCTTCTTCCATCGGCACGAGGACCTGGTAGATCTGGTCCTCCACGCCCATCGACTCGATGCGGTGCTCGAGGTTCGTCTTGACCTTGTTCTCGTAGCCGGAATACGTGTGGATCACGTACCACTGCTTCTTCGTGCGGTCCGCCTCCGGCATGTCGCCGGGGCGCGGAGCCTCGCGCGAGAGGCGTGCCGCCTCGCGGGCCTCGTTGCGCTCGTCGTTCACGGAAGTCGTCGTCTTGTCGGCCATCTAGATCACCTGGTCCACGAGCGTGTTGAAGATACGGTCGAGCACGAAGATGTAGATGCCGACGGCGATCGACACCGCCACGACCAGCAGGGTCAGGCGGATCACGGTTTCGCGAGTGGGCCAGGCGACCTTCTTCAGCTCGGCCCAGCTCTCGGTCAGGTATCGGCGCATGCCGGTCAACACGATCGGTTCGTACTTCCTGCTACGGCGTGATGGGGAGTGGTGGGATTCCGGTGGTGGCAGGGGCGACAGGACTCGAACCTGCAACCGCTGGTTTTGGAGACCAGTGCTCTACCAATTGAGCTACACCCCTCCGGACCGGAGCCCTACTTCGTTTCCCGGTGCAGCTGGTGCTGCCGGCACCTCGGACAGAACTTGTTCAGCTCCATCCGGCCCGGGTCATTTCTCTTGTTCTTGCGCGTGCTGTACGTGCGCTCCTTGCAGATCGTGCACGCCAGCGCGATCACGGGTCGATTCTCGGCCTTGGCCACTGGTTCTCAATCCTCGTCGTCGGCCCCCCGCCCGAGAGGCGCGGCGCCCACGCTGAACAAGGGTCGGGCGGCCGGGGGAAAGCCTCGAGATTCTACGGCGAGATCACGCTCCGTGTCAACGCGGGCGAGGAGTCCGCTGGAGTCGAGTCTCCGTCACATGGCACCACTGGTGCCACCAGCGCGCTTCTCGGCCATCGGTTCCGTCAGGTGGCACGCCCATGTGCCACCAGCGCATGGAATCGGGCGTTCGGGGCGATTTCGTCGCGCTCACGCCCATCCGACGGATGCTAAGGGCAACCCGGGTGCCATCTGACGGAACCTCCGCGCAACGAGGTCCAGTGCAGCCTCAGACCGACTTCCCCTCAGCCCGATCCCGGCGGCGCAGCACGATCCGCGTGAACGGCAGGCGCACGTCGCTGAACACCTCGATGCTCACCAGGAACCCCACAAAGATGAGCAGCACGCCGATGAACTGGCCCAGGAAGACGCCCCAGGTGATCCCGAAGCGCGTGAGCCCATCGGCGATGCTGGGAAAAAAGCCTCCCAACGCGATGAGCAGGGTGGCCGGCACGCGGGAGTTCAGCTCGCCGGACCGCAACGCTCGCCAGGTCGCCGGCAGCGAGGCCACCAGGTTGACCGATACCGCCAGCCCGCGGCCCACCAGCCCGGTCAGCCCTCCACGATCGTCCGGCCGCAGAACGCGACGCTTCGGCATGAAGATATAGGCCGAGTACGCCGCACCGAAGACGAGCGAGAAGGCCCCGACGATGTTGAAGGGCGGCGTGATGATGCGCAGGTCCGTGGGAAACGCCGCTCCGATCGGCGCGCCGCTGCCGGGGTCGATCGCGAAGCCGGCGCCGGCCAGGGGGACGGTGAAGGCCACAGCCGCGGCGATGACCGAGCCGGGAATGAGGAATGCGGCAGCCACCGGCGCCATCGCATCCCGTCGCACGCGCGTGGCAGCCGCCACGGCGACCCCGGCAGCGAGCGTCAGCAGGACGACGAGCGCGACCACGCCGGCGGAAGCGGGGTTCCCTTCGGCAGCATGCCGGTTCGCGGCCAGGAAGCTGAACAGGGCCGCGAGTCCGAAGGCGAGGGATACGAAGTAGCCGAAGCGCGTCCGATTGAGCAGGAAGATCGTGCCCAGGCCCAGGTAGGCGGCGACGCCGAAGGCCCCGAAGGCGTACCACGCCCGGTAGAGGGTTTCGTTCCAGCCGAACGCGCCGCCGAGAAACTCCGCCGCGGCGCCGATCCCGTACCAGGCCAGCCCCAGCGTCCAGACCAGCTGGTACGGCTGGCGACGCCGCAGCCATTGGTCGCCGACGAGCACCGCGAAGCCGAACGAGAGGACGGTCGTCAGGAACGGGAGGATGACGTTGAGGTCCACCGCGCGAGGACGCCTCCGCTGCAGGCTGCGATCCGGTGCCGGGCGCGCTCGACGGTGTGTGGAGCCCACGTCCGGGTTCGAACCGGAGACCTCTTCCTTACCAAGGAAGTGCTCTGCCTGCTGAGCTACGTGGGCCCGCGTCGACGCGTCACCCGCGGTCTGCGGGCGTCAGCAGTGTCGCAGGATGGACCGATCCCCGACAACCATCGGTCAACCTGGGCAAATCTATGCCGGAGACGAGGATCGGTCGGATGCAAAGGCGTCTTCGGATGGGAAGTGATGGTGGGCAGGGAGGGAATCGAACCCCCACAGTCGAAGACGGCTGATCTACAGTCAGCGGAGCTCACCACCTGCTCAACCTACCCACGAGTCGTGCCGGCGCGTGGTGGTCACCGACGGTGGCCGATGGTATCAGACGGATGCACCAGCCTCAACTGACGGCGCCGTGATGGAGCCGAGGGAGGGAGTCGAACCCACAACCTACTGTTTACAAAACAGTTGCTCTGCCATTGAGCTACCTCGGCACCGCGGCGCCGAGTGTAGCAACTCAGCGGCGGCGCGTGATCTGCGCGGCCTGGCGCGGATCGATCGGGCGACGGATACGTGCGAGGCGCCCGGGAAGCGGGAAGAGCGCGCCGACGACGCTGGCGGTCATCGGGCCCATCATGCGCGCCAGGCGGCGATGTGGTCGTGGAATGGGGACGGTGCGACGGTGCATGCCGGTCGGAGATGCATAACCCGTGCCCGGGTGAGCGGGTCACGCGCTGCGCTGGCGAACGACCTCGAAGAGGAGGAGCGCGCCGGCTGTCGACGCGTTGAGGCTGGCGACCCGGCCCGCCATCGGAAAGCTGACGAGCAGATCACACCGGCGACGGGTCGCCCCCGACAGGCCGCTCCCCTCGCTGCCGACCACGATCGCCAATGGCCCGGTCAGGTCGCTCTCCCAGGCCGATGCCTGTGCCTCCTGGTCCGCCGCCGCCAGGCGCAGCCCATCCATCTTGAGCTCGTGGATCGCCTCGCCGACGGTCGGCAGCCGGCCGATGAGGAGATGCTCGCTGGCGCCGGCGCTGGCTTTGACCGCGGCGGCGCTCAGCGGTGCCGCCCCGCGCTCCGGAAAGATGACGCCATCCACCCCGGCGGCCTCAGCAGAGCGAAGGAGCGTCCCGAAATTGGTCGGATCCTGGAGGTGCTCCAGCACGAGGATGAGGGGATCTTCATCACCCGCGTGCGCGAGCATCTGGGCGACATCGGCCCAGCGTCGCTCCCCCACCTCCAGGAGCACGCCCTGGTGACCGTCGAAGCCACCGATGCGGGTCAGCTGATCGGCCGGCACGCGATCCATGGGCAGGCTCATGCGACGCGCCGCGTCGGTGATCTCGCGCAGCTCCGGCGCCGGCTTCGCGCTGGCGGAGACGAGGAGCCGATGCGCCTCCCGCCCGGCGGCGAGCGCTTCGGCCACGGGGCGGCGTCCGCCGATCCACTCGGTCACCTGGCGCGCTCGACGCTGACCACGGCCCACGCGGCGATCCCCTCCTCGCCGGCAAAGCCGAGGCCATCCGAGGTCGTCCCCTTCACCGACACGGCGCCGGGGTCGACTCCGAGCAGGCTGCCGATCCGCATCGACAGCTCGTCCTGGCGCGCGGCGATCACGGGCCGTGCGCCCGCCACGGCCAGGTCGACGTTGACGGTCTGCCACCCGTGACCTGCCATGAGACGCACAGCCCGATCCAGCAGCTCCGCGGAGTCGGCGCCCTCCCAGGCCGTCTCGCCCGCCGGGAAGAGCGCACCGATGTCCCCGAGCCGTGCGGCGCCGAGCAGCGCGTCGATGAGCGCATGCAGTGCGGCGTCTCCATCCGAGTGTCCGACCGGGCCGCGCGGCTCGTCATTCCAGGTCAGGCCGCCGAGGCGCATCGGGCGTCCATCGGCCAGGCGATGGGCGTCGAAGCCGATGCCGACCCGGCCGTCGGCGACCGCATCGGTCGGGGCAAGAGCGACCACGCGTTCCGCCAGGATCGCGCGCATCGGTGCCAGGTCAGCGGCGGTGGTCAGCTTTCGATTGGCCGGGTCGCCCGGTACGGTATGAACGGGCACGCCGGCGGCCGCGAGCGCGCCGGCGTCATCGGTGATCGGCCGGCCCCAGGCATGCGCCTCCTCGATGGCGGCGCGGAGCGCCCCGAGGCGCGCGGCCTGCGGCGTCTGCGCTGCAGCGACCTCCTCGCGCTCGACCGGCCCCACCACCCGCTCGCCGCGGACGCGCTTGAGCGAATCGACGATGGGCACCACGGGCACGACCGCTCGTTCACCACCCGCGACCGCGGCGGTCACGACCGCATCGATCAGCTCCGCGCTGAGCGCGGGCCGGGCAGCATCGTGGACCACGACCAGGGTGTCGTCATCGTGGCCGGCCCGGGTGAGCGCCCAGAGGCCTGCGATCACCGAATCGGCGCGTGCCTCTCCGCCGGCCGCCACGATGCAGCGGTCATGGGCGGCCGTCGGGAGCGCCTCGCGGAATCGCTCGAGCGCATCGGCCGGAACGGCGATCGCGACGCGGCCAAGGCCGGGATTCGCCAGCATGACGTCGAGCGCCCAGCGCCACGTGGGCCGTCCCCAGAAATCGGTCCACAGCTTGTCGTCACCCATCCGGCGGCTGCTCCCGGCGGCAACGAGGATTGCGACGAACGGGGGGCTGGTCGGCATCAGCGCGGAGCTCTCAGCCGTCGTCGATGCGGGGCTGCGCGAAGATCATGCGACCCGCGACGGTCTGGAGGACGCGCGTCACCGTGATCGGCAGGTCGCTGTTCATGTACTTCAGGCCGCCCTCCACCACGATCATGGTGCCGTCGTCGAGGTACCCGACCCCCTGGCCTGCCTCCTTGCCCTCCTGGATGATGTGCACGCTCATCTCCTCGCCAGGATGGAGCACCGACTTCACCGCGTTGGCGAGCTCGTTGATATTGAGGACCCGGATGCCCTGGAGATCCGCCACGCGGTTCAGGTTGTAGTCGTTGGTCAGGATGGCGGCGCCATGGTCACGGGCGTAGGCCATCAGCTTGGCGTCGACCTCGGTGACCTCGGGGTAGGTCGACTCGCTGATCTCGACCGTCGTCACCGGGTCCTTCTGGAGTCCCGACAGCATCTCGAGGCCACGTCGCCCGCGGTTGCGCCGCAGGGCGTCCGGCGAATCGGCGATGCGCTGGAGCTCATCCAGCACGAAGCGCGGCACGACGAGGGTGCCGAGCACGAACCCGGTGCGCGCGATATCGACGATGCGCCCATCGATGACAGCGCTCGTGTCGACCACCACCTGGTTCGTCGCTCTCCGGCCGCGCGCACCGGGCAGCAGCCCGGCGAACGCGCTCTGGAGCACGTCCCGCTTGTACATGGTGGCGGCGAGCATGAGGAACGCGAGGAACAGGGCGACCACCGGTGGTCCGAACGAGCCGATCGGCCCGTCGATCTGCGCCAGCGGCACACCGAGCAGGACACCCATCAGCAGGCCGACCACGACGGCCGCGACACCGAGGGCGAATTCGCCCGCTTCGGCCCGGGTCAGGAATTCGACCGCCCGCCGCACCGGATAGATCGTGATGTACGGGATCGCGAGGTAGCCGAAGAGCAGGGTGGCGACCACGAAGGCGGTCAGGAACGCCGGCCGATTGGCAGGTTCGATCATGTCGCCGGCGCGCTGAAGCAGGGTCAGCCCAAGCGCAAAGCCGATGAGGGTGCCCAGCAGGGCACCCGTGAACTGGATGAAGCGGGTCATGAAAATGATCAGTCCCGGATGAAGCCTTGCATGCGCCGCCGGATGATTGAGATGAACGAACCGTTGACGGCGCGCCCCACGCCGCGCGGGGCGACCCACGGTAGCACGCGACCTGAACCGCGTCACGCAGTCGGATCGGCCGGCTCAGGGTTCCAGGCTCGCCTCGAGCGCCGCCCTGATGTCAGGGGCGACGATCACGCCGCTCGCCCGTTGCGCCGTCCGCTCCCCGCGTGCCGGCCCGGTCACCATCCGGTCGAAGCCCAGCCGGGCGGCCTCCGCCAGCCGGCGGTCCGCACGCACAGCGGCGCGCAGCCGTCCCGAGAGCGAAACCTCGCCGGCGAGGACCGTCCCGCGGCGAACGGCACGCTCACGGAGCGACGATGCCAATGCCGTGGCGATCGCGAGGTCAGCGGCCGGTTCGTCGATGCGCAGGCCCCCGGCGACGTTGACGTAGACGTCATGGCCCCCCAGGTTGAGGCCCGCGTGTCGAGCCAGTACCGCGATGAGCATCAGCACGCGGTTGGCGTCGATCCCGGTCGTGGCGCGCCGCGGCGAGCCGTAGCTCGCCTGTGCTGAAAGGGCCTGGATCTCGACGGCCAGGGGACGCGTTCCCTCGAGGGCGATCGTGACCGCCGATCCCGACGTCGGGCTCTCCTCCGACTCCAGGAAGAAACGGCTGGCGTCATCCACCTCGGCAAGCCCGTCGCCGCGCATCTCGAGGACGCCGACCTCATCGGTCGAGCCGAATCGGTTCTTCGCCGCGCGCAGGAGACGGGTGGAGCCGAGCCGCTCGCCCTCGAGGTAGATGACGGCGTCGACGAGGTGCTCCAACGTCCGCGGGCCGGCGACCGTCCCTTCCTTGGTGACGTGGCCGACGAGCGCGACGCAGGTCTGGCCGGCCTTCGCCACCTCCGCCAGGCGGGCTGCCACCTCGCGCACCTGCCCGACGCTTCCGGCCGGTCCGCTAAGCTCCGCGCTCGTCAGGGTTTGCACGCTGTCGACCACCGCGAGGGCGGGCGAGACGGACTCGATCGCCGCCAGGGCGGTCTCCAGCTCGGTGGTGGCCGCCAGGTCGAGGCCATCGACCACGCCACCGGTGCGCTCCGCCCGGCCCCGGACCTGGGCGGTCGACTCCTCGGCGGTCACGTACAGCGCACGACCTCCGCCGGCCGCGATCTGCGCCGCAAGCTGGAGGAGCAGTGTCGACTTGCCGATGCCGGGGTCGCCACCGATGAGGATGATCGAGCCTGGCACGAAGCCGCCGCCGAGGACGCGATCCACCTCGCCGAGCCCCGAGGACAGGCGCGACGCCTCGGCGCTGGTGATGCTGCCGATCGGCGCCACCGCGGCCGCGCCCGCCATCGACCGGGCCGCGGATGGCGCATGCCTGGGCTGTCGCGGCGCCGCGATCGTCTCGACGAGCGTGTTCCAGGCAGCGCAGGACGGACACTGGCCGGCCCACTTGGGCGAGGCGGCGCCGCATTGCTGGCAGAGGTAGGTGGTCTTGACGGCTGGCACGCTGCTCCGGATGGGCGACGGATGATGTGGTGCGCCGATGGTGGCGCGGGACCGCTTACCGCCGCCTTATCGGCGGCTTATCGGCCGGCCTTCGCCGGCTGTCGCTTGGGTGAGCCGTCGCGCTCGATCGTCAACGCGCCATCCTCGCCGATGTCGACGGTGACGATGTCGCCGGCAGAGAAGCTTGCCTGCAGCATCCGCTCCGCCAGCGCATCCTCGATCTGGTTCTGGATCTCGCGGCGCAGCGGCCGCGCGCCGTAGGCCTGGTCGTAGCCCTTGGCGATGATCGCGTCCTTGGCCGCATCGGTCACGACCAGCTCCATCTCCTGACCGGCGAGCTGCTCCTTGACCCGTGCGAGGAGCAGATCCACGATCTCGCGGATCTCGTCGCGCGTCAGCTGGCGGAACACCACGGTGGCATCGATCCGGTTGAGGAACTCCGGGCGGAACGTGTTCTTCAGCTCCCCCAGCACCTTGTCCTTCATCCGCTCGTAATCGGACGCCGCCTGGGCGACCTCGCCGGCCGCGCCGGCCCGGAAGCCGATCGACGTGTCGCGCTGCATCTGCTGGGCGCCGACGTTGCTGGTCATGATGATGACCGTGTTGCGGAAGTCGACGCGGCGTCCCTTCGCATCGGTCAGGTGTCCGTCCTCCAGGATCTGCAGCAGAATGTTGAAGACCTCGGGATGCGCCTTCTCGATCTCGTCGAGCAGGACGACGCTGTAGCTCTTGCGTCGCACGGCCTCGGTCAGCTGGCCGCCCTCGTCGTAGCCGACATAGCCGGGCGGGGCGCCGACCAGGCGGGACACGTTGTGACGCTCCATGAACTCGCTCATGTCGATCTTCACCAGCGCGTCCTCGGAGCCGAACATGAACTCCGCCAGCGCCTTCGCGAGCTCGGTCTTGCCGACGCCGGTCGGTCCCATGAAGATGAACGAGCCGATCGGGCGCTTCGGGTCCTTCAGGCCGGCGCGCGCGCGTCGAACGGCGCGGCTGATCGTGACGATCGCTTCCTGCTGGCCGATGACGCGGCCGTGCAGCGCATCCTCCATGTGGAGCAGCCGCTCGGATTCCTCGGCGCTGATGCGGATCACCGGGATCCCGGTCCACATGCTGACGACCTGGGCAATATCCTCGTCGGTGACGACCGGGGTCTCCTTGCCCTGCTCCTCGCGCCAGGTGGCTTTCAGCTGCTCGACGTGCTCCTTCCCCTGGGCTTCCTCGTCCCGCAGCCGGGCTGCAGCTTCGTAGTCCTGGCCGGCGATCGCCTCGTCCTTCAGGACCGTGATCTCGTCGAGCGCGACCTGCGCGGCCTTGATCTCCGGCGGTGCCGAGGACGAGCGCAGCCGCACGCGCGACCCGGCCTCGTCGATGAGGTCGATCGCCTTGTCCGGCAGCGCCCGATCGGCAACGTAGCGAACGCTCAGGTCGACGGCCGCCTTGACCGCGTCGTCGCTGATCTTGACCTTGTGGTGCTCCTCGAACCGCTCGCGGATGCCGAACAGGATGTCGATCGCCTGGTCGACGGTCGGCTCATCGACCATCACGGGCTGGAACCGGCGCTCGAGCGCAGAGTCCTTCTCGATGTACTTGCGGTACTCGTCCAAGGTCGTGGCGCCGATGCACTGGAGCTCGCCACGGGCCAGCGGCGGCTTGAGGATGTTCGCCGCGTCGATGGCACCCTCGGCAGCCCCGGCGCCCACGAGCGTGTGGAGCTCGTCGATGAAGAGCACGCTGTCGCTGCTGGAGCGAAGCTCCTCGATGATGTTCTTGAGGCGCTCCTCGAACTCGCCGCGGTACTTCGTGCCAGCTACCAGCGAACCGATGTCCAGCGTGAGCACGCGCTTGTCGGTCAGCGTCTCCGGTACGTCGCCGCTGACGATCCGGTGCGCGAGTCCTTCCGCGATCGCCGTCTTTCCGACGCCGGGCTCGCCGATGAGCGCCGGGTTGTTCTTCCGGCGGCGCGACAGGATCTGGATCACCCGCTCGATCTCTTTCTCGCGCCCGATGACCGGGTCGAGGGCGCCGGAGCGGGCCGCCTCGGTCAGGTTGATCCCGAGCTGGTCGAGGGTGGGGGTCTTGCTCGGCCGCTTCGTCTCCTGGGTCGGTGCGGCGCTGCTCGACTGGCTGAGGACGTGGATCACCTGGTGGCGCACCTTGTCCAGGTTGACTCCCAGGCTCTCCAGGACCCCTGCCGCGATTCCCTCGCCCTCGCGGACGAGCCCGAGCAGCAGGTGCTCCGTGCCGATGTAGTTGTGACCGAGCCGGCGCGCCTCGTCGATGGCGAGCTCGATCACGCGCTTGGCGCGCGGAGTGAGCCCGACCTCGCCCACCACGGGGCGATCGCCGCGGCCGATGATGAACTCGACGGCGGTGCGGACCTTGGAGAGCTCGACATTCATGTTCTCGAGCACGCGCGCGGCGACGCCCTCGCCCTCGCGAACGAGGCCGAGGAGCAGATGCTCGGTACCGATGTAGTTGTGGTTGAAGCGCTGGGCCTCATCCTGTGCGAGGGTGAGGACCTTCCGCGCCCGATCGGTGAACTTGTCGAATCGGTCCATTGGTCGACGCTCTCATGTTCGATCTGCTGCTGAGTGTACGGCACCGATGCCGCACGCCGCTCCGGCTGCTCGCCGCATCAGGGTCCTGCTGTCTATACGAGTGACGGCGTCGTTTCGCTCATCGTTGCATTCGCGGGCCGCGACGGAATCCCCCAGAAGTGCTGCGGGTCCCACCCACCCGTGGTCTTGCTCACTGATCGATCCGCCCGAGGGGCGTCCGCGAGGTTCCGTCATATGGCACTCGCAGTGCCACCAGCTCCCATCGGCCGCCGCCAGCGACCCGAATCTGGCTTGTTGGCGCCCAATTGCTGGGCAGGTGCTACCTCAGCGCGCCACCTGACAGAGCCGATTGCGTCGAAGTCTCGCTGACGGCATCCACACTGCCACCTGACGATACGTCAAGCGTAAGCCGCCGATAAGCGTCGCTCGCGCACCATTCACCGATGGATCGGTCCGTTGGAAAGGTCGTGCGTGCGCTCCGCCTCCGTCTGGCGTGGCGCCAGCTCGACCTTGCCCAACGCGCAGGCGTCAGCCGTCGTCTGATCTCGAAGCTCGAGCGAGATGGGCCGGCGGGAATCACCGTTCACACCCTGCGACGGATCTGCGAGCCGCTCGACATCGATCTGCATGTCTCTGGCCGATGGCGCGGCGGCGAGCTGGATCGCCTCCTCGACGCCGGGCATGCCGCGGTCCAAGACACGTTCAAGCGTCAGCTCGAGGCGGCGGGCTGGATCGTCCGCGTCGAGGTGACCTTCAGCCGATACGGTGAGCGCGGAAGCATCGATCTCCTGGCGCTCCATGCTGCAACGGGAACGCTGCTCGTCGTCGAGATCAAGACGGTCATCGCGGACGTCCAGGGCCTGCTGCGACCGATCGACGCGAAGGTGAGGCTTGCGATGGACATCGGTCGCGATCTCGGGTGGGAACCCAAGGCCGTCGTGGCCGCGCTCGTGGTGTCCGAGGATTCGACCTCCCGTCGTCGCGTCGCGGCGCACGCGGCACTGTTCAGCCGCTTCGAACTCCGCGGTTGGGCGGCCCGCCGATGGCTTCGGGCACCGGACGGTGGCACCAGCGGGGTGCTCCTCGTCGTGGATCCATCACATGCAGCTGGCGATGCCCCGAGTCAGCCGGGCCGCCAGCGCATCCGACGCGCACGGTGACCCGTGTGCGCCGACGGACCGCGGCCGGTCATCGGTTCCGTCTCACGGACCGTGGCCGCATCGGTTCCGTCATATGGCATCGGCAATGCCACTAGCTCCGGTCGGCCGCGAAAGAACAGCCGAAATCGGCGCGGGAGGCCCCAGTTGGTGCGCAGGTGGCACCTCAGCCGTTCCAACTGACGGAACGGAGGCACACGAAGCGGGCTAATGGCACCTGGAGTGCCATCTGACGGAAGCCAGGTGCGGCGCCGCTGGAGCGGCGATCGGTCAGGCCTTGGCCTTCTCGGATTCCTTCTCAGAAGCCTCGGCAGCCTGGGGCTCGGCGACGCCATCTGACGCAACCACGCCGTTCGCAGGCTCCGCATCCTCGACTGCCACCGCGGCGACCTCATCGTCGGCGGCCGGCTCCTCGGCGGCGGCCGGCTCTTCGGCGGCGGCCGGCTCTTCGGCGGCGACGGGCTTCTCGGCAGCGGCCGGCTCCTCGGCGGCGGTCGGCTCCTCGGCGGCAACTGGCTCCTCGGTCGCGGGCGTCTCCTCGGCCGAGGCCGGCTCATCGGTCGCCGCGTCCTCGTTCGAGCGGAACTGCTCGAGCAGTCCGGAGCTGGCGAACGCGGCCGCCATCGTGCTGTCGATGCCACCCTCGGGCTCGGCAGTCGCGTCCTCCGGCCGGTAGTCGAACCGATCGCGCCGCGGGGCCCGATCGCGACGAGGCCGCTCCTCGCGTGGGGCCGGCGCCGGTCGGTCCTCCGCCTGCTTCAGGCTGAGGCCGAGGCGATGGCGCTCCGAGTCGAGGCTGATGATCCGCAGCTTGACGGTCTGGTTCTCCTGCACGACATCACCCGGATGGGCGACGCGCTGGTGCGACAGCTCGCTGATGTGGATCAGGCCCTCGAGACCCTCCTCCACACGAACGAAGGCGCCGAAGTTCACCAGCTTGGTGACCGTCCCCTCGATGACATCGCCGATCTTGTACTTGGCGACCGATTCCTGCCACGGATCGGGCTGGAGCCGACGGATCGAGAGGCTGATCCGGCCACGCTCGTGGTTGATGTCGATGACCTCGGCCTCGACCTCGTCGCCGATCTGGTGAGCGGTCTCGGGGTTGTTGACCTTGTTCCATGAGAGCTCGCTCTTGTGGACGAGGCCGTCGATGCCGCCGAGGTCGACGAAGACCCCGAACGGAGCGATCGAGCGCACGACGCCGGTGACGCGCTGGCCGGTCTCGAGGCTGCTGAAGAGCTCGTCGCGCTTTTCGCGCCGCTCCTCGTAGAGCGCAACCTTCTCCGACAGGATGAGACGGTTCGCCTTCCGGTTGACCTCGAGGATCTTGAGGCGGAGCGTGCGGCCGACGAACGGCTGGAGCTTTTCAGCGATCTCCTGGGCCGCGTCGCGCGGCTGCTCGTCGCGCGGCCGGCGCGGGAAGTCGACGATCTGGCTGATCGGCACGAAGCCGCGCACGCCGAGATCGACGATGAGGCCACCCTTGTTGTGGTCGATGACACGAGCCTCGACGATCTCGCCCGCGTCGAATCGCTCCTGCATCGCACGCCACTTGCGCTCGAGGCCGGCACGTCGCAGGGAGAGGACCGCGTGACCCTCCGGAGACTCGGGCTGCAGAACGTAGACGAGCACCTCGTCGCCCACGCTGAGCTCGGGTCGGCTGTCATCCGCGTCGCGCGGACCGCGGCGATTCATGAGCTCGCGGTTGCTGACGACGCCCTCGCTCTTGCCGCCGAAGTCGACCAGGATCTCGTCCGGATCGATCCGGACGACCGTCCCCTCGACCACGTCACCATGCTTGAGGCTCTTGACCTCGTTGTCCGGATGGTCGAGCAGCTCGGCCATCGTCATGGCCTCGGTCGTGGGCGGAACGGGTGTGGGCTCTGCGGCTCCCTCGGCAGGCGCCTCGGTCTCGGTCGCGGGCGCCTGGGCGACGGCTGCAGCCTCGACAGGTTCATATGCTGCAACCGGCTCGCCGGCGGGCTCATCGGCCTCAACGGCGGTGGCTGGCTCGGGCGTCTCAGGATCGGTCGCGACGGCGTCGTCGGCCTGCACCTCGCCCGCGGCGGCCGGTACGGATGCCTCGCCGGCCTCCTCCGGTCCTGCTGGCTGCTCAGCAGCCGTCTCCTCCGTCGCCTCCGCTGTCGGCGTCTGCGCCTCGCCGGCCTGCTCGTCGGTGGCGGTCGCCTGGGCTGACGCCTCAGGATCCCCCGTGGGGCGCTGCGCCTCGTTCGTTTCTTGGGTCAAGTGTTCAATACGCTCCTGTCGATCAAAGTCCGTGGCAACAGAAAACGCCCTCCGCGCAGAGGGCGTCCATCACCGGTCGATGCTCAGGTGCGTCCTGGTGGTCTCAAATGAAACGACTCGGTGCTCCTTTACGCCTGCCGACGAAGCGACGCGCTCACGCGACTATGGGGTTGTCTGCCACACGGCCCCAGTAGCATACCATACGGTCAAATGCGACCCTCTCCGCATGCCTGAGCTGCCCGATCTGACGGTCGTCGCAGAGGAGCTCGTTCGACGGGTCGCCGGGCGCACCGTGCTCGAGGCAAGCGCACCCACACCGATCCTCCTTCGCGCTACTCCCGACGAGCTCCAGGACCTGACCGGCGCGACGATCGGCGCGACGCGCAGGCGCGGCAAGTTTCTCCTCATCGCATTCGAACGATCCGACGGGGCGCAACGGATCCTGGCCGCCAACGCCATGCTGGCCGGTCGCTTCTGGCTCGTGCCGAGCGGTGAGCGGCTTCGAGCGCGCACCGGCCTTCGCCTGCGGCTCGACGAAGGAGGGGACCTCCGCTACGTCGACCGCGAGATGCTCGGCAAGCTCTACCTCGTGCGGTCCGATCGCCTGGACGAGATCCCGGGATGGCCCGAAATGGGCCCCGACGCCGACGACCCCCAGCTCACGCTCGACGCGTTCCGCGAGCGCATCCGCAGGCATCCGGGAGAGCTCAAGCCCCTCCTTCGCAACAGCCGCTTCGTTGCCGGCATCGGCAACGCGTACAGCGACGAGATCCTGTGGGAGGCTCGGCTGGCGCCGTTCCGGCGACGCAGCTCCCTCGAGCCCGACGACATCGAGCGGCTCTATCACGCCATGCGAAGCGTGCTCGCAGGCGCAGTCGACCGGCTCCGGCTGCTCGTGCCGCCCGACATCCAGACGCAGCACCGGGAGTTCCTGAAGGTCCACCTTCGCGGCGGCGAGGCCTGTCCTCGCTGCGGTCGCGAGCTGCGCCAGATCGGCGGTCGCGAGGCGACCACCTTCTGCCGGACCTGCCAACCCCCGTTCTGATCGGGCTCAGGGAATGACCAGCACCTGGCCGATGACGATCTCATCGGGATCCTCGATGCCATTGGCCTCCTGCAGCGCCGAGACGGTCGTGGCGAAACGCTGCGCGATGGCCGCGAGGGTATCCCCTTCCTGGACCACGTATGTCTCCTGCGGAGGTGGTGGTGGTGGTGGTGGCGCCGTTGGAGCAGGCGTCACCGCGACGGTGGGCGAGGGGCTCGGTACCGGTGTCGGCGAAGGCGTCGGACTGGGCGTCGCGGTCGCCGTGGCAGACGGCGTCGGCGACAGGGTCACGCGGATGGTCGGACTCGGCGACGGGCTCGCACGCTCCGACTCGATGCTGCCGGTGCCCGGAAAGGCCTCGCCGATGGCACCGCTGGCCACGGCCACCCCGCCGATCCCGAGCGCCACCCCCGCCGCGGCGATGGTGAGCAGTGGGCCGGCCGGCGCGCGTCGTGCGCGTCCGGCTATCCCGCGCCAGGCGGGATCCGGCGCCAGGATCAGCCGCGTGGAGACCAGGCCCTCGACGATTCCCGCGTGTGCGGGCCGCAGCCCACCGTTGCGCGCCGCATGTGCCAAATACCGCTCGCAGCGTTCGTGATCGGCAGTCAGGCAGAGTCGAGCCTGCTGCTGGCGATCGAGCGGGATCGGCGTCGTCTCGGCGTAGCAGCGATGACCAGCATCGACACCATCGATCGCCGTACGACGATCAGCCTGGAGCCCGAGCAGCGGGCAGACGCGATCCACGACTCGCAGGATACCAACAGCCCCGCCGGCAAGACCGACGGGGCTGACGTGTTGAAATATCCCGGCGACGACCTATTTTCCCAGGGGGTTGCCCCCCGAGTATCTTCGGCGCTGAAGAGCTTAACTTCCGTGTTCGGGATGGGAACGGGTGGAGCCTCTCCGCTAGCGTCACCGGGACAGATCTTCAATTGTCGACCTCGCCCCGCGAGGGCGCGTCGAAGGATGGAAGCAACGATCGTCGTGGATACGGGCGGCCATGCCGCCCTTCCGAACGCGATCCAGCAGCGTGCTAGTCGCGTGAACTAGGTCAAGCCCTCGACCATTAGTACCTGCTTCGCTCAACGCATTGCTGCGCTTACACGTGCGGCCTATCAAACAGCTAGTCTCGCTGCGGTCTTACCTGGTTAACCCAGTGGGGAACCTCATCTTGAGGCGAGCTTCGCACTTAGATGCTTTCAGTGCTTATCCCAACCGAACATACCTACCCAGCAATGCCATTGGCATGACAACTGGTACAACATTGGTTCGTCCACTCCGGTCCTCTCGTACTAGGAGCAGCTCCTCTCAAGTTCCCTGCGCCCACGGCGGATAGAGACCGAACTGTCTCACGACGTTCTGAACCCAGCTCGCGTACCGCTTTAATTGGCGAACAGCCAAACCCTTGGGACGTACTTCCGCCCCAGGATGCGACGAGCCGACATCGAGGTGCCAAACAGGGCCGTCGATATGAACTCTTGGGCCCTATAAGCCTGTTATCCCCGGGGTAGCTTTTATCCGTTGAGTGATACCCCTTCCACTCGGAGGTACCAGATCACTAAGCCCGACTTTCGTCTCTGCTCGACTTGTAGGTCTCGCAGTCAAGCACCCTTATGCCTTTGCACTCTACGGCTGGTTTCCATTCAGCCTGAGGGTACCTTTGGGCGCCTCCGTTACACTTTAGGAGGCGACCGCCCCAGTCAAACTGCCCACCTGACACTGTCCAGCGCCCGGATCACGGGTCGCGGTTAGAGCCGAAATACAACAAGGGTGGTATTTCAAGGTTGACTCCACCGAGGCTAGCGCCCCAGCTTCAACGTCTCCCACCTATCCTACACAAGCTGAACCTCAGTCCAATATCAAGCTACAGTAAAGCTCCACGGGGTCTTTTTGCCCTGCCGCGGGTAACCTGCATCTTCACAGGTATTTCAATTTCGCCGGATCCCTCGTTGAGACAGCGCCCAGATCGTTACGCCATTCGTGCGGGTCGGAACTTACCCGACAAGGAATTTCGCTACCTTAGTACCGTTATAGTTACGGCAGCCGTTTACTGGGGCTTCAATTCAGGGCTTGCACCCCTCCTCTTAACCTTCCAGCACTGGGCAGGCGTCAGCCCCTATACGTCAGCTTTCGCTTTAGCAGAGACCTGTGTTTTTGCTAAACAGTCGCCTGGGCCGTTTCACTGCGGCCTCGATCAACCCATCGCACAAGGCGAGAGCTGCGAGGCACCCCTTCTCCCGAAGTTACGGGGTCAATTTGCCGAGTTCCTTAACGAGGGTTCTTCCGATCGCCTTGGTATGCTCTACCCGTCTACCTGCGTCGGTTTGCGGTACGGACGCCTTTGATCTCGCTAGACGCTTTTCTTGCAGGATCGGCTCAGTCGAATCAGCTTTCGCCTTTCATTCGCTTCTCGGAGTTTAAATGAGAGGACGGATTTGCCTATCCTCTCCCCCTACCAGCTTAGACGCACATAGCCAAAGTGCGCTCAACCTACCGTTCCCGGTCACGCCCTTGCTCTCGCGGTCGCTTCTCACCGGCTGCCTCGACAGCAAAGCTGCCTCAGCGCACCGGCATCCACGACCGTGGCACCTTGCGGTGCAAACGATCTCTGGCGGTATCGGAATATCAACCGATTGTCCATCGCCTACGGCTTTCGCCCTCGGCTTAGGCCCGACTAACCCTGAGCGGATTAACCTTCCTCAGGAAACCTTAGACATACGGCGTGCACGTTTCTCACGTGCATTTCGCTACTCATGCCGGCATTCGCACTTCCGTCCGCTCCAGCCGTCCTCACGATCGACCTTCACTGCTGACGGAACGCTCCCCTACCACTGCACCTGGCCCGAAGGCCATGCGCAATCCGAAGCTTCGGTACCAGACTTGAGCCCCGTTGGATCTTCGGCGCGGAATCACTTGACCAGTGAGCTATTACGCACTCTTTAAATGATGGCTGCTTCTAAGCCAACATCCTGGTTGTCTCAGCAACTCCACATCCTTCCCCACTTAGTCTGGATTTTGGGACCTTAGCTGTCGGTCTGGACTGTTTTCCTTTTGACCACGAAGCTTAGCCCTCGCAGTCTGACTCCCGGGGTATGGAATCGTGGGATTCGGAGTTTGATTGGGTTTGGTAAGCGGGAAGCCCCCTAGCCCATTCAGTGCTCTACCCCCACGACTGAACCCCCGAGGCTAGCCCTAAAGCTATTTCGGGGAGAACCAGCTATCTCCGAGTTCGATTGGCATTTCACCTCTACCCACAGGTCATCCCCTAGCTTTTCAACGCTAGTGAGTTCGGTCCTCCACGGGACATTACTCCCGCTTCAACCTGCCCATGGGTAGCTCACTCGGTTTCGGGTCTACCCGCTGCGACTATGGCGCCCTGTTCAGACTCGCTTTCGCTACGGCTCCGTCCTTCACGGACTTAACCTTGCCACAGACCGGGTAACTCGCCGGCTCATTCTTCAAAAGGCACGCCATCAGGCTACCCGCCGGCCGAAGCCTGCGGGCAACACCCTCTGACTGCTTGTAAGCACACGGTTTCAGGTACTGTTTCACTCCCCTCCCGGGGTGCTTTTCACCTTTCCCTCACGGTACTTGTTCGCTATCGGTCGCCAAGAGTATTTAGCCTTGGACGGTGGTCCGCCCGGGTTCCCACATGAAGAGACCTTCCACGTGGTACTCAGGGACACATCACGGGAGTCGGATCGCTTTCGCTTACGGGGCTATCACCCTCTCCGGCGGGCCTTTCCAGGCCGCTTCTGCTAACGAACCGATTTGTAACTCCCTGCGAGAATCGCAGTTCCCGCTGGATGGCCCTACAACACCGCGACTGCAACGGCTGCAACCTATCACGCAGCCACGGTTTGGGCTTCTCCGCGTTCGCTCGCCACTACTGACGGAATGTTCTCTGTTCCTCGAGGTACTTAGATGTTTCAGTTCCCTCGGTGTCCTCGTCACGGCCTATATATTCAACCGTGCGTCCCAGGGCATTACCCCTGGAGGGTTTCCCCATTCGGATATCTCCGGATCAACGCTTGCTCGCAACTCCCCGAAGCATTTCGCTGCCTGCCACGTCCTTCGTCGGCTCTTGGCGCCAAGGCATCCACCGCGTGCTCTTAGTAGCTTGACCTACAACGTTCACGCGGCTAGCACGGTGCTGGCCGTCGCGTCGATGCGGTCGCGTCGGAATCTCCTCGACGAAATCGATGCTTCCATTCTTCGATTGATAAGGTCGTGCACCCGCGTGAACGGGCGCCCGCCATGTCGGCTCGTGCGATGTGGCCCGCCGGTCGGCACCAGGGCCTTCCGGTCGACGCTGTTGCGACGAATACGTCACGGCGTCAGCGATATGTCCGCTGACCGGTGGGCGCCACGAGTGTCGCGCGCAGCGGTCAGGAGACGATTCAATGTGGGCTTGTCACAACGAACGCGAGGAGGACCGTAGTGGGTCTCCCCGCGAGAGCCGAGTAACTGTAGCACTCCGCCCGGGGCCGGTCAACAACGCCACACGAGGATTGCGGAGCGTGAAACGTGGTGGAGATGAGGGGACTCGAACCCCTGACCCCCTCCTTGCAAAGGAGGTGCTCTCCCAGCTGAGCTACATCCCCACGGCCCGCGCATCGTATCCGTCGCCGCGGCGCCGGTCAAAGCCGCCGATGCACCGGAACGCTCGAGATTCGGTGCTTGCCTACGGCGGCGTGAGGCGGCGCTTCGGCTCCGGCGGCAGCTCCCTGCCCGACGGCCAGCTCACCTCGCGAACGACGCAGATCGGTGTCTGCTCCCGCGCCTGACCGAGCGGATTGTCGGCGAACAGGCGCTGCACGAGACGGCGATCAACGCCCGGGCTGGCGCCGAGGACGGCGACGCCGGCGTCGTTGGCGTCGATGATCGCGACGGGCGCATCGAGCGCCGCGGCGATTGCGCGAGCTGCCCCATCCGGGTCGCTCGGGCCCAGCGTCGCCGACTGGTTGTACGGCGGGATGGTGTAGCTGGTCGGCCCGTCGATGGCAGCCGCCTGGCGACCGGCGAGCCGATAGAAGACGCCGTGTATCCCGAACGGCTTTGTCAACGCCGATGCCGCAGCGGCGAACAGGATCCTGGGCGCGCCGACCTCGTCGATGGCCAGCTGCATGGTCTGTGGCGTCCCGAGACCGATCCCGTAGCCGGGGCGGGTCACGAAACGAACGAGCAGCCTCGCCAGTGCCCCGGTCCTGACCTGGTCCATCGGGTAGGAGCGTCCCTGGGTGATGGCCACCATGCGCTCGCTGATTGCCAGCAGGCGAACGTCGCTGCCGAGCGCACCCACGTGACGTCGGACGACCTCGCCGGCGTCATCGGCGGCGGTGACGAGATGCGTTCGGACCGGGTGCCTGGCGTAGACGACGCCACCGACCGAGGCGTGCAGGACCCGACCCTCGTTCGGTGTGTCGAGGACTCCCATCGGGCGCTCGTCGGTCATCGGCGCTGTCGCGGCCGGGTCTGAGGACACGCGGACTCCGTCGCTCGAGGGAGGTGAGGTGGTGGGCGTTTCTGGACTCGAACCAGAGACCTCTGCCTTATCAGGGCAGTGCTCTAACCAGCTGAGCTAAACGCCCCTCGGGAGGCGGCATGGTAGCAGCCGGCTCCGCGGGTCCGCAACCTGACCGATGGCAGGTCACTGCTAGGCTTGCCCCACGCAGCACCGGAGGTGGTCGCCGTGGGGTTCAATCCAGGGACCGGGATGACGCCGAATGATTGGGCGGAGCAGGAAGCTCGGCGCGCCGAGCGCGTCCAGCGCGCGGAGAACCCTCATGGCCGGGAGATGAGCCCGCGATCGCGGCGGATCACGGGCTGGATCCTTGGGCTGGCCGCCCTGGCCCTTGCCGTGTACGCCATCCTCGCCTGGGCCAACATTTTCGGGATCGGCGCCTGAGCACAGGCTGGGCGCGACCACTCAGGGACGCGGCGTTGGCCCATCGGCGATTTCTCCGGAGTCGCCCGGCCCCGAGACACGAGGAAGCCGCCCAACCATGGGCGGCTTCGCAGTGGCCTACTCGGGCTGAAGAGTGACAGGAATCCGCGTCATCAGCGGGAATCAGGTCGTTCCTGTTCGAGGGCGGTTCAGCTCATTCACCGATGCTCCCTCGAGCATCGGTCCTTTCGGTGAGCTGACCGATCGACCTGGGATCGTGGACCCGGCGAACCGGTTCCACATATCTCCCTAGAAAGGAGGT
>JBQTHZ010000037.1:0-16462 GCA_052388515.1 Chloroflexota bacterium | reverse complement strand
TCGGCATCCGTGTCGTTGCCGAGGACGCCCGGCGCGGGGACTGTGAGGACTCCGGCGTCCGCAACGTAGGAGTCCGCCGCTGCGACCGGCGCCCCGTTGGTCGGCGTTGGTGACGGCGTGGGTGTCTGGGTCGGCGGGCTCGAGGGCGCCGGGCTGAACAGGCTGGCGGTCGGTGCCGGAGTGGCCGTGGGACCCGGCGTGGCCGATGGCACCGCAACGTTCGACGGGGACGGTGAGGCGGTGGGTACGAACGGGGGCTCGATCGGCGTGAGGGGAGCCGGCAACAGGGTCGGGTCGGAGGGCGGCGGGGTCGCCGTGGCGTTCGACGACGGCGCGAGGCTGCTGGCGATGGATGGCGCAGCGGCGATGGCCGCCTGCGTCGGCTCGCCGCCATCGCCGAGCACGGACTCTCGCGGAGTCTCCGTGGCCGGCGGGACGAAGCCGTTCGACGAGGTCGACATCAGGCCGCCGAGGTTGGTGGCGACGACCGCGGCGAGCAGCACGGCAGCGCTCGACCCGACGGCGGCGCGCAGCGCACCCATGGAGATCACGGGCTTCTCCGGCACGAACGCGGTCGGCATGGTCGGCGCCGGGGCAAGCCCGAGATCGATCACCCGCAGCGCGTCGATCGCCGCCGCAGACCGCAGGCAGATGCGGCACCCGATGGCGTGACGCGTGAGGGCAGGTGCCATCTCGTCCCGGGCACCGGAGGCGATCCACTCGCTGAAGGCCTCGTGCGGATCTCCCAGCGGGGCACCCGACGGCCCGGCATCCACGACCCTGATGGGCAGCGGCCCGGCCTCCGTGGGTGACGCGAAGAGGGCTTGTCCGTACGCGTCCGCGTAGCGCCGGCGTGCGCCTCGGATCAGTCGCTCCGCCGCGGTTGGGTTCGTGCGAAGGATCGCCTCGACGTCGCGTCGATCCAGGCGTTCGATCTCGTCGGCGATGAGGGCTGCCCGCTCCCTGGCAGTGAGCGCTGCCAGCCCGGTGAGCGTGGCCGGCTGGACACCGAGCGGCTTCAGCCCCTCGATCCGCACGGCGAACGGCTGACCGTTCGCATCGCCGCGCGGCGCCGCTCGCAGCAGCCGGGACCGCAGCCATGCCGCCGCACGCTCGGGGTGACGGAGCGCCTCGATGCGCTGCGCACCGGCGTTCAGCGCCTCGGCCGACGAGAATGCCGCGCGCGGGCCATCGCCAAGGCTGAGCAGCAGCGCAAAGCCGTGCAGCCGGGTGGCATGGACCTGGTAGAACGCCGCGCGAACGAATGGCGGCGGACGTTCGGCGTACGGGTCGCTGGAGGGCATCGGGTCCCCCTGGTGACGTCTGGAGCAGTTTGGTGAGGTCGCGAGGAGGAGAGTGTACTCCCCCTCGTCGTCGGGTGCCCGGAGCTGCAGGCGAGGCACGCGACCGTCGCCCAGGGTGAGCGGTGGCTGGGCTATCCTGTGGCTCTCACCGGTCGGCCCGGGCGAATCGCGCATCCCATCCGCATCCGCTCGGGTCTCACCTCGCCGCAGATTTGGCGCAAACCCGGTCGAGGCACCGCGCTTGACCGGTGAACGTCTGCGCCGATGGGGTGAACGCGAGGTTCGAGTTGGACTCCTGGTACGTGGCTGCCGCCGGGCTGGCGGCACTCGCCGGGCTGGCGCTCGCCGCTCTCTTCGCGCAGCAGGTCATCGCCGCGAATCCGGGCGACGAGCGCATGCGCGAGATCATGGGCGCCATCCGCGAAGGGTCGATGGCCTTCCTGCGGCGGCAGTACGCGGTCCTGGCCGTGTTCGTGGTGGCGGTGGCCATCCTCATCTTCGCCATCCCCGACTACGGCACGCTCGGTGCGGCGGCCTACGTCCTGGGCGCAACCAGCTCGGGTGCGGCCGGGTTCATCGGCATGCGGATCGCCACGGCCGCGAACGCGCGAACGGCCGAGGCCGCCAGGGTCGGCGGCGTGGAGCGCGCCCTGCCGCTCGCCTTCCGCGGTGGCGCGGTGATGGGCTTCACGGTCGCGGGGCTCGGTCTCCTCGGCGTGACCATCCTCTTCGTCGTCTTCATCCAGGCCCTGGCCATCGAGAACGCGACGACCCTCATCGCGGCCTTCGGGCTCGGTGCCAGCAGCATCGCCCTCTTTGCACGCGTCGGCGGTGGGATCTATACCAAGGCGGCCGACGTGGGTGCCGACCTGGTCGGCAAGGTGGAGGCCGGCATCCCGGAGGACGACCCGCGCAACCCCGCCGTCATCGCGGACAACGTGGGCGACAACGTCGGTGACGTGGCCGGCATGGGTGCCGACCTGTTCGAGTCCTACGTCGGCTCCATCGTGGCGCCCATCGTCCTCGGCGCCGTGATCTTCGCAGGCACGTCGGATCCGACGGCCGGCATCGTGTTCCCGCTGGCCGTGGCAGGGGCGGGCATGCTCGCCAGCATCATCGGCTCGTTCTTCGTCCGCACCCGAGCCGGCGGCAACCTGGCGGCCGCACTCCACCGCGGCACGAACGTGGCGGCCGGGCTGACGGCGCTCGCCAGCGCCGGACTCTCCGTCCTGGTCCTGGGGCCGGTCGTGGAGGTGGAGCAGCCGCTCTTTTTCGCCGGGGCCATCATCGGCGGCCTGGCTGCCGGGCTCGCCATCGGCTGGCTGAGCGAGTACTACACCTCCGACCACTTCGGGCCGGTCAGGCACATCGCCCAGCAGGCGCGCACCGGGCCGGCCACCGTCATCCTGGGTGGGCTGGCGACCGGCCTGCGCTCGACCGCGGCGAGCATCCTGGTCATCGGCGGGGCCATCCTGGTGGCGTACGCGTGCGGCAGCCTGGCCATGCCGGGCAACGACAGCGCCGGCATCTACGGCATCGCGCTGGCCGCCATCGGCATGCTGGCCACCACGGCGATCACGGTGAGCGTCGACGCGTATGGGCCGATCGCGGACAACGCCGGCGGCATCGCCGAGATGGCGCACCTGCCTCCCGAGGTCCGGCGTGACACCGATGCGCTCGACTCGCTCGGCAACACGACGGCGGCCGTGGCCAAGGGCTTCGCGGTCGGTTCGGCGGCGCTCACCGCCCTCGCGCTGTTCCGCAGCTTCACCGAGACCGCGAACCTCGCCTTGGCCGATGCCGGCCTGCCGGCCATCACGCTCGACATCACCGACGTCGCGGTCACGGTTGGGCTGTTCCTTGGCGCCATGCTGCCATTCGCCTTCGCGGCCATCACGATCGAGGCGGTGGGACGGGCGGCGAACGCGATGATCGTCGAGGTGCGCCGCCAGTTCCGCGAGATCCCGGGCCTGCGCGAAGGGGTCTCGGGCGTGCACCCGGAGTACGGGCATTGCGTCGACATCAGCACGGCGGCCGCCCTGCGCGAGATGGTCGCTCCCGGCGCGCTGGCGATCGTGACGCCGCTCGTCATCGGCTTCATCAGCCTCCAGGCACTGGGCGGCTTTCTGGTCGGCGCCCTGGTGACCGGCTTCCTGCTGGCCATCTTCATGGCCAACGCGGGCGGCGCCTGGGACAATGCAAAGAAATACGTGGAGGCCGGCAACATCGGCGGCAAGGGGAGTGAAGCGCACCACGCCGCCGTGGTCGGTGACACGGTCGGCGATCCGCTCAAGGACACGGCGGGGCCGTCGATGAACATCCTGATCAAGGTCATGAGCGTCGTCTCGCTGATCGCGGTGCCGGCCTTCGTCGCCTTCCGCCCGTTCTGAGGCCCGGCATCACTCGATCCATAAAGCCATGAGCTCCGAAGCCGATGTCCGGCGCGATTCTCGCGATCCAGGGCCGGTCTGCACGCCGGAACTGGGCCGGGAGCGGGATGGCGACCTTGACGCGGCGTGACGACCGCCGTCAGACTTCGGCGAAGACAACCCCCATGCCGCCCGCCCCTGCACCAGCTCCGAGCGATCTCCGCGTTCGACTGCTTGGCCAGTTCGCGATCGAAGGCCCGGATGGACCTATTCCACATGCCCAGATCGGGAGCCGGAAGGCGAGAA
Organism: Chloroflexota bacterium; assembly: GCA_052388515.1. Classification (GTDB taxonomy): domain Bacteria; phylum Chloroflexota; class Limnocylindria; order QHBO01; family QHBO01; genus JACDBZ01. The sequence continues at coordinate 12,483 of JBQTHZ010000037.1, read as the reverse complement.
CGCTTCTCAAGATGCTCGTACTCGATCGGGGGCATCTCGTTTCGATCGACCGCATCGCCACGGCCCTCTGGTCGGACCCACCGGACAATGCCGGACGGTTGGTCGCGACGCTCGTCAGCCGGCTGCGCGGCGTCCTGGGAAGGGATGCGATCCAGGGCACTCAAGATGGCTACCGCTTCGTCCCATCGCCGGCCCGGCAGATCGATCTCGACGCCGCCGAACGCCTGACCACGGAGGCCGAGCTCCGCCTCCGTCGGAACGAACCAGCACTGGCGCGTGTCGCCGCGGCGGGCGCCATCGATCTGCTGGCTGCGGGCACCGTCCTGGAGGACGAGCCATACGTCGAGTGGGCGCAGCCGGCGCGCTCGGACTGCGATCGGCTGAGGCGGCGAGCTCGGGCGGCGCTCTGGACGGCCGCGTTCGAAGCCGGCGATGCGGAAGAAGCCCTGGCGGCGGCAGAGGCCGCGATTGCGACCGATCCGCTCGACGAAGAGGCGCATCGTGCAGCGATGCTCGCCAACCATCGGTCCGGCCGCCGCAACCAGGCACTGCTGGCGTACGAGCGGCTCCGTCGTTGCCTGGCCGATGAGCTGGGCGTCGCGCCCGCCCCTGAGACGCGCGAGCTGCACCGCGCGATCGTCCAGGAGCAACGGCCCAGCGCGGATCGCGTGGTCGATCGCGGGCGCGAGCGAACCTCCGGCAGTGATGCACCAGACCCCAGGTTCGTTGGCCGCGAGGCCGAGCTCGCCACGCTGAGGGCGGCGTGGACGCAGGCGGTCGATGGTCGCGGCGGACTCTTCCTGCTCATCGGCGAGGCCGGGATCGGCAAGACCGCCCTGGCCGCTCGGCTCGAGGCCGTCGCCCGGAGCACGGGCGGGCTGGTCCTACGCGCCCGCTGCTACGAGGCCGAGCGCTCCCTGTTCCTGGAGCCCTTCGCCGACGCCATTCGACCCGTTGTCCTGGCCTCTCCGGTCGAGCTCGCGCAGGATCTCGCGCCGGAACAGGCTGCAGCACTCATCGAGCTGGTGCCCGAGCTGCAGGACCTGCTCCGGTCGCCACGGGTGCCGCCCGCGAGTGCCGAGGTCGAGCGGCGCCGGGCGCTCGAGGCGTGCGTGGCGCTGCTGAAAGGCGTGACGCGGCGTCGCCCGGTGCTCCTGGTGCTCGACGACGTGCACAACGCCGGAGCGACGACGATCGAGCTGCTCCATTTCGCCGCACGACGACTCGCCACCCACCGCCTGCTCATGGTGGGCACCGTCCGCCCCGAGGAAGGCGAGGCGCAGCTCGATCAGCTGGACGACGTTGCGCGTCGGGTGTCGCTCGACACGCTGCCGGCAGAGGCAATCGCGCAGCTCGCCCGAGGCTCGGGACTGACAAGGCTGGCGAAGCGCATTCACGCCCTGTCGGGCGGCCACCCGCTCTATGCGATCGAGCTCATTCGCGCCCTTTCCGACCAGGCCGGGGCTTCGGGAGAAGCGCTGCCCATGCCGGAATCGTTGCGCGAGGCCGTCACGGGCCGATCGCGGCGTGCCGGCGACGACGTCGACGAGTTCTTGCGCGCGGCCGCCGTCCTCGGCTCCGCCTTCGACCTGGCCACCGTCGCCGACCTCATCGGGATCGAGCTCGAGGATGTCGTGCGGCGCGCTGACCGGGCCAGGAGAGCGCGCCTCGTCGTGGAATCGGGAAACCAGCTCGCCTTCGCCAACGACCTGATCCGCGAGATCATGTACCAGACGACGCCGCCTGCCATTCGCGGCGCTCGTCATCTACGCGCCATGACCTTGGTGGCGGCGAATCCCGAAGCCGTCGCCGGGCATGCCGCCGCGGCCGGGCAATGGGCCGACGCCGCGGGCCGCTGGCTGGACGCGGCCTCGCGCGCTGCCGGGCGCTTCTCCAACCGCGATGCGAAGCATCTACTTGGCAAGGCCCTGAATGCGGCGCGCAGGGGTGGCGACGACACGCTGCAGATCCGGATCCTCCTCTCGCGCGCCGATGTGGGCGAGGCGCTCGCCGACTACGGTGGTGCGTTCGAGGATCAATCGGTCGCCGTCGACCTCGCCCGTCGGGCGGGCGATCGGGCACTGGAGGTCCAGTCGCTGCTCCGTCTCGGCGGCGACGTGGCGATCGGTCTCGGGCGGCCCACCGAGACGTCGGTCGCGTACCTGGAGCAGGGCCTGTCACTCGCTCGCGAGCTGGGCGACACGTCGGCCACCGTCCACATCCTGGCCCGTCTCTCGATCCTGGCCACGAATCGGCTGCGCTCGGATCTCGCGGAGTTGTATGCGGCGGAGGCTGTCGAGGCGGCTCGCCCGAGCGGCGACGAAGAGCTGCTGGCGACTGCGCTCGACGCGCTGAAGACGTGCCATGCCTACGTGGGAGACATCGAACGACTCGAGGAGGTGCTCGGCGAGCTCGAGCCGAAGCTGCGACGGGCCGAGCTCCCCAGGCTCCTCCAGTGGACGGTGTTCGAGTCGTCGATTCCGGCCATGGCGCGCGGGCAGTGGGACCTCGCGTCCGAGCGGATCGAGGAGGCGCTGAGGCTCAACGAGCGGACCGGGTATGGAGCCTACGCCGCGTTCTTCCTTGCCCACGTCGCGTGGATCGCGCGGGCGCGCGGCGAGCCCGGTGCCGCCCTCGAGGCGGGACGTCGCTCCACGGAGCTCGCCGCCAAGGTGGGGCATCCGTGGTGGACGGCGTTCACGAACGGCATCATCGGCTGGACGCTGACTGAGCTGGGGGAGGTCGACGAGGCCATTCGCTGCCTCGAGACCGGCCTCGCGGCCGCTGAGCGCGACGGGAGCGCCGCGTACCTCGTCCGTTGCCTGGGCCCGCTGGCCCTGGCCAGGTCGTTGGCGGGCGATGACGAAGAGTCCCTGGCGCTTGCCGAGCGGGCATCGACCATCCTGCAGCAGGCTCAGTCGGCGGGTGGGCGGATGTACCTGCACGCGGCTCACGTGCAGATCGCCATCGCCCGGGTGTGGCTGCGCGCGGACCAGCCGGAGCGCGCTCAGCAGTTGCTGGCCCCCGTGTCCAAGGCAGCGGAGACCGCCGGCTGGGCCGAGTTCGCCGCGTCAGCATCCCTGGAGCTGGCGCATGCCAAGCTCGCTAGAGCATCTCGGCGATGAGGGCCGCCGCGCGAGCCGCGCCATCGGCCTCGACCGGTCGGTAGTGGACGCGGCGCCCGATATCGGTGGCAATCAGCTCGGCCAGGTGGTCCGGATCAGCGTCGGCGAACTCCAGGCGCCGCCCGGCGCCGTAGCGGTCGAGCCGATGGGACACGTGGTAGGTCTGCTCGAAGTGGTGCCGTAACGGGACGTAGATGAACGGCCGGCCGGTGGCCGTCAGCTCCATGCAGGTGGTCAGCCCACCCTGCACCACCGCCAGGTCACAGGCGGCCAGGTGCCGATACAGCTGTGGCACGTAGGGACGTACCTCCAGGCCTTCGGCAGCCGGCAGCGCGGCCGGGTCGATGCGCGGACCGGCGACCACGATCATGCGCAGGGCCGGGAGCCGCGCCTTCGCCTTGGGATAGGCGGCGATCAACCGACGGAGCAGATCCCCGCCGACTCCCGAGCCGCCCACGGTCACTACACACACCTGCTCATCCGGCGCATAGCCCAGCTCGGCGCGCAGCGATTCGCGGTCGGCGAATGCGGTCGGGTCGAAGCCGGTCACGTAGCCGGCGAACGCGTAGTGCGCCTCGACCCACTCACGGATGGGAGGGAGGCCGGGGCCGAAGCGGTCCGGCACGACGTCCTCGGGGTTGCCGACGAAAATGGCGCGATCGCGGACGCGCGGGAAGCGAGCGATGTGACCGATCATCTCGGCGTTGTAGTCGGCGGTCAGGTAGGCCTCATGATCGCCGCCGTCGGGCATCGGCAGCCATCCCACGATATCGGTCATCCATGCGTAGGCGGCCGTCTTGAGCTCCGGGTTTTCGTGCAGGTAGTAGTCGAGTTCCCAGGCCTCGTCACCGATCCAGAGGTCGTAGGGGTCGTCGCGCACGATGTCATGGAAGACCATGAAATTCGCCAACAGGATCTCGTCCATGCGGCGGATCGCCTGGAACGCGTGCAGATCGTGCTCCGCCGACTCGGACTCGATGTGCGCCGACTCGTTTGCCAGCTCGATGCTCGCCGGATGGATGCGTTCGCCGCGCGCAGCGAGCGCCTCAGTCACCGGGTGCTGCGCCAGCCAGTCGATCTCGAGGTCGGGGTGCAGCTGTCGCAGCTCATCTGCGATCGCGATGTCACGCTGCGCGTGACCGAGCCCGATGGGCGAGGAGATGTAGAGGGCGCGGCGGCGACGCGTCCTCGCGCGGCTCCAGACGCGCTGCCGTGCAGGCACCGGCGCAATCGAGTCCGCGAACTCGTGCAGCAGCGTCGATGGCTCGCCGTCGCCGAACACTTCATACGCGATCCTGACGCCGTTCTGGTCGGCGTAGCCCTGGCCATCCGGCTCTCTCGCGCGCATCTCAGCCTCGCCCGGAAGCGGCGGAGCCGTGCACCCGGTCGATGAAATCGCGCAGGAGGAGGTTGAAGCTGACCGGGTCGCGTGCGTGTGGGATGTGGCCAGCCCCGCCCAGGGTCACGAGCTCGGCGCGAAGCGCCCGGGCCAGTTCCCGGCCGCGGCTGAACGAGGTGACCTGGTCGTCGGTACCGTGGATGACCAGGCTGGGGCAGCGCACGCTTGCCGCAAGGGCCCGGGTGACCGCCTCGGTATCGCCGGCGGTACGGCCCGAGCGGTCCCGATCGAGGTACGGCGCCTGATTGGTGCGGACGAGCGTCTCGGCATCGGTCTCCATTCCCCAGCCGACAGCGTCTTCGATCTGCTTGGTCGAGTGCGGCTCGCTGAAGCACTTCCCGAAGAAGAACTCGAGGAAGTCGGGGTAGTTCTGGCGCCAGTAGTGGTGGTTGTACCTGTCCCAGCCGTGATAGCGGTCCAGCGGCTCGTCGATGGCGTGCGCGCTCCGATCCGGAAGCGGCTCACCCAGGGGCACCGACGGTCCCTCGAAGACGGCCGCCACGACGCGCTCCGGAACCTCGGCCGCCATGCGCAGCGCGAAGCCCGCGCCCATCGAGACGGAGACGATGAGTGCTCGCTCCGTTCCGGTCGCATCAAGGACGGCGATCGCATCGTCGACGAACTCGGTATCGGCGTAGGCGGCCGCCTCCGTGGGTCGGTGCGACCGACCATTCCCGCGACCGTCGAACGTCAGCACGCGATAGTGCCGGGCGAGATACGGGATCTGCAGCCTCCAGATCCGCGAGTGGACGATCGACCATGTCGGGAGCAGCAGGATCGTCGGCTCGCCCTCGCCGTAGACCTCGTAGAAGACGCGAACGTCATCTCGCTCGATGTAGCCGGCCGTGTCCGGATACCGCGCCCGGCTCTGCTCGCGGCGCGCGGGGCGACGATCGGGGATCCTTCCGCCGCTCGGCTGTGGCTGGGCTGAGAGTGTGGCGGCCATCACGTGCCTCCGGCTACCCCTTGATCCTACGGCCTACGGCAACGAAGGCCCATGCGCGAGAGGCTCGCACCACCTGTTGCAGTCGGATTGCAACGCCGCTGCGACAGGGGCCGCCAATCTCTGGGGCATCCGTACGCAAGGAGTCAAGCACCATGACATCCGCCGCACACGCCGCCACCGATCCGGGGACCGCCAGGTACAGCATTGCGGGCCGCTTGCTCGAGGTATGCACCTGCAACGTCCTGTGCCCGTGCTGGATCGGTGAGGACCCAGACGGGGGAACCTGCGAGTCGACGCTCGGCTGGCGTATCGAGGAAGGACAGATCGAGGGCGTCGACGTTTCCGGCATGACCATCGCGATGACGGTCCACATCCCGGGCAACATCCTGAACGGCAACTGGAAGGCACTCGTCTTCGTGGACGATCGATCCAGCCCGGAGCAGCAGGAGGCGATGCTCAAGCTCTTCACCGGGCAGCTCGGTGGCGCCATCGCCGATCTCGCTGGCCTCGTCGGAGAGGTGGTCGCGGTGGAACGGGTGCCGATCACGTTCACCGTTGACGCCGGCAAGGGGACCCTGGACCTGGGCGGCATCACGCGTGCCGAGCTGACCTCTTACCAGGGAGCGACCGGCAAGCCGACCGTCCTCAGCGAAACCGTGTTCTCGACGATTCCAGGCTCGCCGGTGTACGTTGGCAAGGCATCGTCCTACACGCGAGACGGAGCCGCCTACGGGCTGTCCGATGTCGACCTGCGCGACCACAACGCCCTGCAGGGCCACTTCCGGTTCGAGGCCTGAGTCGATGCATGCGCCGACCGCGAGATTCCTTCCGCGGCCCGGGCTGGATCCGGTGATCCTCGCCGCGGTCGGCGCTGCCTGGGTGTTGATGCTGGGCCTCATCGTTCTGGATCAGGCGGCGCTGATCGAGCACGATGCCATCCTGACCGGGGCCGGTGCGGCCTGGCCGTCGGCGATCATCGTGTTCCTGGTGACCTGGCAGCTCATGACCGCCGCCATGATGCTGCCCACCAGCCTGCCCATGATCCGGGCGTTCGCCGTCCCCGCGCGTGCTCAGCGTCGCCCGCGCCTGACGATGACCGCGTTCCTGGCGGGCTACTTCGCGATCTGGACGGCCTTCGCGCTGCTGGCGCTCGGCGGCGACGCCGCTCTCCATTGGCTCATCGACCGCTGGCCGTGGCTCGCGGACCGACCATGGCTGATCAGTGGCGGGATCCTGCTCGGTGCGGGAGCCTTCCAGTTCAGTCCGCTCAAGGAGCGTTGCCTCGCCGAGTGCCGTTCGCCGGTCCAGTTCCTGTGGCGCCACTATCGGCAGGGCGTCGGCAATGCCTGGTCGCTGGGGTTGCGGCACGGGGTCTTCTGCCTGGGCTGCTGCTGGGCGCTGATGCTGCTCATGTTCGCCGTGGGGGTCGGCAGCCTGGCGTGGATGGCAGCCCTCACCGGCGTCATGCTCGTCGAGAAGACGAGTCGATACGGACGACGCCTGGTTCCCATCGTCGGGGTGGCCCTGCTGGCGTGGGGCGCGCTCATCCTCCTGCGACCCGGTGCAGCATCGGCTCATGCCGGCGAGGTGCATGGTCCGGCGACCTCGATGGACCCGATCATCGGCGTGGCCGTCGTCGGCACAGCGATCGCGGGGCTCGCCCTGCGCCGCCACCTCCGTCGCGGATGATGCTCTGGCGTGCCCGTCGCTTGACAATGTGCTAGAATACGTCAGCACCCCTTGACAAAGCACTTGACAAGCGCGGACGAGCCCGCGCGAGGGTCAGCCAGATCAACACGTCATCCGGCATCGTTGCCGAGATCAAATCGAAGCTCCCCGTCGTCGACGTCGTCGGCGAAACCGTCTCGCTGAAGCGGGCGGGCACCGTCTACAAGGGCCTCTGCCCCTTCCATGCCGAGAAGACTCCCTCGTTCATCGTGACGCCCGATCGCGAGACGTGGCACTGCTTCGGCTGCGGCGAGCACGGCGACATCTTCACGTTCCTCATGCGCCGCGACGGCCTCGACTTCCGCGAGGCATTGGCTCGACTGGCCGAGAAGGCCGGGGTCGAGCTGAGCGAGCACACCGCCCGCGAGGATCGGCACAAGCGCCGGCTGCGCGAAGCGCTGGAGGCCGCCGTGGCCTGGTACCGCGAGGTGCTCCTCCAGGCCCGGCAGGCGGAACGCGCCAGGGCCTACCTTGCCGAGCGCGGACTGACCGATGCGACGCTCGACCAGTTCAATGTCGGCTACGCCCCCAACAACTGGGAGGCGATGACCAAGCGTCTGCGTGGCAAGGGCTTCAGTGATGCGGATCTCATCGGCGCGGGCCTGGCCAGCCCCGCGACGCGCGGCGGCGTCTACGACCGCTTCCGTGGCCGGATCATCATTCCCATCCGCGATGCATCCGGCCGGGCCATCGGGCTCGGCGGGCGGATCATGCCGGGAGCGGAGGGCCCGAAGTACCTGAACTCGCCGGCCACGCCCCTGTTCGACAAGAGCCGCACGCTGTACGCGATCGACATCGCCAGGGGATCCATCCGGCGCGAGAAGCTGGCGGTCATCGTCGAGGGCTATACCGATGTGATGACCGCCCACCAGGCCGGGTTCACGAACGTGGTCGCCAGCCTGGGCACTGCGCTCACCCAGGGCCAGGTCGAGCTCGCCAACCGGTACGCCGATGCGGTGGCGCTCGCCTACGACGTCGACCTCGCCGGCGAGACGGCCACCCAGCGCGGCCTGCTCGAGGAGCTCGGCCCGATCGTCAGCAAGGTGCGGGTGATCCGCATCCCGGCAGGCAAGGACCCCGACGAGCTGATCAGGACCGATCCCGACGGCTGGCGCAACGCGGTCGCCGATGCCGCCGAGCTGCTCCCGTACTTCATGCAGCGCGCCGCCGCCGAAGTCGACATGCGCCAGGCGCAGGGCCGCAGTGGCTACACCCGGCGCATGCTCGACCTGCTGCGCCGCCTGCCGGACCGCGTGGAGCAGGATTCGTACGTGCCGCAGCTGGCACAGCTGGCCGGCATCGACGAGCGCGTGCTGCGCGAGGAGCTGTCTCGCGGGGACCACCCCGTCCCACTCCGACCGGTGATGGACACCTCCCCGGCGTCCGACGGCGAACCGAGTCTCACGCCGCTCGAGCGCCAGGCGTTGATCCTCATGCTGCTGAGCCCGACCCTCGCCGCCGAGCTCGACCAGGCGCAGCGGCTGCCGTTTCGTGACGAATCGGCGCAGGCGCTCGGCCACGCCTGGTTGGCGGCGGTGGCCACGGAGGACAAGCCGGACCTGGAGCGATTCGTGGGCGGGCTCGATCCGGCGACGGCCGATCTGGCGCGCAGCGTGCTGGCCACCGCCAGGGCACGCGGAGCCCGGCCCGACACCGCAGGCGATCGCGAGGACCTCCGGGTCAGCCTGGTGCGGCTCCGCATCGCACGCGTGAATGAACAGCTTGCCGATCTCGAGACCCTGATCCGGGCGGCATCCGACGACGACGCATCCGACGACATCCATGAGCTCGAACGAAGAGTCCATCAGCTGCACCAGGAGCGAGGGCAGCTCGAACACGCAATGAATGCGCCGGCCATGGCGGCCGGCGAGAGGAGGAGCTGAGTGGCGACCACCACCAAGCCGAAGGCAGCACCAACCAAGAAGACACCGGCAGCAAAGGCCGGCACCTCCGCGTCCGACACCAAGCCCGCCACCAAGCCCGCCGCCAGGGCGAAGCCAGCGGCCAAGGCGCCGGCATCGGCAGCGGCCTCGGGCTCGCCGAAGCCCGCCGCCAAGGCGTCGGCATCGGTCAAGACGAAGGCACCCGACAAGGCGAAGGCATCCGCCAAGGCGAAGGGGCCGGCGAAGGCCAAGGCGCCGGCATCGGCTGGAACGGCGAAGAGCTCGTCGACCGGTAACGGAGCGGGTGACGACGGCGGGCGGAGCGCCGCGATCGCGACCCTGCTCACGGCCGGCCGCGAAGAGGGCTTCATCACCCACGACCAGATCCTCGAGGTGATCCCGCAGCCCGAGGCGCAGATGGGTGCGCTCGAGGAGCTGTACGCGGCTGCCGCGGAGGCGGGCGTCGAGGTGCTCGACGCCGAGAACCAGCCGACCCTCATCGGTGAGCCCGACGAGGCGGAGGAGGAGGTTGAAGCACCGAGCGCGCGCAGGACGGCGGCAAAGCCGAAGGCAACCGAGGAGGATCTCGAGGCCCTGGCGGCCGACCTCATCGGTATCGACGACCCGGTCCGGATGTACCTCAAGGAGATCGGCAAGGTCGCCCTGCTCACCGCCGAGGAAGAGGTGGTGCTGGCCAAGGCGATCGAGCTCGGCGAGCTGGCGGTCGAGGATCCGGCCCGCGCCCTCGTCAATCTCTTCACCTGGGTCACCCTCGATTCCGAGCCGAAGGCGCGGACCATGGCAGCCATGCGCGCCTTCGACCTACCCAAGGAGTCGCCGCGCGTCACCCGCGACGCCATCGACTGGTGGGTCGGGCGCCGGCGCAAGACGATCGAGGTCCCATCGATCAAGCTGTCGAAGGCCCGCAAGTCCCAGAACCTCGACGACGAGGCGCGCACACGCCTCATGGAGGCCGAGTCGATCCTCAAGGTGCTGGCCTCCGACCCGGCGCAGGGCCTCAAGGACGCGGTCCTGTTCGGCTCGACGTATCGGTTCCGCTCCCTGAGCCATGCCGGTGGCGCCGAGCTGGTCGAGCTCGAGGTCTGGGCACGCGAGACCGCCCAGCTCATCGTGGGCGAGTACATCACCTCCGGCCACGATGCCGAGTACCTGCTCAGCCTGGGCTACGACCCGACCATCCCGGTCGACGTGCCTTTGGAGAAGCGCACGGGCCGCCTGGTCGAGCAGAGCACCGATGCGCGCAAGCGCCTGACGGAGGCCAACCTGCGCCTGGTGGTGTCGATCGCCAAGAAGTACATCGGTCGCGGCATGAGCTTCCTGGATCTCATCCAGGAGGGGAACATCGGCCTCATCCGGGCGGTCGAGAAGTTCGACTACGAGAAGGGCTTCAAGTTCAGCACGTACGCCACGTGGTGGATCCGGCAGGCGATCACGCGCGCCATTGCCGACCAGGCGCGCACGATCCGCATCCCGGTCCACATGGTCGAGACGATCAACCGACTCATCCGGGTCAGCCGAACGCTGCTCCAGGAACTGGGCCGCGAGCCGAACGTGGAGGAGATCGCGCGTCGCATGAGCCGCGACGAGATCATCCGCGAGCTGCGCGACAAGCTCCAGCGTGAGCCCACCGAGGGCGAGGTCGACGAGCGCGTCGCCGATGGACCGCAGACTGTCAGCCCCGAGAAGGTGCGCGAGATCATGAAGGTCTCGCAGGAGCCGGTCAGCCTCGAGACGCCGATCGGCGAGGAGGAGGATTCGCATCTCGGCGACTTCATCCCGGATCTCGCATCGGTGGCTCCGGCGGATGCCGCGTCCCACCAGCTGCTGAAGGAGCAGGTGGAGGGCGTGCTCGACTCGCTCACCCCGCGCGAGCGGCGCGTGCTCCAGCTCCGCTTCGGGCTCGAGGATGGTCGGTCCCGGACCCTCGAGGAGGTGGGGCGCGACTTCAACGTGACTCGCGAGCGGATCCGCCAGATCGAGGCGAAGGCGCTGCGCAAGCTGCGTCATCCCTCGCGCTCGCGGAAGCTCAAGGACTACCTGGAGTAGGGGCCGCCACCTCTCGCTGGCCTGGGTCCCGTGCGGGCCGCGAGGGTCGCTCGCTCGTTCGGCGCCTCTCGCCAGGCTCCGGGCTGCTGGCGGCGTTAGTCCGCTGCGGGGCGTATCGGACAGGAAATGGCCGAATTCGTCCGCACGTGGGAGCACCGGATAGGGTGAGGGGCCGATCCTGGCCGTTCGTGGTCCGCTACGGGGCGCATCGGCCAATTCGTGTCCGTTAGTCCCACCGGCGAGCCACAGAAGCGCGGCAAATCGACCGGGTCTCGATGGCCGTCGCTCCAATGGCCCGCGCTCACCCGATTGTCCGAGCCTCCTGCTCCTCACCAGACCGTTGATCCTCCACGGGGCTTATCGGAGAGGAAGTGTCCGAATTGATCCGCTGCCGGGAGCGGCGGATAGGCTGGCGCGGACTTCCTGTCCACTTGTAGTTCGGATCGGGGCGCATCGGTCACTTCGTATCCGTTAGTCCCGGGAGCGAGCCAGCAGCACAATCGCGTCACGGCCCGGGTCGCGGCCGGCGGCAAGGTCAGACAGGACGCGCCGGGAGTCGAGATCGAAGGCGGCCACGAGCGACGATCGTACCGATGCGAGCGCAGCCCGGTTTGCGCGGGTCGCGGCGATCACGAGCACGAGCCGCGTTGCTCGGATCTCCTGTGCCTTGAGCTGGGCGGCGCGGATCTGCGCCTGGAGGTCGGCGAGCCGCGTGATCACCTCGACGGCGATCCGCGCGTCCCGGCCCGTCAGCAGCGCGTCGATCGCCCGAAGGTCCCCGGCGAGCGGAATCGGCTCCTCCAGGGTGACCTTCCAGGCTCGACCAACGCGAGCCACGAACGCTGCGAGGTATGTCGCCTGGGCCGCGTCGCGGACTCCGCCACCTAGCGGGTAGAGCTTGATCGACAGCTTCAGGCCGATAGCCGCGCTGTGGACCGCGAGCTTCTCGCCAGTCAGGCGCCGCGACCGCCCGAGCTCGCGGCGGGATATCTCGGACGTGGAGACGCGGATTGCCATGCCCACCTGCTTCTGCGTGGCGCCGAGGACATGGCGACCGCTCCGCAGCTGATCGCCGAGCTCGCGAGCCATGCGCTGCCACATGCGGCGTGCCTCGTCGAGAGTGCGAACGCGACTTGCCATGCACCCGATGGTGAGGATCACCGCTTACCGTCGGCTTACCGGCGGGTTGCCGGCGGCGCACCTTGGTCCGCTGCGGGGCCTATCGGACAGGAAGTCGCCGAATTGGTCCGCTGGGGGGAGCGGCGGATAGGCTGGCGCCCGCGACTTGTCCACTGTTGGGCGGGAGCGGGGCGCATCGGTACCTTCGTGTCCGTT
>JBQTHZ010000036.1:0-1534 GCA_052388515.1 Chloroflexota bacterium | reverse complement strand
TTTGGTGCGCTCAACAACGTCGATTCGGAGTCGATGATGCAGGTCTGGGAGCCGAACCGTATTCTGGAATGTAGCCCGGCGACCGCGGGGTGGCGTCACAACCATCATTCGGTCCCAGGCTCACCATCATTCCCTTCATCCGATCCCAGGCCCGTTCCGTCCCCGGAGCGGCCTGTGGTTCCTCCCAAGGTTCGCGTTGCCCCTCGGGACTTCACGCCGCGAGGCAGCCGGTCGCGCACTACGCCCTCGTGACGGTCACGTTCGCTGGTATCCGGAATCCAGAGTCGGTCAAGCTGGCGGAACCACCTTGCTGTGTAGACATGCGTTACCACGTCGAGCGCATGCCCCGACCACCCCGACGAAAGGCCGTGCGTCCACTAAGCCTACCGGGCCTGCCAAACGAGGCGGTTCGAACTGTGACCACGCGTGGATTGGTGCATCCGCGTTGGTATTCATCAGGGCGGCGTAACGTACCGGGCCGCAAGAGACCATGGCGACAGGCATCGCGGATCGCATCTGGACCCCGCGAGGCGATTGCGGCCTGTCAACGCCGGTCGAATTCTGAACAGGTAGCGCCGGTCGAAACCTGAACGGTCAGTGCCTCTTCTCGCCGCTCAGCACCTCCTCACGCTTGCCTCTGAGCCGATAGGACTCGCCCTTGAGCACGATGACCTCGGCGTGGTGGACGAGCCGGTCGACCATCGCCGCCACGGCCACCGGGTCGCCGAAGATCTCGGCCCAGGCACTGAACGTCTTGTTGCTGCTGACGATCAGGCTGCGCCGCTCATAGCGGCTGCTGATCAGGGCGAAGAACAGCGCCGCCGCCTCGGGGTCGAAGGGGATGTAGCCGACCTCGTCCACGATGAGCAGCGGGATGCGCCCCAGCCGCTCGAGCTCCTCGTCGAGGCGCCCGGCGCGCTTGGCGGCGCCGAGCCGGTTGACCCACTGGTGCGCGGTGGCGAAGGCCACCCGCTGGCCCCGTCGCGCGGCCGCCACGCCGAGGGCGATCGACAGGTGCGTCTTGCCGGTACCCGGTGGCCCGAGGAACACGACGTTGGAGGCCTCGGCCAGGAAGTCGAGCTGGGCCAGATGGCTGATGAGCTGGCGGTTGACGGATGTCTGGATCGTGAAGTCGAAGTCGTCGAGCGTCTTGACCGCCGGGAAGCGGGCGGCCTTGACCCGCGCCGCGCCGCCGTGGCTGTCGCGCGAGCTGACCTCCTCGGCCAGCACCGCGGCCAGGTAGGCGGGATAGTCCCAGCTCTCGTCGCGGGCGCGCTCGGCGAGCCGCTCGGCCACCTCCCGGATGCGCGGCGCCTTCAGCGCGCGGGACAGGTAGGCCAACTCCGATGCGCTGGCGCTCATGGCGTCACACCGATCAGCGCGTCATAGCGGGCCAGGTCGACCGGCGGCAGCTCCGGATCGCCCGCCACGAGGCGGTCGCGGGCCTCGCGCGCCAGGCGGATGGCGCGGCCGTGGGCGGCAGCCAGCACCACGTCGGCCGGCACGAAGCTGCGGCGGTGGACCGCGATCTCGG